>JANPGJ010000496.1:0-15831 GCA_031423955.1 Burkholderiales bacterium
GAGTGGGTTGCGCTGGACGACACCATCACGGTGTAGCCATCGGGTGCCGCCTTGGCGGTGAAGTCGGTGCCGATCTGGCCCAAGGCGCCGGGCTTGTAGTCCATCACGAAGTTGGCATTGGTCGCCTTGCGGATGTCGTCCAACATCACGCGGCTCATGGTGTCGATGCCGCTGCCGGCCGGGAAGGCCACCACGAAACGGATTGGCCGTGACGGGTACTCCTGTGCGCCGGCGCTGCCGCAGGCGATGACGGCGAGCGCGCAGCAGGCGAATGCGCGCGCGCGGCAGGTCAAGGGCGGGGTGGCCATGATCATTCCTTTGCGGGCAGGGTGATGCCGAGTTCGGCCAGCACTTCGGCGGTGTGCTGGCCATAGGTTGGAGGCGGGCGGCGAATGCTGCCGGGGGTGGCGGAGTAATGCACCGGGATGCCCGGCAGGGTCAGTTGGCCTTCGGTCGGGTGCTGCATCGAATGCCAGAAGCCGGTCGCCTGCAGATGCGGGTCGGCCAGCAGGTCATCGACCGAGTTGACCGGCGCGAACGGCAGGTCGGCCGATTCAAGGAGCGCGATCCATTGTGCGGTACTGCGCGCCGCCAGGATCGGTTCGAGCAGCGCATACAGATCACCGATGTTCTGGCTGCGTTCGTTGAGTTTCGCGAAGCGCGCATCGGCGCCGAGATCGGGCCGCTCGGCCAGCGCGAAAAAACGCTGCCACTGCGGATCGGTATACGGCACCACCGCGAGATAGCCGTCAAGGGTGCGGAATGGTTTGCGATGGTCGGAGGTGATGCGGTTGTAGCCGGCCGGTCCGGCCGGCGGCACGAAGGTGCGCCCGGCCAGATGCTCGATCATCATGAAGGCGACCAGGCTTTCGAACATCGGCACCTCGACCGCCTGGCCGACACCGGAGCGTTCACGCGCGTAGAGCGCCATGGCGATCGCCTGCGCCACCCATAGCGCGGCGACCTTGTCGGCGATGATGCTCTTGGCATAGCGCGGCGGCCCGGCCTCTCCGCCCTGGAACCAGGCCAGGCTCGAGGCGGCCTGGATGGTGTCGTCCACCGCGGGGCGCCCCGCGTAGGGGCCGGCCTCGGAATAGCCGTAGCAGCCGCAGTAAATCAGGCGCGGATTGCGTTCACGCAATTGCGGGTAGTCGAGGCCGAGACGCGCCAGGGCCTGCGGCCGCACGTTCGAGACGAACACGTCGGCGCGATCGATCAGGGCGAGCAGGGCGGCGCGCTCGGCCGCCACCTTCGCATCGAGCACGATGCTGCGCTTGTTGCGATTGAGGTTCAGGAAGGCATGGCTCATGCCGGCGTGGCGCTGCGGGTGCACATGGCGGAAGATGTCGCCGCCGCCGGGCGACTCCACCTTGATCACGTCGGCGCCCATGTCGGCCAGCATCTGCGTTGCCCACGGGCCCATGCCGACGCCGGTCATGTCGAGCACCCGGACACCGTCGAGGGCGCCGGGCGGCTGGCCTGCCGACTTGTCAGTGTTCATGCATGCTGCCCCTGCCCTGTCGAAGTGGAACTGATTTCCGTGGCTCGCAAACGCGCTGGCCGGTACGCTGCCAGCGCTCAATCGAGCTTGATGTTGTGTTCCTTCACCAATCGCGCGAACTTGGCCTTTTCGTCGCCCACGAATCGCGCAAGCTCCTCGGCCGTACCGGTAGCGACTTCGCCGCCCTGATCGGCGAAGCGCTTTTTCATTTCCGGTGTGTTCAGGAAGCGACTGGTCTCGGCACGCAACCGATCGGCGATGTCGTTGGGCAATCCCTTCGGGCCGTAGAACGCCTGCCACTGCCCGGCGACAAATCCCGGAAAACCCGATTCCGCCACGGTGGGCACGTCGGGCAGAAAACTCAGCCGCTCGCGACTCATGACGCCGACCAGCCTAAGCTTGCCGGCGCGCACGAAGGGATAAGTCGAGAGCATGGCGATGCCGAGTGCCTGGGCCTGGCCGGCGGCGACGTCGGTCAGCGCCGGTGCGCCGCCCTTGTAGGGCACGAAGGTAAACGCGAGGTTCGCGCGGGCGCCGAGCTCGATGCCCGCGAGATGCGAGGCGCTGCCGTTGCCGAGCATGGCGTAATTGAACTTGCCGGGATTGGCTCTTGCGTAGGAGATCAGTTCGGCGACGGTGTTCGCCGGCAATGCGGGGTTGACAGCCAAACCATACGGTGAGCCGACCAGCATGGTGATCGGCTTGAAATCGTTCAAGGGGTCGAACGGCAGATTCGGATAGACCGCAGGCCCGCTGGTGAACGTGCCGAGGTCGGCCACCAGCAGGGTGTAGCCGTCGGCTGGTGCCTTGGCGACGAAATCGGAGCCGATGTTGCCGTTGGCGCCAGTGCGGTTCTCGACAATGAAGGATTGCCCGAGCACCTCCTGCAGCCTCGCGCCAAGCTGGCGCGCCACGGTGTCGGTCGCGCCGCCCGCCGCGAACGGGACGATCATTTTCACCGGTCTGGAGGGCCAGGATTGTGCCGACGCAAGTGCGGTGCAGGCGATCAGTCCGGCGGCCAGAAGGCAGTGCATGACGCGACTGCAAGGGAGGTGGCGGGACATGGTGGCTTGCCTATCGTCCGATGAATTTCGCAGTGCGGTTTTCACGATGGGCGGCGTGCCCCTCGTCGACGTCATGGCTCCATTCGAGGGCGTGGCGCAACGAATCGGCCAGTTCCCGCGCCGGCTGGAAGCCGGGTGCGAGGCGGGTGTTGACGATGCGTTTGGCGCCGCGCGTGGCCAGCGGCCCGTTGGCCGCGATGCGCGCGGCAGTCGTCGCCACGGCTTCACGCATCGAGGTCGCCGGATAGACCGCCTGTACCAGGCCGTATTCCTGCATCGCGTTCGCATCGATCTCGCGAGCCGTGCAGATCAACTCCAGCGCCCGCGCGCGACCGACGATCTGCGGCAGCCGCACCGGACCGCCGCCACCGGGAAAACCACCCCACTGCGCCTCCGGCATGCACAGTGTCGCGTGCGCCGCGGCATAGCGGAGATCGCAGGCCAGGCACAGCTCCACCGCGCCGGCCAGCACCTTGCCATTGATGGCGGCGATGACGATCTGCGGCAGCGCCTCGATGGCGTCGAAAGTGCGGTTGGCCATGCGCACCAGGCCGATGATCTGCTCCTTCGTGTAGCTGGCGCGAATCTCCGGGTTCATGATGCCCATCGAGAAATAGTCGTCACCCGCGCCGCTGATCACCAGCACCTGTGTTTCGGTATCCTCGCGCAGGGCATCGGCGACCATCGCCATACGTTGCAGTACGGCGGGCAGCAGGCGGTTCATGTTGTCGGGTAGGTCTATGCTGAGATTGAGCACGCCGCCCGCGCGCCGCAATTCCACGCCTTCAGGGAACTTCTCATGCCCGCCGGCGGCGAGTTTGGTGCTTGCATCCATCGATCTTGGTCTCCGTCAGTCTTACTCAACACGTATTTTGGATTGTCTGGCGATGTCGGCCCATTTCACAACCTCGGCCTTGGCGAAGGCCGTGAATTCCGTCGAAGTGCGCGGATCGGCGATCGCGCCGCGCTCGACGATGCGCGCTTGCATCGCCGGGTCAAGCAGGATCTTCCGTACATCCCCCGAGATCTTGTCGACAATATCTTTCGGTGTCGCGATCGGTACCACCAGTCCGCCCCAGCCGACGCCTTCGAAGCCGGGAAAACCCGATTCGGCGATGGTCGGAACCTCAGGCAATTGCGGCACGCGTTGCGCGGTGGTCATGGCGATGGCCTTGATCTTGCCGGCCTTGATATGCGGCAACGCCGAGGCCAGGCTGTCCATCATCAGCTTCACCTGGGCGCCCAGCAGATCGGTCATCGCCGGGCCGCTGCCCTTGTACGGAATGCCGGTAAGGTCCACCGCGGCGAGTGACTTGAACAATTCACCGGTCAGGTGCTGCGAGGTGCCGGTGCCGGGGTAGGCCCAGTTGATGCTGCCCGGCGCCTTTTTCGCGGCGTCCACCAGTTCCTTCACGTTGTTGTAGGGCAGTGTCGGATGCGCCACCAGCATCAGCGGCACGGTGAACATGCCGCCGACCATCGCGAATTCCTTGACCGGGTCGTAGGCCAGCTTCGCATAGATGCCCGGGTTGACGCCGATGGTGCCGCTGGTCCCAAGGGTGATGGTGTAGCCGTCGGCTGGCGCATCGCGCCCCGCCAGCATGCCCGGTACGCCGCCGCCGCCGGCGCGATTGTCGACCACCACCGACTGGCCCCAGACGGTGGTCAGGCGCTCGGCCACCATGCGCGCGACGATATCGGTGGCCTGGCCGGGCGGGAACGGCACCATCAGCTTCACCGGTCGTGCCGGATAGGCTTGTGCGCCGACCGTTGTGGCGCACAGCGAATGCGCGATCGCAAGCAGGATCAGAGGGACATGCAAACGTTTCATCAAGCGGCTCCAGTCGATCGGGAATTGCGGATGCTACACTCGAATGCGTCTGCGGCGGTGCGGCATATTTTGGCCGTGCGTGGCGAGGCGGACCGCCTGCCGCGACCCTTGTTGTGATCTCAGGCTGCCGTGAATTCGGGTCGCGCGCCCTCAACCAGCAATTTCGAAAAGGAGTCAGCATGGCCTCAGTCGTTTCATCCATCGGACGTTCGGAACAGGCGCCGGCCGGCATCAGCGCCGAGGAATGGCAAATGCGCATCGACCTGGCGGCCGCCTATCAATTGGCCGCGGTTTACGGCTGGACCGACCTCAACAACACCCATTTCTCGGCCCGCGTGCCGGGCCCCGAGCATCATTTCCTGTTGAACCCGTTCGGCATGCTGTTCGACGAGATCACCGCCTCTTCGCTGATCAAGGTCGACCAGACCGGCAAGGTGGTGGGCGGCAAAGGCGAGGCCGTCAATCCAGCCGGCTTCATCATCCACGGCGCGATCCACATGGCGGTGCCGCGCGCGCATTGCGTGATTCACACCCATAGCCGTTTCGGCACCGCGGTGGCGATGCAGAAACAGGGCCTGTTGCCGGCCAGCCAGAAAGCGCTGACCGTGATGGGCTGGCTCAATTATCACGACTTCGAGGGCCCGGCGCTGGACGCCAGCGAACAGCCGCGCATCGTCGCCGACCTGGGTGATCGCAATATCCTGGTGCTGCGCAATCACGGCCTGCTGTCAGTCGGCGAAACCGTCGGCGAGGCCTTTGTCTGGATGTATCGCATCGAGACCGCCTGCCGCCAGCAGATCGATGCCTTGTCCGGCGGCGGCGAACTGGCCCCGCTGTCGAAGGAAACCCAGCAGCGCTCGATCAATCTCGGCCTCTCGATGTACGCCAAGGACGGCTTCAATGCGGTGGGCAGCGAATGGCCGGCCCTGCTGCGTCAGCTTGAGCGTCATGCCGGCACCGGCTATCGCAGCTGAGGTGACGAAGCCGCGCGGATGGCAGCCTTCCTCGCGCGACGTGCTTGAAATGGCATTGATCTTGCGTTGAGGGACTGGGTGGCGACTGCTTCCGCAGTCGCGGATTTTTCAGGAGAACATCATGCGTTTCGCAGCACGATTTTGCGCTGTCCTGCTGTCGGCCGCCTCGCTGGGCGCCGGCGCCCAGGGCTGGCCGACGAAGACCGTCGAGATCACCGTGCCCTACCCGCCGGGCGGCAGTTCGGACGTGATCGCGCGCCTGATCGGCGCCAAGCTTACCGATGCCCTCAAGCAAACAGTGCTGGTGATGAACCGACCCGGCGCGAGCACGGTGATCGGCACCACCCATGTCGGCAAGTCGCCTGCGGACGGCCATCAACTGCTGCTGGCCGACAACCCGTTCCTGATCAATGCGACGGTGATGCCGACCTTGCCCTACGATCCGCTCAAGGACTTCGCGCCGGTGGCCATTGTCGGTACCTCGCCGCAGATTTTTTTCGCACCCCTGCAACGCGCGAAAAGCATGGCCGAACTGATCGGCGCGGCGCGCGCCAGCCCCGGTGCGATCACCATCGCCAACGCCAGTGCCGGGTCCCTGACCCATCTGCTGGGTGTGATTCTCGAGACCCAGGCCGGGGTGAAGTTCAACCACATTCCCTACAAGGGCTCGGCCCCGGCCCTGCAGGACGCGATGGGCAACCAGGTCGACGCCGCGATCTCCAGCTCGGCCTCCGGCCTGGTGTTTGTCACCGGTGGCAAGCTGCGCGCGCTGGCCGTGACCAGCGCCAAGCGCTTCGGGCCGTTGCCGGATGTGCCGACCTTCGAGGAGCTCGGTTACAAGAACATGATCGTCGACAACTGGTGGGGCTTTCTTGCGCCGGCCGGCACGCCCAAGGCAGTGGTGGACCGCCTGCGCGACGAGATCGCGAAAATCGTTGCGCTGCCCGATGTGCGCGAACGCTATACCGGCCTGGGCGTGACCCCGGTGGCCGGCACCCCGGCCGAATTCCAAAGGTCGCTGGAGACCGAGTACCGGGTATGGAACAAGGTCACCAAAGACAACAACATCAGGATCGAGTGAGACGATGAACGCCGCCACGCAACTGGACGCCCTGTGCGGCGGCCCGCTTACCTTCATGGGGGCGCCGTATTCGCATGACCTGACTGGCGCCAGGGCGGCGGTGCTCGGCATGCCGTTCGACTGCGGCACCCATTTGTTCCGCGTCGGCGCACGCCAGGGGCCCTCCGCGATTCGCGAGCAGTCCAGGCTGGTGCGTCCCTACAACCCTGAGCTTTCCGACTACCACCCGGTCGAGCGCCTCGGGCTGGTGGATTGTGGCGACGTGCGGGTGGTGCCGGGCCGGATCGCCGATGCGTTCGAGAAGATCGAGGCTGCCACCCGTGTATTGGTCGACGCCGGCGTGATCCCGGTCACCATGGGCGGCGACGGCAGCGTATCGCTGCCGCAAATGCGTGCGCTCAGCGCACGGCACGGGCCGCTCGCTGTGGTGCATATCGACTCGCACACCGACACCATGCGGTTCACGCCGGGCGACGAATACAACGCCGGCACCCAGTTCACCCATGCGGCGCTGGAGAAGCGGGTTGATCCGGCGGCGGTGTACCACATCGGCATTCGTGGTTCGACCTACCAGCAGGGCGGCTTTGACTACGTGCGTTCATTCGGCTATCAGATCGTCACCTTCAACGACCTGATGCGGCGCGGCATCCCGGCCATGCTCGAAGAGTTGCAGCGCGAACTGCGCGGCCGCCCGGTGTATCTGTGCTACGACATGGATTCGTTCGATCCGTCCTGCGCGCCCGGGGTGGCGACTCCAAGCTGGGGCGGCCTGTCGGCGCGCGAGGGCATCGGACTGGTGCGCGGCCTGGCCGGCCTCGACATCGTGGCGGTGGATGTCAATACCGTCAGCCCGCCGCATGATCATCTGGGCATGACCGCGTCGCTGGCCGCGCATGTGATGTACGAGGCGCTGGTGCTGCTGTGCAAGAAGCTGGGGCTGGATCGGTAGTCCTGTTGGCTTGCGAATTGGAACGGATGCTGACGAAGGTATTTCCCACAGTCGTCCATATGCTTGCCGAGACCGCTGCTCGCGCGCCGGCGCGGCAGGCTCTTGTCATCGGCGAGGTGCGGCTCGACTACCGCGAGTTGCTGGCTTGCGTCGGCGGATGCGCGGTCGAACTGCATGCCTTGTGCGGCGGTGCATCGCTGCATGGTGAGCGCATCGCCATCCTGCTGCCAAACAGCATCGAGATATGTGTCGCCACTTACGCAGCGCATGCCGTCGGTGCGCAGGTGGTGCCGCTCAATCCGCTCTACACGGCGCGCGAACTCGAAGCGATCCTGGCCGATGCCGCCCCGGTGCTGCTGATTCATGATGAAGGCAAACAGGAAATGCTCGCGCCGATTGTGCAGCGCTTGCGCATTTCGCACACCCTGGCGATCGCGCCGGGCGGCGGACAGGTGGTGCGCTGGCTAGCCACTGCGCAGCCGCTGCCCGCCCGCCTGCCGGCCGCAGACGACCTGGCCTTCGTTCAATACACCGGCGGCACCACCGGCCGCTCCAAGGGCGTCAACCTGTCGCACGGCGCGGTGGCCACCAACGTGAGCCAGCGCGAAGGAATGTTGCCGACCGCGCGTGATGGCGAACGGATTCTCTGTGTGATGCCGCTGTTCCATACCTATGCGCTCTCGATGGGCCTGCATCTGGCGGCCTACTGCGGCGGCAGCCTGGTGATCCTGCCGCGCTACCATCCGCGCGACACCCTGCAGACAATCGAAAACGAAGGCATCACAATCCTGCCCGGCAGCCCGACCATCTTCAACGGCCTGATGGCGCATGAGGATTTCGGCAGCACGGACTTCTCGCGCGTCCACACCTGCTATTCCGGCTCGGCGCCGCTGTCGCTGGAAACCCTGCGGCGCTGGGAAGCGACGGCTGGCTGCCCGATCTACGAAGGCTATGGCCAGACCGAGGCCGGACCGGTGCTCACCTACAACCCGGTCGCCGGTTTGCGCAAGCCCGGTTCGGTCGGCATTGCGCTGGCGGCAACTGAAGTGCAGATCGTCGATACAGAAACCGGAACCCGGGTGCTGGCGGCAGGCGAGCGCGGCGAGATTCGCGCGCGCGGCCCGCAGATCATGCGCGGCTATCGCAACCTTCCCACCGAGACCGCCGAAGCCCTGCGCGACGGCTGGCTGTACACCGGCGACATCGGCGAATTCGACGCCGATGGCTATCTCTACATTCGTGACCGCAAGAAAGACATGGTGATCGTCGGCGGTTACAACGTCTACCCGCGTGAGGTCGATGATGTGCTGTTCATGCACCCGGCGGTGGTCGATGCGGCCAGTGTCGGCACGCCGGACGCCTATCGCGGCGAGGTGCTGCGCTCGTTCGTGGTGTTGCGCGCTGAAGCGGGTGCGACGGTCGAAGAGTTGCTGGCACATTGCGCGCAAAATCTTGCGAAGTACAAGGTGCCGGTCAGCATCACGGTAGTGGATGCCTTGCCGAAGACCGGGGTCAACAAGACGGACAAGAAGGCGTTGCGCGCAGAAGCGCGGCGCGCGTTTGGCTTGGCTTAAGCCTTTTCGTCACAAAGCGGTCTACGTCCACTTTGCAAGTTTCAGGCCGCGGGCGCCGGAGAGCGGTTCAAAATCGCTGTCCGCAGTCGCAAGCATGGTGCCGGACTCCAGCGCTTGCGCCGCGATCATGAGGTCAAAGTACTTCATCGTGAGACCTTGACGCGCCAGTTCGTACATCAACAATCCCGCGCGCCGTGCGGCCGCGGTTTCGAACGGCAGAATTCGGTATTTCGCGAACAGGCGATCCACCTCTTCGCGCGCCTGTTTGCGACGCTGTGAGAGGTAAACGCCGTGCTCAAGTTCGACAACGGCATGTGCGGGAATCATGACTTCGCGGGACTTGAATGCCATCAGCCGCTCGACAGTGGGCCCGTGGCGTCGCAGAAAGTCGATGCACACGCTGGTGTCGAGCAGAGCTTTCATGCCGCTCGCTTTGCCGCCTTCGGCTTGAACACGGGGCCGCTTCGCGCCGCCTTCATCAAGCCCTTGATAGTGCTGGCGGAGACATTGTCCAGAATCTCGATCATGTCACCATGCCCGCCTTTTCGCATGCGCGCCTTGATCTCCGGTGTGAGCGGAGGGTACAAAAGCGGTTCGGTTTTGCGACGTGCGCTTGGCATGACAATCTCCGGAAACGAAATCAAAAGGAATTGTAAAGCACGAACACTAACGGTCCTATTCTCAGGGTCGCTTCTGGGGCCGAAATCATCGCTGGCTACGCTCGCGTGTTCAGAGTTGCCTGCGGCGCGCCAGACGCTTTCGCGTAGAGACGGCGACGGCCATGCCTAGTGCGGAGGTGCGTCGGTGTGTCTAGCGATAGTGCGCGAGGTTCTCCACCATCGCAACGCGAACCTGGATGAGTTCGACGTAGCGCCGGCCGCTAAAAAGGTGACGGACATCAAGATCGGTTCGCCCGATCGCGTCTCGGCCGGTGTCGGATTGTTCTGCGTTGTTCCAGCTTCAGCCTGCCGGCGGAACACGCCGCCGACGCTCCAGCATGGAAAAGAATCGCGAAGGTTTTACCGGACTCACTTCAAGCCAATGACCGAATGACTCAACCGTTGACATTCCCGGCCTCAAAGCCTCTGCAAGCAAAACCATTGCTCGTCGTTTAGGGTCGGTACCGCGCGCCATCCTCATTGCGACACCTGCCATAAACCAGCCTGGCCCGACTGCGAGCCAGCACCGTTCGTCAAGCGAGCCTGAGGCACACAATTCGAGCAGCGCTTCCAATTCTGCACGCCCGAAAACGGCGGGAAGGATGGGAGCAGAGGTCGGCACCGGGTGCTTGCGTTAGAGGCAGGGTAGGATGATGAATAAGCGTCGCTTCACGGTCTTCGGTTGTGCCACCTTGAACGCAGGCATTGTGAACATATCCAGCCTGACCAAGCTTTTTTTCATTTGGACGAGAAAGATGCCTATGCTCGAGCGAGCAGCCTCAAAACATCGCACTACTCTCAATTGCGTGCTGTTATTGCTGATGTTCGCACCGGATCACGGGGCCACCAGCGAACAGTCCACATGGTTGCGGCCCTGCGAGTTTTTCCAGCCTTCCACCACGAAGGCGGTTTACGACGATCTCAAGAGACGAGCGGATTCGGGTGATATTGACGCTGCATACGAATGGACGCGAATCGCGAGACTCGATGATCTCGCGCAATACACTGGCCGAAAAGCACGAGACGCGATGCTTGACAAGCTGGCGGCCCAGGGACACAAGGGCGCCATCGCAAAGACCCTGAATCGCAACATCACTTCATCAGAGTTAGGGCGCTCGGAGAAAAAAAGCGGGGAAGACGCCGACGACAGGTATGTTCGCGCCTTGATCGCGGCCGCAGAAGCGCTTGACGCGGATGCGGCGACCGAATTGATGCGTATAGCCAGAGGCGAGAAAGTGTATCGGCCATTACGCGGAAATCTCGTGAAGCAACGTGATACTCGCAAGTGGGCGGAACTTGCCGGTCAATTGGGTAGCCCTTTGGCGCAGGAGCACATGTGCGGCAGACTTGCCGTGACCGGTCGCGTTCCGGAAGAAGGGTTCGATAGCATCGATCCAATTTCCACACTCGCGTGGTGCGCGAGAGCTACGAAAAACGCTTGTGACTACGGCGCTCCCAACCAAGTAGCAAAGCTTTATGAGCGTGGCGATATCAAGACGATAGACCCAGGATCTGCTGCCCGATTCCGTGAATTGGCATCCGAGCGATTTCAAGTGTTCATGAATCCTAGAGGCATTATCCGGCCGACCCAAGAAGGAGAAAAAAAGTGAGTACTCAAGGTCTTCCGGAATACAACGGAATTTTGCCGAACATTGGTTGAAGTGCGTTGTTTCGCGCTTCAGAGTGGGGATCCATTGAAGCATTTGGTGCAACGTAATACCTGAGTAATGATGAGCCCAGAGTGCTGGAAGGGCCTTTTGTCGATACATGCAGGGCAATAAGCATGGCGTCGATGTATGAGTCGCCTTGCTTTGGAGTCTTTCGGTCAGGTGGCCAAGCACGCACTTCTGCTGAGGCGCCGGCGATTTTTTCGAGCATTGCAGCATTGCACCGGGAATGGCGTCTCGGTCGGGGATCGAGCGCGCGGGCTGTGCGCTTACGACGCGAGCAATGATATATGCTTGCGCTTCCCCGAAATCAGCTTTGCACCCTCACTGGTGTTCCAGGTGCGGTCAGTGCGTCGCCGACTGTTTGAGATATTCCAAGTGACCTTGCCCCGCTCGCAGCGCACCTTGCCGCAGATGTTGACCGTACAGGCCGAACGCCATGGCACTCGTCCGCTGCTGACCATTGGTTCAAAAACCTGGACCTTCGCGGATGCCGCAGAGGCCGCGGCACGCCGTGCCGGCACGCTGGTCGCGGCCGGCGTCGGCGCCAGCGACCGGGTCGCCATGCTGCTTGGCAACCGATTCGAGTTGCTCGAATTGGTGCTGGCCTGCGGCTGGATCGGCGCCATTGCGGTGCCGATCAACACTGCCGCGATGGGGCCGCAGATCGGCTATTTCCTTGAAAACAGCGGCGCCCGGGTGCTGGTGATCGAAGCCGAACTGCTGCCGCGCCTGGCGCAGGTCGACAGCGGTCGCCTGGCGCTTGAGCATATCTGGGTGGTTGGCGCGGGGGTGGGCGATGCCATCGCAGCCCGGGGTGCGCTGCCGCAGTCGGCGCTTGATGCAGCGGCACCGCGCTCCCCGCTTGGCGCGGCCGTGCCGTTGCCGCCGCTCGGCGCGGCCGTGCCGGCTGCGGTGGTCAAGCCGGGAGACGCGCTGGCGATTCTGTACACCTCCGGCACCACCGGGCCGTCGAAGGGGGTGATGTGCCCGCATACGCAGTACTACTGGTGGGGCGCCAACTCGATCGAATTGCTGGAAATCACCGCCGATGATGTGCTGGCCACCACGCTGCCGCTGTTCCACATCAATGCGCTGTCCAGTTTCGCGCAGGCTCTGTTGTCCGGTGCCCGCATGGTGCTCTATGAGCGGTTTTCGGCCTCCGCGTTCTGGCCAGCCACCTGCGAGTCCGGCGCCACGGTGTTGTATCTGCTGGGCGCCATGGTGCCGATTCTGCTGGCGCGGCCGCCTTGCGCCGAGGAGCGTGACCATCGGGTGCGCATCGTGCTCGGGCCGGGGGTGCCGGCCGAGATGATCACGGCGTTTCAGGCGCGCTCGGGCATTCCGATTCTCGAGGGCTATGCCTCGACCGAGACCAATTTCATCATCGGCTCGAAGATCGCGCAGCAGAAAGCCGGCACCATCGGGCGCATCCAGCCTGGCTACCAGGCGCGGGTGGTAGATGGCGATGATTTCGAGGTTGAACCGGGCGTCGCCGGCGAGTTGCTGTTGCGTGCCGACGAGCCGTTCGCGTTTGCCAGCGGATATTTCGGCATGCCGGAGAAAACCGTCGAGGCCTGGCGCAATTTGTGGTTTCACACCGGCGATCGCGTGGTGCGTGATGCCGACGGCCATTTCCGCTTTCTCGATCGGCTGAAGGACGCGATCCGCCGGCGCGGCGAGAACATTTCCTCGTTCGAGGTCGAGCAGGTGCTGCTGTCGCATCCGGAAATCGAAATGGTGGCGGTGTTTCCGGTGCGCTCGGAGCTGGCCGAAGACGAGGTGATGGCGGCGATCGTGATGAAACCGGGGTGCCGGCTCGAGCCGATCGAGCTGATGAAGTTTTGCGAGCAGCGCATGCCGTATTACTCGATTCCGCGCTTTCTCGATTTCGTGAGCGAATTGCCGCGCACCGAGAACGGCAAGGTGCAGAAGTTCAGGCTGCGCGAGCGTGGTCGCAGCGCCGGCACCTGGGATCGCGAGGCTGTCGGCTACGTGCTCAAGCGCGGTTGACGCCGGTGGTGGGGTTTCGCCCTGCCGGCCGGGTGCATGGGAAGGGCTTGGTGTAGTGTTCCGTCAGGAGTGGTTTTTCGGCCGGCTGCCGCGTCGGCGGGCCGGCGTTTCGCGACAATCAATTTCAACATCGGAGAAGCAACAATGAAATTCAAGCCAGGGATAGTCGTCGGTCTTGCGGCCGCATTGCTGTCGAACATCGCCGTAGCCGAGATCACAATCGGCATTTCGATCGCCGCCACCGGGCCGCAGGCTTCGCTCGGCGTGCACTACAAGAATGCGTTCGAGCTGATGCCGAAAACCATCGCCGGCGAGCCGGTCAGGTTCATCGTTCTCGACAATGCGTCGGATGCCACCAACGCCGCGCGCAACGGCCGCAAACTGGTGACTGAAGACAAGGTTGATGTGCTGATGGGTTCCAACGGCGTGCCGGCGACCATGGCGCTGTCGCAGGTGGCGACCGAAAGCAAGACGCCGCTGGTGACGCTCTCGCCCGCTTCGCCCGCGCCGGAAAACTTCAGCTGGACCTTCATCGTGCCGCAGCCCACCGAGCTGATGATGGACGCGGTTGCCAAGGATGCGAAGAAGCGCAACCTGAAGACCCTGGGCTACATCGGTTTCTCGGACGGCTGGGGCGACCTGGTGCTGAAAGCCAGCGAGTCGCATGCGGCATCAGCCGGCTACAAGATCGTGACCAATGAGCGTTACGCGCGCAACGACACCAGCGTGGTCGGCCAGGTGCTGAAGATCATCGCCGCCAATCCGGATGGCGTGATCGTCGGCGGCTCCGGCACCGGCGGCGCGCTGCCGCAGATCGCCCTGCGCGAGCGCGGCTACAAGGGCCCGATTTACCACAACCACGGCACCGTCAATGCCGAGTTCATCAAGGTCGGCGGCAAACTGGCCGAAGGTGCGATCGCGCCGACCGGCCCGGTGGTGGTGGCCGACGAGCTGCCAGCCGGCTACGCCACCAAGGCACTCGGCGCCGACTTCATGAAGCGCTACGAGGCGAAGTTCAATCTCGGCCGCAATGCGTTCGCCGCCTACAGCTACGATGCGGTGCTGGTGGTCGAAGCCGCCGCCAAGGAGGCGTTGAAGAAGGCCAAACCGGGCACGGCGGAATTTCGCATCGCGATGCGCGACGCGCTGGAGAATGTGAAGAACGTGGTCGGCACCCATGCGGTGTACACCATGACCCCGACCAACCACAACGGCATGGATGAGCGGGCGCGGGTGCTGGTGGAAGTCAAGGATGGCCAGTGGCGCCTGATGAAGTGAAGCCGTGTTGCTGACGGTTGAACAGGGGACGCGTGGTCGTCCCCTGTTTTTTGTGCAGTCGGGCCGGGCCTTCCCCCAATGACCTTCGATATCGCGCTCTGGCTGGGCCAGGACGGCATCACCAATGGCGCCATCTACGCCTTGCTGGCGCTGGCGCTGTTGCTGGTGTTCACCGTCACCCGCGTGATCTTCGTGCCGCAGGGCGAATTCATCTCCTATGCGGCGTTGTCGCTGGCGCTGCTGCAGGCTGGTCGCCTGCCCGGCACGGTTTACGTACTGGTGATCGGTGGCCTGGTCGCGGCGCTGTTCGACGGCGTGATCGCGGTGCGTGAGAAGGCCTGGCGCCGGCTGCCGCGCATCATGTTCATGTATGTGGTGCTGCCGGTGGCCATGGCGGCGCTGACCTGGTGGGCGGCACCGCTGAAACTGGCGCTGTGGCTGCAGGTGCTGATCGTCTTCGGCCTGGTGGTGCCGCTCGGGCCGATCCTGTATCGGGTGGCTTACCAGCCGCTGGCCAGCGCCTCGGTGCTGGTGCTGTTCATCGTCTCGATGGCGGCGCACTATGTGCTCACCGGCCTGGGCCTGGTGTTCTTCGGCGGCGAAGGCCTGCGCGCGCCGCCGTTCTCCGAGGTCCAGTTCAAGCTCGGCGTGTTGACGATTTCCGCGCAGAGCATCCTGGTGCTGGTCGCGACCCTGATCATCATGTTGCTGCTGTGGCTGCTGTTCGACCACACGATTGTCGGCAAGGCCCTGCGCGCCACCGCACTCAACCGCACCGGTGCGCGCCTGGTGGGCATTCCCGCCGGCCTGTCGGGCAGCCTGTCGTTCACCCTGGCGGCGTTCATCGGCACCGTGTCCGGCGTGTTGATCGCACCGATCACCACCATCTACTACGACACCGGCTTCCTCATCGGATTGAAAGGCTTCGTCGGCGCCATTCTCGGCGGCATGGGCAGCTATCCGCTGGCTGCGCTGGGTGCGCTGGCGCTGGGCCTGCTCGAATCGTTCTCGTCGTTCTGGGCCAGTGCCTACAAGGAAGTGATCGTCTTCACCATCATCATTCCGGTACTGGTGTGGCGCTCGCTGACCAGCCACCATCCGGTCGAGGATGAAGAGGAATGAAGTTGCGGCCGACCCTGGTGGCGTTTTTTGCGTTCATCGCGAGCGCACCGCTGCTGGTGCCGGATTTTTACGTCACCCTGCTCAACTACATCGGCCTGGCCACCCTGGTGACCCTGGG
>JANPGJ010000497.1:0-9939 GCA_031423955.1 Burkholderiales bacterium
CGCGGATCGCCGAGATGGCGCAGGCGAAAAGCGACCGGGTCCTGACCGGAAGCCAGCGCCAGTTCGTCCATGCAGCTCTCGATGGCGAAAATATTGGCATAGGCGCCCAGGCCGCGTAGCGCGGATACGCGCACCGGCGAGCTGGCGATAAAGTGATGATCGACTTTCTGGTGGGCCAGGTCGTAGACGGCAATGCCATTGCGATGGCCGCCACCAGCCGGCAGGCTGGCGTCTTTCGGTGCCGGCACCGGATGCGGCGGGTCCATATCCCAGGCAGCCAGCAAATTGATGCCTTCGCCCCAGCCGGGGCGTGTGATGTGGGTATGGCTGCGAATCCCCGCATGCCATTTGCAAATCGCGCCGTCGGCATCGACCGCTGCGTCGATCGTGACGACGCTGGCCGATCCAAACGGCGAAGAGGCCAGTTCATCTTCGCGCGTCCATTGCACCAGGACCGGGCGTCCGCTCAGGTGCGCCGCCAGCGCGGCATCGAAAGCCACGTCGTCGGCGCTGTTGTGGCCATAGCAACCGGCGCCGTCGCGGTGGATCACGGAGACGCGCTCGGCCGGCATGCCGAGCGCTTGCGCGGTTTGCGCGCGCAGGAAATGCGCGCCTTGTGAATGGGTCCAGATGGTGAGATGACCATTATCAAGGTGCGCCGCGGCACACCCGGGCCCGATCGACGCATGCGCGATGTACGGTTTTGAATAGCGCACGTGGAGCGCAAGCTTGCCGTCGCGCGACGTGCCTTTGTCGTGAATGGTTTCGCTTGCTGCCGGCAGGCTGTCAAGCAGCATTGCCACCGGGGCATGGGGAAAACGTGCCGGCCCGGGCTGCCAGCGCACCAGCTTTTGCGCCGCTGCGAGCGCCTTCACCACCGCATGCTCGCGCTCTGCCAACAGGCACAGAAAGCTTCCCGACCGCACCACATCGGCCACACCCGGCAAGGCCCTGAGTTGTTCGATGGCCGCGTCGATGATGGTCGCTCCGGCATTTGGCGCGCGCACCACACGGCCATGCAGCATGCCCGGCAGCACCATGTCGTGGACAAACGCGGCACCGGAAAACTTGGCCGGCAAATCACGGCGCGGCAGGCTGGTGCCGATGAGACTCGCCGCCCGCGGGCCGCGACTGGCGACGCGCTCCACCGGAATCGCAAGATTGACTTGACCCGCGAGTTGCCAGTAACTCAGGCCGCGCGGCTGCCCGCTGCCGCCACTGAACATCCCGCGTTCCAGCCCGAGGGTGTCGGTGGTTGCGCCCAGGCGCGCAGCCGCCGCGACTGCGAACAATGTGCGTGCATGTGCGCAGGCGATGCGCATCGCCGCACCGCCGACTTCTATCGACAGGCTGCCGGCGGTGTAGCCCTCATCCGGCGCCAAGCCTGTATGGCCGGCTTCGATGCGCAACTGTTCAGGCGCCAACCCGAGCTCGTCGGCGGCAATCTGCGCGATCGCGGTGACGATTCCCTGGCCGATCTCGACCTTGCCGGAAAATACCGTGACGGTCTGGTCCGGGTTGATCGTGATCCATTGATTGAGCAGCGGATTGGTCTCGAGACTGGTCGGCATGGCTGGTATCGCGCTCATGACAAACCGCCGTTGAGCAGGACGATCGCGCGATCGATCGCGCGCAGGATTCGCACATGGGTGCCGCAGCGGCACAGGTTGCGCTCCAGCGCTTTCAGGATCGCCGGCCGGTCCGGGTGCGCGTTCTGCTTCAACAGCGCAGTCGCCGCCATCAGGATGCCGTTGATGCAATAGCCGCATTGCGCTGCCTGCAGGTCGATGAACGCCTGGCGCAGGACAGACCCGATGCGATCGTCCGCCAGGCCTTCGACAGTCGTCACCTGTTGGCCGGCGGCGGCCCACAAGGGTGTGTCGCAGCTTTGCACCGCGCGGCCGTCGACCAGCACGGTGCAGGCGCCGCAGTGCCCGGAGCCGCAGCCGAAGCGGGTGCCCTTGAGTCCGAGCTCGTCGCGCAGGCAATACATCAGGGGGGTATCGGCATCGGCGCTGAGGGCGTGGTCGACACCATTGACTGACATTTTGGTCGGCATCGCGGCCCTACCCAAGAAATTCGTTGATCAGGCGCGACAGCGCTTCGGGTTGCTCAAGCATCGGGCAGTGCCCGGAATCGGCAATCTCTTCATAGCGGGCGCCGGGAATCAGCGCCGCCACTTCACGTGCCATCGCCGGCGGCGTGGTCATGTCGAGCGCGCCGCACATCACCAATGTGTCTTTCCGCATCCCTGGCAGAGTGCTGCGCAAATCCATATCGGCCAATGCCAGGCAGGCACGGGCAAAGCAGCCGGCATCAACCATCGCCAGGCGCCGCTTGCGCTCGGCCACCACCTCCGGGTGGCGCTCGGCAAATGCCGGCGGCAGCATGCGGCCGATCGCGGTATCAAGCACTGCTGCCACGCCTTTTTGCGACACCGCCTGCGCCATGCCGCGAAATGGCGCGCGGCCGGCCTCGGAAAACATCGCCCCCGTATCGGCCACCAGCAAGGCGCCGAACAACTGCGGATTGCGGATCGCCATTTCGAGCACCACGAAGGAGCCAAAACCGTTGCCGAACACTGCTGTGGTGTCCGGCAAGTCGAGCGCCATCAAACCGCGCGCCAATTGATCGGCCACCGCGGCCAGGCCATTGCACACGACCGGCGACGAAGCACCGAAGCCCGGCAGGTTGACACAGGTGACCCGATGCCGGGCCGCCAGGCCCGCCATCACCGGTTCGAATACCGACATGTCGGTCAAGAGCGAATGCACCAGCAGCAGATCAGGACCGCTGCCCGCCTGCGCATACTCCATCGTGTAACTGCCAACGCTCAAAGTGCCCATGGTTTGTACCTACGCTCTGTCAAATGGAAACACCAGGCACCCGCCACTGCGCGGCGCCCGGTCCTGGAGTGCGCGATCAGGTGATCGCGGGCTGGGTGATTGGCTCGACGCGTCCAGAGCCTGCCGAGCGCATGATGGCCTCGATCGCGGCCACATTGGCCAGCATCTCGCGTTGCGTGACCGGGTAGGCGGCACCGCCGGCGGCGGCGATCGCGAAAGCCTCGAGGTTGGCGCGCACGCTGTCGTTCGGCGGCACGTAGACGGTCTCGCGTTCGCGCCCGCTCAAGCAGGTGGTCACGTCCCAGCCACGCGGCGTCTCGGGATGGGCGCGGTCACGCACCTCGATCCACCCGCGCGAACCGTAAACCGCCAGTCGCCCCTCGAACGGGGTGGCCAGCATGGCGCTGATGAGCGCACTGGCGCCGCCGGGAAACGCCAGCATCATGCCCAGGGTATCGCCATTGGCGAAGTTGCTGCCGCGCGTGGCCAGGCGCGCCCACACGCTCTCGGCCGGGCCCATGATGGCGATCGCCAGGTCGACCAGGTGGATCCCGGTGGCAGTCAGCGGGCCGACCGGCGCATGTTCGTTCGACAGGCGCCAGTTGTCCGGCGGCAGTGCGAAGAACTTGTCCTGGCTGAAGTTGGCCTCGATCTGCAGCACGCTGCCGATATCGCCGCGCGCGATGCGCGCGCGCAGATCGATCATCACCGGTTCAAAGCGCCGCTCGTGCCCGAGGCCGAGCATCACGCCGGCGCGTCCGCAGGCGGTGATTGCAGCAAGCGCATCGGCATAGGTCAGGCACAGCGGCATTTCACAGAACACTTGCTTGCCGGCGGCGGCCGCTGCCGTGATCTGCGCCGCATGCGCCTTGTGCGGGGTGCACAGCACCACCGCATCGACGGTGCTGTCGGCAAGTGCCGCCTCGAACCGGTCGGCGACCGCGAACCCGCCAGCGGCGCCATCGGCACGCGCGACCTCGCGCACAGCGGGTTCGGTTTCAACCACCAGGACCACCTTGACCAGGTCGCTACCGCCGAGGGTGCGGGTGATGTTCTTGCCCCACCAGCCGTAACCGATGACCGCGATTCGAACGGGCTTGATCGCCATGATGGATTGCCTCCGAAGGTCGGACGCGGGTTGCGTCGCCAGTGTTTTGGGGGGAACGGAAAGCCGGGATTGTCGCCGCTGCGGTCGCCTGGCGCCACACCGACCCGGCCCGTTTTTCTGCGTATCATCGTGATGACCTAGAATGGTAACCTCAATTTATCAAAAGCTCAATAACACCCGAGAGAGGACTTTTTCGCATGGCAACAGCAAAATCCGCCGCGCCACCGGCAACCAGCGCCGGTGTGATCGGCCTGGGCATCATGGGCTCGGCCATGTCGGCCAACCTGGTCAAGGCCGGCTTCACCGTCCACGGCTTCGACCCCTTGCCGATCGCCCGCGCGCGCCTGAAGTCAGCCGGGGGGCAGCCGTGGAAGGATGCCGGTGCGGTCGCGGCCCGTTGCAATTTCATCGTGCTGTCCCTGCCGTCTGAATCTGCGCTCGATGGTGTGTGTGGCAAGTTGATCGCCGCCGGCAAGCACGGCCTGATCGTCGCCGAGACCAGCACCCTGCCGCTGGCGGCCAAACAGCGCGCCCGCAAGTTGCTCAAGGCCCATGGCATCACGCTCCTGGATTGCCCGCTGTCGGGCACCGGCGCGCAGGCGCTGAACCGCGATCTGGCGGTCTACGCCAGCGGTGACTCGAAATCGATTCGCGCGTTCGCGCCGGTATTCGACGGCTTTGCGCGCGTACGCTATGACGTCGGCACATTTGGCAACGGCATCCGCATGAAACTGGTGGCCAACCTGCTGGTGGCAATCCACAACGTGTCGACCGCTGAAGCAATCCTGATGGGCGTGCGCAGCGGACTTGATGCCGCCCAGGTCGTCAAGGTGGTGGCCGATGGCGCGGGTGGTTCGCGCATGTTCCAGGTACGCGGCCCGATGATGGTCCAGCGCAGTTGGGGCGAGGCCACGATGAAGGTATCGACCTGGCAGAAGGACATGCGCCTGATCAATGACGCCCTGACCGCAAGTGATACCCCGGCACCATTGTTTGCGGCCTGCGTGCCGATCTACAACGCCGCGATGGCGCTCGGCCACGGCAGCGACGATACCGGCGCCGTGTATGCGGTGCTGGAGCGGCTTACCGGCACTGCCGCCCCGCCGCCAGGCGGCGTCAAGCGCGGGCGGCAACGCAAAGCCTGAAATTCCCGGATGCGGGCCTGAGTTTCGCTGCGCGCGGGCGGCGGGATGCGCGCGACAGTTTCGCCAGCGCAATCAGCGCGCGCGCGGCCGTTTGCCCTTCTGCGTCGCCGCGCCCGCACTGCCGGCAATCGCAGCCAGCAATTTGGGATAGACAGCTTTCGCGCCGGCCAGGAAATTGTCGACCGCGTGCTCGACCTTGAACATGAAGTCGACATCCATCTTCAACAGATACACGTGCTGGCGCACCGCATAGTAGAAAATGCCGCCGTGCAGGCTCCAGATGAATTCGACTTCCTCGCTCGAGACCGACAGGTCGGGCGAATCGACACCACAATAGTGGCGCACCTCGCGGCAATATACCGGCAGCAGTTCGCGCTGCAATAATTTGATGTAACGCTGGTTGAGCACCGGGCCGGAGAGACCGGCATAGAGGTAGATGCGCAGCCAGTCAGGCCGGTAGGTGGCGTCCGAATACTGGCGGTAGAACTCGATCAGGCGATCGCGCAAGGGAATTGATCGGTCGCGCAACAATGAAACCCAGGCCGGGTTCCAGCGCCCTTCGAACACGGTCTTGTAGACCCGCTCGACCAGCGCCTGTTTGGAGGAAAAATAGCGATACAGCAGCGGCTGGGTGATCCCCAGCCGTTTTGACAGTTCGCGCGTTTGCCCGGTGAACCCGACCTCGGAGAAATAGGCGATCGCACCATCGATGATCTGCCGTTCGCGCTCGGCCGGCGACAGGCGCGCCTTGACCGGCGCCTTGGCCGCGGCTGACCGATGCTCCTGCGGCGAAACGGTCGGCAACTTCGTCGGCGCAGGCTTGGATTTGGCCATCGAATGAGGATCGGATTCTGTCGCGCTGGTGCGAATCTTCAACGCCCGCCTCACGCCGGCGGCGGCACCTGCGCCTTGTACCAATCCGCAATCCCCGCACCGGTGCGGATGACCACTCCGGCTTTCGTCTGCACATAATCGAGCAGGCGTTCGAACATCGCGATGCGATGCGGCGCGCCGGTGATGTATGGATGCACGCTGATCGCCATCACCCGCGGAATGGTGCTGCTTTCCTGCCACAGGCGGTCGATCTGCGCGACCCCGCGCTCGTACATTTCGGCGCCGTTGTGGCTTTGCAGCAGCATCATCGGAATATCGTTGAGCTCGACACTGTACGGCACCGACAGCACCGGCCGGTGCGCGGTTGGAATCCACACCGGCTGGTCATCGAACACCCAGTCGGCCACATATTCGATACCGGCCTCCGACAGGTAATCGATGGTGTCCGCGGTCTCGGTCAGGCCGGGACTTTCCCAGCCGACCGGCGGCTGGCCAGTGAATGCGCGGATCGCTTCAACCGTGTCAATGATTGACTGCTTCTGGTCCGCGAGCGCATGCATCGGACCCTGTACATAGCCATGGCCCATGAATTCCCAGCCGGCATCGAGCGCCGCTCGCGCCACCCGCTCGTGACTCTTGCAGACAATGCCATTGATCGCCAGGGTCGGCACGATGGCGCGTGCCTTCAGCGCCTCGTACAGGCGCCAGAAGCCGACCCGCATGCCGTACTCGTGCCAGGCCCAGTTCGGCAGGTCCGGTTGCATCGGCTGGCCCATCGGCGGCGACAGCACGGTGCGCGGCATCGGCCGCTCCATGCTCCAGTGCTCGACGTTGACGATCAGCCAAACCAGCATGCGCCCGCCGTCGGGCACCACCAGTTCGGGGCGATCAATGATCGCGGAGTACGGTACGCGCTGGCTGGGAAGCATGCTGCTCATCGGTCGGGCTTTTCGTCTGTCGCAAGAGCTATTCGCCCTTGATGTTGTTGTCGGCGATCAGCTTGGTGTACATCGCTTTTTCAGACGCCATGAACGCTCGAAATTCATCCTGTGTGCTGGCATGCGCCTCGACCCCGAGACCGGCGAAGCGCTCCTTCAAATCAGGATCGGCCATCACCTTGACCAACCCGGCGTGCAACTGGTTGACAATCGGCTGCGGCGTGCCGGCCGGCAGAAACACGCCCCACCAGTTGACCACGGCAAGCCCCTGCAAGCCGCCCTCGGCGAAGGTCGGAATGTCGGGAAACAGCGGCGAGCGTTTGGCGCTGGTGATCGCCAGCGGACGCACCTTGCCCGACTTCAGATGCTGCGCCACCGGCAGTGCATCGGACACGATCATTTGCACCTGCCCGGCGATGACGTCAATGATCGCCTGCCCCCCGCCCTTGTACGGGATGTGCGCCATCTTCACATTGGCCTGGCGCATGATCAGCTCGGCTGCGAGGTGCGACAGGCTGCCCGGGCCGCTGGTGGCGAAATTGATCGCGCCCGGCTTGGCGCGCGCTGCCGCCAGCAAATCGCCCAGATTCTTGAAAGGCGACGCCGCCGGCACCACCAGGATGTTCGGGCCGGTGGTGGTCAGCGCCACCGGAATGAAATCGCGGTCGATGTTGTAGGGCACCTTGGTAATCAAGGGGTTGACCGATGCCGGCTGCAGATTGCCAATCACAAACGTGTAACCATCGGCCGGCTGGCGCGCCGCATACTCCATGCCGATCGAGCCGGCCGCGCCAGGCTTGCTCTCAATGACGACCGGCTGGCCCCAGTGCTCGTTCAACTTCTGGCCGATGATGCGCGCCATCAGGTCCGAGCTGCCGCCCGGCGGGTAGGTCACGATCAGGCGCACCGGCTTGCTCGGAAACGCCTGCGCCAGCACAATGCCAGGCGCCAGACCAAGCACGGCTGCCAACATGCTGCACACCACCAGCCGCGCGCGGACGTTCATTCTCATGCTTTTGCTCCTCGGGTGATTCGTTGTTTTGCGCTTGCCGGACCTGCCGCGGCGACCGCCGGCGGCGTGATATGGAAATGGCATGCCACGACCATTCCAATAGTCTATATTATCGCTTGCTAAATAAACAACAAGCCCCGGACAAACCCCATGACACCTCTTTCCGCACCGCAACAAGCCGCGCGCGCAGACCAGACCCTGGCGCGCAACATGAAGCTTCTGGCCCACAACGACCTATCGGGGTTCGGCGGCATGGGTGAAGGCATATCCATGCAGGTCACCTCCAGCGGCCGGCGAATCCTCTGGCTCGCGCACGAATCGGCGCCGAAGAACTTCACCGGTGTCGACGTGACCGACCCGAAGAACCCGCGCATGATCGTGCAGACCGAACTGCCGCATGCGAAGGTGCGCTCCAACTCGCTCGATGTGGTTGGTGACATCCTGGCGGTGGCCTATCAGACCCAGGTGCCGGGCATGAAGCCGGCGGGCGTGGATCTGTTTGACGTCAGCAAACCGGAGACGCCAAAGCTGATTTCGCATTTCGACTGTTCAGGCCCCTACTCGCGCGGCGTGCACGCGGTGTGGTTCGTCGACGGCAAATATGTGCACATGGCCTCCGGTGCGCCGGACTTCCAGCCGCGTAACCAACTCGATGACCAGTTCTACCGCATCCTCGACGTCTCCAACCCGTCGAAACCGGTCGAGGCCGGCCGCTGGTGGTACCCCGGCACGCGCGAAGGCGATGCCGAGCCCGCACCGCAGCGCCTGGTCTCGAAGTTCGACACCGGTTTCCGCGCGCACAACACCAATGTTTTTCCCGAGCGAGCAGACCGCGCCTACATCGGCTACATCGATGGCGGCGCCTTCGTCCTGGACATCTCCGACATGTCCAACATCAAGGTCAAGTCACACTGGAACCACTCCCCGCCGTTCAACGGCTTCATCCATACCATCCTGCCGCTGTTCGATCGCGGCCTGTGGGTAGTCAGCGACGAATGCGTGCAGGACAACGGCGCCGACTGGCCCAAGCTGGTATGGATGGTCGATGCGCGCGACGAGACCAACCCGGTGCCGATCGGCACCTTTCCGTCAGCGCCACACGCAGCATTCGCCAAGCGCGGTGGCCGTTTCGGCGCCCACAACCTGCACGAGAACCTGCCCGGACCAGCGTCATTCCGCTCCGACACCATCATTGTCGGCACCTTCTTCAACGCCGGCGTGCGCGTCTTCGACACCAGCAATCAGTTCCAGATCGAGGAAATCGCCTATTACGTGCCGGGCGCACCGCCGCTGTCGCCGGCTGGTGCGATCCAGTTGAACGACGTATTCGTCGACGAGAACCGCATCGTCTACACGGTCGACCGTTTTGGCGGTGGCCTGTATGTGCTGGAGATGAACATCTAGCCAGAATTTCCGCGCATTTTTGATACGATCATGCCCTTGATGTCCTGAAACGAGGTGAGCCGCATGGAAACCAAGGAAATTCTGGCCCTTCCACTCGCAAAGCGGCTCGAAGTCATGGAAGCGCTTTGGGACTCCATGAGTCGCGGCGATGCTGGCGAATATGTGGCTCCAGCATGGCATGAATCGGTACTCGCTGATCGTGCTCGCGCGCTGGATCAACGCCTGATAGCAACAAGTCCCTGGAGCGAAGCCAAAGCGCGCATCCGCGAGACGACCGGAAAAGGTTGATGCACCTGCGCATTGCGGGTTCTGCGGAAGAGGATTTGATCAATGGCTTCCAATTCTACGAACACCAGCAAGCAGGCCTCGGGGAATACTTCCTGGACAGCTTGTCGGCTGACATAGATGCGTTGATATTGTTCGCGGGAGTCCATCCGAAACCCTTCGGCCGTTTTCACCGCACCCTTGCGAAGCGGTTTCCGTTTGCCATTTACTACGATTTGGATGGGGAAACGGCCACTGTCGTCGCCGTCCTCGATTGCCGGCAAGACCCGGGCGCCATCCAGAAGCGTCAACGTTGACCCGACAAGGAAACACCAAGGTGCAACGCGTCCGACTCGCAGGCAAGCTGCCGGTCACCCTGTTCACCGGC
>JANPGJ010000498.1:0-2591 GCA_031423955.1 Burkholderiales bacterium
TGGTGTCGAGGGCTTCGATTTCGCGCCAATGATCGACACGGCTGCGCAGCGCGGCGTTGCGGGCATCGCGAAAAGGGGTGGCGTCGTAGGCAAAGATCTCGAAACGTTCGCGGTCATGGTGCGCCAGCACACCCTCGAACAGGGTCATCGCGACATGCTCGCGGAAATCCGGCGACACATAGCCCAGGCGCAGGCGTCGCTCGGGGTCGCGGCCATTCGGCCAGTCGTGGTGGCGGGCCGGGTCTGTGAACGCCCGCATCAGGTCGCTGCGCTTTTGGGTGTTGTCCGCTGCGTCGATGCGCGGATCGTAGTCTGAGGCGCTGATGGCTGATGAAATGGCCGGCAGGTGGGCCGGCGACAGCCGAACCACGGTGTCATAGTACGGCGCGGCCTCGGCGATGCGTCCAAGAGAATTCAGGCAGTTGGCCAGGTTCACGTTGGCCTCGAGGTCTTGCGGATTGGCCAGCTGCAACAGGGTGAACAATGGCAACGCCTCGATGTGCCTGCCACGCTTGACGAGGGCATCGCCCATCAGCAGGCGCGCGTTGGCGGCTACCGAAGGCGGTGCATCAGGGTGATCGAGCGCCAGCCGGAACCGGTCGATCGCCAGGTCGAACTCGGCGGCAAGCAGCGTCGCTGCGCCTTTGCGATAGTGCATGTTGCCAAGCGCGGCCTGCACTGCGGGGTCATCCGGGCGGATCGCTGCCAGCCGTTGGCCCGCGGCGATAGCGGCATCGAACTGGCCAAGGGCGAGGCGGGCGTGCCCAAGGTTGAATAACGATGGATGGTGCGCCGGGGAACGCGCAGTTGCCGCCTCAAAGGCGTCAGCCGCCTCGCTGTCACGCGACTGCGCGAGGAGCGCATTGCCCAGATTGAACCAGCACAGGAATGGTTGGGGATCAAGCGCGATCGCCGCGCGGAACAGGCTTTCCGCCCGCAAGGCATCGCCCTGCGCCAGCCTGACCACGCCCATCAGGGTGAGCGCTTGCGGATGCCTTGGCGACTGCTGAAGTGCTGTTGCGAACCTACGTTCAGCGCCGTCCAGGTCGCCGCTTTCGTAGGCTGCAATTCCGCTGTCGAGCAAAGCATCCACGTTGGCCGGTTGCAGGGCCTTGCCGGCCGGCCTGCCGCCGAACCCGAACAGCGAGCGCAGCGACATCGAAGGCGCCTACACCGAGGAGATCAGGGCAAGCAACTGGGCAAACACCTTCGGACTGCCGGCGACGATCTCGCCGCTTTCGAAAAATCCGGACTCACCGCTGAAATCGCCGACCAGGCCGCCGGCTTCCTGCACCAGCAAGGTGCCGGCGGCCATGTCCCAGGGCGCCAGACCCATTTCCCAGAATCCATCGAATCGGCCTGCCGCCACGTAAGCCAGATCCAGCGCCGCCGCACCCGGGCGGCGGATGCCGGCGCAATTCAAGGTGACCTTGCGGAACATCTCGATGTAACGCTCCAGCAGGTCGATTTTCGAGAACGGAAAGCCGGTGCCGATCAAGGCATCGTTGATGCGGTCGCGCTTGCCGACCCGCATGCGCTTGTCGTTCAGGTACGCGCCGGCGCCGCGGGTGGCGCTGAACAATTCGTTTTTTGCCGGGTCATAAATCACGGCCTGGGTGACGATGCCCTTGTGCCGCAAGCCGATCGATACCGCGAACTGCGGCACGCCATGGATGAAGTTGGTGGTGCCATCGAGCGGGTCGATCACCCATTCGTACTCGCCCTGCGAGCCCTTGCTGGCGCCCGATTCCTCGGCGAGAATCGAGTGGTTGGGGTAGGCTTCGCGCAACACGGCGATCACCGCGGCTTCGGCGGCGCGGTCGACCTCGGTGACAAAATCGTTTTGGCGCTTGGTTTCGACCTTCAGCAGGTCGAGGTCACGCGAGGCTCGATTGATGATATTGCCGGCCTTGCGCGCGGCCTTCACCGCCGTATTGAGCATCGGATGCATGTCGAAAGCCTTGTGCCGCGAGCGGCCTGATTGATTCGAAAGACCGCAATTTTAGCCGACCATGATCCCCACTCCAGACACGTTTGCCAATATCCGCTTTGTCCTGGTCGAAACCAGCCATTCCGGCAACCTCGGTGCGGCGGCCCGGGCTGTCAAGACCATGGGCTTTTCGCGCATGAATCTGGTGGCGCCGCGTTGCCGCTTCGACGCGACTTCGCACGCGATGGCCGCCGGCGCCGACGACCTTCTGGATGCCGCGCGGGTGACCGATGCGCTGGATCAGGCGCTGGCCGATTGCACCTATACGGTTGCGGCGACCGCACGACCGCGCGACCTCGGGCCACAGGCACTGGATGCGCGCGCCGCGGCGCTTGCCCTTAGCCGCGAGGCTGCGCGCGGCCCGGTAGCCCTGGTGTTCGGCAACGAGACTTCCGGGTTGTCAAACGAGCAGCTACGCCGCTGCGACGCGCTGGCGCACATTCCGGTCGATCCTGCATTTTCGTCGCTCAATCTGGCGGCGGCCGTACAGGTGTTCGCATACGAACTGCGAATGGCGCTGGCGGCCGGTATTCCGGCCCCGGCAGGGGATGCCGATGTGCCGGCGACGCGGCTGGAAGTGGAGCAGTTGTTCGTTCACGCC
>JANPGJ010000499.1:0-3148 GCA_031423955.1 Burkholderiales bacterium
GCCATCCAGGTCGGCGCGCAGCATCGAGCGCGCCGGGTTCGGGCTCAGCTGGCTCCAGGTGCTGTTGTTGCTCCACACCCACAAGCCGCGGCCGGCGCCGAAGTCGACCACCACGTCGTCGATGCCGTTGCCGTCGAGGTCGGCGCGCACCATCGACTGCGCCGGCAGCGTATGCAGTTGTGCCCACACGCTGTTGTTGCGCAACACCCACAGGCCGTGGCCGGGGCCGAAGTCGGCCACCAGTTCATCGGTGCCGTTGTTGTCGAGGTCGGCGCGGATCACTGAGCGCGGCGACAGGCCGTTGATCTGGGTCCAGGGCAAGGCGGTGTTCCAGGCCCACAGCCCGTTGCGCGGGCCGAAATCGGCGATCAGGTCGTCGCTGCCGCTGTTGCGCAGGTTGGCGCGGGTGAGCGAGTCGGAACTCAGCGTGGAGAGCTGCGACCAGGTGCTGTTGTTGCGCCAGGCCCAGACGCCGTAGGCGGCATCGTAGTCGACGATCAGGTCGTTCAAGGCCAGGCCGGTGCCGGAGAGCGGCACGCTGTGCGGCGAGCCTGGTGCATTGCTGGAAATGCCGAGCGTGTCGGCACGCGGCCCGAGGCCGGCGGGGCGGAAGCGGATCACCACGGTGCAACTGGCGCCGGCGGCGAGTGCGGTGCCGCAGGTGCCGCCGATGCGGCTGAAGTCGCCGGATAGCGAAAACACCAACGACGACATCGCCTGGGTGCCGCTGTTGGTCAGGGTCAGCGTGCGCGCCGCGCCCGGCACGCCTTTCTCGGCGCGGCCATGGGCCAGGGCAGCCGGCTGCACGGCCAGGATCGGGCCCACCGTGGTGACGGCGGCCGAGGCCGCGGAGGCCGGGCCGCTGCCGGCGGCATTGCTGGCGGTGACGGTGAAGGTGTAAGCGGTGCTGTTGGCCAGCCCCGTCACCGTGATCGGCGACGCGCTGCCGGTGGCGCTGGCGCCACCCGGGCTGGCGATGACGCGGTACTGGGTGATGGCGGAACCACCGTCGCTGGCCGGTGCGCTGAAGCTGACGGCAGCCGCGCCGTTGCCGGCGACGGCAATCACTGCGGTGGGTGTGCCGGGAACGGTACGCGCGATACCAACTAGCGTGACGCTACTGGTGCCGGCGGCGCTCGTGGTGATGCTGATGCTGCCGTTGCGCTGGCCGATGGCGGTCGGTGCGAAGGTCAGGGTGATGGTGCAGGTGGCGGTGACGGCCAGGCTGGCCGGGCAGTTGTGGGTGCGGGTGAAATCGCCGGCGGGCGTGATCGCACCGACGTCCGCGGCGGCCCCGCCGACGCTGGTGACGGTGATGGTCTCGCTGCTGCTGGAGAGGCCAACATTGGTCTGCCCGGCGAAGCTCACGTTCTGCCGGCTCAAGGACAACACGGCGGAAGTGGCGGTGACCGCGGTGGCGGCCAGGGCGATGCGCTGTTCGCTGCCGCGCGCGCTGGAACTCACTTTCACCTCGCCGTCGAACGAGCCCGGCAGGTCGGGGCGGAAGCGGACGCCGATGGTGCAGGTGGCGCCGGCGGCCAGCAGCGCCGGGCACGGCGGGCTGGCGAGTTCGAAGGCGCTCGGCGTGGTGGCGACTGCCACGCCGGAGAGGTCCGACGTGCTGGCGTTGGTGAATACGAATTCACGCACCGCGCTGGCGGTGCCGACAATCTGGTTGGGGTAAACCAGGCGCTGGTCGATGAGTGTGGTGTCGAGCGCACTGGTGCCGCTGCCGGTCGCCCCGGTGCCGACCGCGCCCGAGAGCAACGCGCCCAGTTGCGAGATGATCGAGTCGCCGCGCAGGATGTTGAGCAGGGCGGCGGCGATCGAGAAGTTGCCGCTGCGGTTGGCCAGTTGCCCGAAGAAATTGTCGCCCCACATTTCCAGCCGGCCGGCGGATGTCAATGCCAGCGAGTGCCGCCCGCCGGCGGCGATCTGCGCCACGCTGCCCGGCAGGCCGGCGACCAGCGTCGGCGTCGCGGCCGCGGCGGTCGTCGCGGTGGTCCGACCCAACTGGTTCGAGCCGTTCTGGCCCCAGCCATAGGCCGCGCCGTTGATCACGGCGAAGCTGTGATCGGCACCCGCTGCAATGGCAGTTGCGGTTCCGAATGAAGAAAGCGCGGTCAGCAACACCGGTGTGGTCCGCGGCGACAAGGTCGCATCGACTTGCCCGCCGTCGTTGCGCCCCCAGGCTCGCACCTGGCCACCGGCCAGCGCGAGAGCGTGGTTGGCGCCTGCGGCGATCGCACTTACCGCGGACAGCGCGCCGATCTTCACCGGTACCGCGCGGTCAGCGGTGTCGTTCAAGCCCAGCTGGCCGAATTCGTTGCTGCCCCATGCATAGACTTCGTTGGTCGCCGACAAGGCCAGGGAGAAACGTTCGCCAGCCGCGATCGCCACCACTGTCACGCCGCTCAGCGCTCCGGTCACCTGGGTCGGCATGCTGCCGCCAACGCCGGTACCCAACTGGCCGCGGCTGTTGTCGCCCCACGTCCATACCGTGCCGTCATTCTTCAACGCGAGGGTGTGGTTACCGCCTGCCGCCACCTTCAGGAATACCCCGGTTGCGTTGCCGACCTGTGCCGGCGACACGCCCTGCAAGCCGCTGCCTGCGTAGCCGAGCTGACCGTACGCGTTGTAGCCCCAGGTCCACAGCGTGCCGTCGCTCTTGAGGGCGATCGAGTGATGATGGCCGGCGGCAAGGTCCTTGATGGCGGTCAGGCTCGCCACCGGCTGTGGCGCGCTGCTGCTGATCACCGACCCATTGCCCAACTGGCCGTTGCCGTTGTAGCCCCAAGCGAGCAGGCGGCCATCCGGCTTGAGCAATATCGAATGCGCGGCGCCGGCGACCAGTTTGAGGCTGCCGGCCGCCGCCTGCGGGTCACGCAGGGTGGCGATGGAAAAGGTCGCACCGGCGTTGCCGATGGTCAGTACAACATTGTTGACCGCATCGAATTGCGCGGGTGCGGTGCCGCGCACCCTGATGACCGCGCCGTTCGTCACCGTGCCGCTGTTGCCTGTATAGGGCGTTTGGTTGATGCTGTAAGTGCCGCCGGTGATGCTGATCTGCACTGGCACATTGATGCCGCTGACGGTCACCGGATTGGAGGTTTGAACCGAAGCGGGCGCGGCGTTCAGCGTGGCCAGG
>JANPGJ010000500.1:0-24552 GCA_031423955.1 Burkholderiales bacterium
GGGCCTGATGCGGCCACTGCGCGAACAGAAAAAGCGCTGTGCGATGGCGCGCATCCGCTACTCCGCCGTCGATGGCAACGAAAGGAAGGACGACGGCTGGCTTCTCTACATCAAGCCCATCTGTACGGGAAACGAGCCGCCCGACGTCGAAACCTATCACCGTTCACACCTGGACTTTCCGCACCAGAGCACCAGCAACCAGTGGTTCGACGAATCGCAGACCGAGAGCTACCGCATGCTGGGGCTGACCACCATTGAAGACATCTGCGGACACTGGAAGGACGGCTCGCCGGAGGAGAAGGACGGTTCGCTGGAGGACTTTTTCCGCCATATCCAGACGACTTATCTGGGCGCGAACACTGAAAATGAAGCGGACGCCGCGCCGCTTGACTTGCGCGCCAATCCGCGCCCGACTGAACCTTCGCGTGCCGCTTGAGTTTGTCGGGTGGCACGTTCTGCCGTGAGCCTGGTTCTTGCCGGTCGGTGCCGTTGGCGCTGCAAGATGAGCGCTGTCGCAACCGCCCCGGCCACGCGGCGACACGCAAGGCTTTAAACTGTTTTTTTGTTCACCAGCCAACAAGTTGAACCAGACAATGAAGCGCGGCGCCCCGGATACTCCAACAAGCCAATCTGCCACCACGCAGCCGGGCAAGGCCGGTCCTCTCGCCGGCATTCGCATCCTCGACATGACCTCGGTGATGCTGGGTCCCTACGCCACCCAGATGCTGGGTGACTACGGCGCCGACATCATCAAGATCGAATCACCCGAGGGCGACACAACGCGCGCCACCGGACCCACTCTCGAACCCGGCATGGCAGCCGCGTTCATCGGCGCCAACCGCGGCAAGCGCAGCATCGTGCTCGACCTGAAGCAGGCCGCCGCGCGCGCCGCGCTGATGGTGCTGATCGACAGCGCCGACGTGCTGATCTACAGCATGCGGCCGCAGAAACTCGCCGCGTTGGGGCTTGCGCCCGACGTACTCCGGGCACGCAACCAGGCCCTGATCGTGGTGGCGGTGCACGGCTTTTCCGAGCGCGGCCCGTATGCCGGGCGCCCGGCCTACGACGACATCATCCAGGGCTTGTGCGGCATGGCCGCCTTGAGCGAGATGCGCGGCGACGCCCCGGCCTACATGCCGAGCGTGGTGGCCGACAAGACTTGCGCCCTGTTCGCCACCCAGGCGGTGCTGATCGCGCTGGTGGCGCGCGGCAGTTCCGGCAATGGCACCTATGTCGAGGTGCCGATGCTGGAATGCATGGTCAATTTCACCCTGACCGATCATTTCCACGCCGCGCATTTTCGCCCGCCGCTGGGCCCGCCCGGGTATGCGCGCCTGCTCACACAGTGGCGCAAACCCTACGCCACCAGCGACGGTTACGTCTGCATCCTGCCCTATACCGACCGCCACTGGCACAGCTTCTTCACCGAAGCCGGCCGCCCGGAGCACGCCAACGACCCGCGCTTCATCGGGCTGGCCGCCCGCACCCGCAACATCGATGCGCTGTATGCCCTGGCTGCCGAGTGCATCGCCACGCGCAGCACCGGCGACTGGCTGGCGGCCTGCGATCGCCTCGACATTCCGGCCGCCCGCTTGAATCGACTGGCCGACCTCGAGCACGACCCGCACCTCGCCGCAACCGGGTTTTTCAGCACGCTCGAAGACCCCGCGATGGGCACCCTGGTGATGCCGGGTGCGCCACTGCGCTTCGAAGGCGTGACACCCAGCCATGGCTTGCCGCCGCGCCTGGGCGAGCATACGGTCGCTTTGCTGCTGGCGGCCGGCTTCGAGCAGCCTGCGATCGATGCCTTGCTGGCGTCGCGCGCGGCGGTACAAAAAAAACCTGTGGAGACCCCGACATGAAGACCATTTCCCGTCGCGCCGTGCTCGGCATGGCGCTCGCCGCCGCCACTCCCCTGGCGCGCGCCCAGAGTGACTGGCCGGCGCGGCCGATCACCCTGATCCTGGGCTTTCCCCCCGGCGGGCCGAACGACATCGTCGCACGGGCAATGGCGCTGCGCCTGTCCGATGCCCTCAAGCAGCAGGTCCAGGTCGACAATCGCCCCGGCGCCAACGGCAACATCGCGGCCGCCGCGGTGGCGCGCGCCACGCCGGACGGCCACACCTTCCTCTACAACAGTTCGTCCCTGGCCTTGAGCCCTGCGCTGTATCGCAAGAACCAGGTCGACCCGCTACGCGAACTGATCCCGGTCAACGGCACCGCCTCGCTGCCGCTGGTGTGCGTGGTTGAAACGGCGTTCCCGGCGAACAACTTCCGCGAATGGGTGGCGCAGTTGCGCGCCAACCCGGGGCGCTACAACTATGGCAGCCCCGGCATCGGCAACCTGGCACATGTCGTGCCGGCAATGGTGTTGAAGGAAAACGGCCTGTCGGCGGTACACCTGCCCTACAAGGGCAGCAGCGAGGCCTTGCAGGGACTGGTCGGCGGCTCGATTCATTTCCAGTTCGACTCGGTCAATTCGCCGCTGGCCCTGATCAAGGCGGGACGCATCAAGCCGCTGTTCGTCACCTCCGCCGAACGCTCGCCGGTGCTGCCGGAGGTGCCTACCCTGGCCGAAAGCGGCTCGAAGAGTCTCGACCTTTCCGCCTGGCAGGGCGTGATGGCGCCGGCGAAAACGCCGCCGGCCCTGGTGCAGCGCTTTGCCGCCGAGATCGCCCGTGTGATGAACGGCGCGGACATGAAGGCCGCGCTCGCGGCCCAGGGCGCGTATCCGATCGCCACCAACCCCGAGCAATACGCCGCCTTTTTCGCCGACCAGATGGACCGCTTCAAGAAAACGGTGGATGACCTCGGTTTGAAACTCGAATAAAGGGCTATCGAGATGAACTTCGCATGGACCCCGGAGCAGGAATCGATTCGTGAAGCGATTCTGCGCGTGTGCGCCGGATTCGACGCCAGCTACTGGCTGGAGAAAGACCGCCACGGCGGCTTTCCGCTCGACTTTCATCGCGCCATCGCCGACGCCGGCTGGCTCGGCATCTGCATGCCGGAGGAATACGGCGGTTCCGGCCTGGGCATCCAGGAAGCGGCGATCATGGTGCAGGCGATCAGCGAATCGGGCGCCGGCATGAGCGGCGTGTCAGCGATCCACATGAACATCTTCGGCCTCAATCCGGTGGTGGTGTTCGGTACGGCGGAGCAAAAAAAACGCATGCTGCCGCCACTGATTGCCGGCAGCGACAAGGCCTGCTTCGCAGTGACCGAACCGAACACCGGGCTCAACACCACCCAGCTGAAAACCTTCGCCCGGCGCGAAGGCGACCGCTACTACATCAGCGGCCGCAAGGTATGGATCAGCACCGCGCAGGTCACCAACAAGATGCTGATCCTGGCGCGCACCACGCCGCTTGACCAGGTGAAAAAGCCGGCCGACGGCCTGAGCCTGTTCTATACCGATCTCGACCGGGCCCATGTCGACGTGCGCGAAATCGAAAAGCTCGGGCGCAAGGCGGTCGATTCCAACGAACTGTTCATCGACAACCTGCCGGTCCCGGCCGCCGACCTGATCGGCCGCGAAGGCGACGGCTTTCGCAACATCCTGCACGGCATGAACCCGGAGCGCGCGCTGGCCGCCGCCGCCGGCGTCGGCCTCGGGCGGGTGGCGCTCAAGCGGGCTGCCGCCTATGCCAACGAACGCATCGTGTTCGACCGCCCGATCGGCAAGAACCAGGGCGTGCAGCATCCACTGGCCAAGTGCTGGATGGAACTCGAGGCAGCCAACCTGATGGTGATGAACGCGGCATGGCGCTACGACCAGGGCTTGTCGTGCGGCGCCGAATCGAACGCCGCCAAGTACCTGGCCGGCGAGGCCGGCTTCCGTGCCTGCGAAACCGCGGTGCTCACCCACGGCGGTTTCGGCTATGCCAAGGAATACCACGTGGAACGCTATTTCCGCGAAGCCATGCTGCTGCGCATCGCGCCGATCAGCATCCAGCTGATCATGTGCCATATCGCCGAGAAAGTGCTCGGCCTGCCGAAATCCTATTGAAACGCATGGCGCTGAGGAGGGTGCGATGAAAGACCTGGGCCGCCTGACGCGCGGGCTGTACTACGAAGACCTGCCGCTGGGCACCACCTGGCACAGCGCCGGCCGCACCCTGCTCGAGGCTGACCTCGCGGCGTACGTGAACCTGACCTGGTTCACCGAAGAGTTGTTCACCAACCAACACGACCGGTCAGGCAACGCGATCGCTGGCCATCCGGTGCCGGCTGCGATGGTGTTCGCGATGGCCGAAGGTCTGGTGCTGCCCTCGATGGAACGCACCGGCCTGGCATTTCTCCACACTGACCTCGATGTCAGGCAATCCACCATGGTCGGCGACACGATCTACGTGCACTGCGAGGTGATCGAGTCGCGCCTGACCTCGAAGGCCGATCGCGCGCTGATCCGCACCCGCAATACCGTGAGCCGTGGCGACGGCAGCGCCGTGCTGGTATATCAGCCGCTCAGGTTGATGAAACGGCGGCCGGCAAGCGACAGGTCGGGGGCTTAAATCCGCTACCAGGCCGCCGGTCGCGGGCGGCCTGCCTCGCAAGCCGCAAAATCCGGCCGGATTGTCCCGCATCTCGGGACATCGGTCATCTGCCCCGGCGGGTAGCATCCCTTCTCATTGGCGCTGCGACAGCCGAATCGGTCACAGCGCCCCACCGGCAATCGAATCGCGACGGCCTGCACCCGCATGGCCGATCTTCGACAACCGCCGCTCATGCATCAGCGCTCGCTGCGAGGCTGCGGAAACGCAATGGAACAAGGCAAGGCCAAGCCGGTACCCAGAGTCACCCTCCTCGACGGCAAGACCGAAGGCGGTGAACTCGCGTTCTTCTCGTTCGAGCAGAAGATCGTCGGTCTGGCCCAGGATGGCACAGGCGTCAGGCGAATTCCGTTCAACGCGATCGCTTTCTACCGCTTCAGCGCCGAGCAAGGGGTGGCCGAGGGCGTGATGCCGATCGCCTGGCGCGGCGGCCCGCCCTTGGCCAAGGAGCCGAATACCTTCAAGGGCAGCCTGGTCAACCAGCGGCCATTCTCCGGGCGCATGCGCGCCTACCTGCGCAATGCCACCGGCGCTTTCCTGGTGATTCCCAGCAATCGCCCGAATGGCGCTGATTCGTTCATCTTCATTCCCGAGGAAAGCATTGGCGAACTGACCGTCGACGAGCCGATCGGTTCCTTGCTGGTGAAGAACGGAATTCTCAGCGAGGAACAGGTCACCGCCGTTCTCGAATTGCAGAAAACCATGCGCATCAAGCCGATCGGCGGCTACCTCGCGGTCGGCAAGGCGTTGAACTCGGAGCAGCTGGCGGCCGCTCTGGCGCATCAGAAAGGCAACACCAACGTACGCCGCATCGGCGAGGTGTTGGTCGGCGAGAAAATGATCTCCGACGAACAGTTGTCGGACGCGCTCAAGGCCCAGGCGCAGGACCGCAAGAAGCCGCTGGGACAGATCCTGATCGACCAGGGCCTGATCACCCAGCAGGAACTCAACAAGATCCTGGCACAAAAGCTGGGCATCCCCGAAGTCAGCATCCGCCGCTTCCCGGTCGATCCGCAGGCGGTGCGCTCGATTCCGGAAAGCCTGGCGCGCGCGCACCGCGTGGTGCCGCTGTGCTTCAACGCCGGCACCCTGGCGGTGGCGATGGAGAACCCGCTCAATCACGCGGTGGTGCAGGAACTGGCGATGGTCAGCCAGCACAAGATCGACGCGGTGCTGGCCAGCGCCGAAGAGATTTCGGAAGGCCTGGAAATCTACTACGGCGACATCACCGCCACCGTCGACGAAATGATCACCGATGCCAGCCTGGCCTCGACGCCAAGCACGCAATCGACCGACGCGGTGACCGAAGCCGACGGCGCCCTGGTGCGGGTAGTCAACAAGATCATCACCGAGGCCTACAAACAGAAGGCCTCGGACATTCATATCGAGCCGCGCCGTGACGGCAGTTGCAATGTCCGCTTCCGCAAGGATGGCGTGCTCGAGCACTACATGAACATGCCGGCGAGCTTTCGCAGCGCGCTGATCTCGCGCCTGAAGATCATGGCCAGCCTCGACATTTCGGAGAAGCGCAAGCCGCAGGACGGCCGTATCGATTTTTCCAAGTTCTCGAACCTCGGCTTCTCGCTCCGTATGGCCACCATTCCGACGGTCGAAGGCGTCGAGAGCGTGACCCTGCGCATTCTCACCCAGGCGCGGCCGCTGCCGCTCGACGCCCTCGGGATGGAGCCCGATGCGCTGCTGGCGCTGCGCGCCATCGCCGGCAAGTCGCATGGCCTGATGCTGGTCAGCGGCCCGACCGGCTCCGGCAAGACCACCACCCTGCATTCGGTGCTGGCCCATCTGAACACGCCGGACCGCAAGATCTGGACCGCCGAAGACCCGATCGAGATTTCGCAGGATGGCTTGAACCAGGTGCAGGTCAACAGCAAGATCGACTGGACCTTCGCGGCCGCCCTGCGCAGTTTCCTGCGTGCCGATCCGGATGTGATCATGGTGGGCGAAATGCGCGACACAGAAACCGCCGCGATCGCCATCAGCGCCGCCCTCACCGGCCACCTGGTGCTGTCCACGGTGCATACCAATTCGGCCTGCGAAACGGTGACCCGGCTGATCGACATGGGTCTGGACCCGTTCAGTTTCGCCGACTCCCTCAAGGGCATCATCGCGCAACGCCTGGTGCGCACGCTCGACGACTGCAAGGTCGCCTACGAACCGACGCTCGACGACATGGAACTATTGGCCCACGAATACCTGGGCGGCGGCACCCCGGCGGAAGTGTCCGCCCTGCTTGCACAATGGTACGGAACGTACGCTGGCGAAAACGGAAAGTTCATCCTGCATCGCGAGGCCGGCTGCGAAAACTGTTCACAAAAGGGTTTCAAGGGGCGCGCCGGCATTCACGAAGTGTTGACCGTGACCCCGGAGGTGCATCGGCTGATCCAGACCCGCGCACCGCTGGCCAGCGTGCTGGCCGAAGCCAAACGCAGCGGCTTGCGCCCGCTCAAGCAGGATGGCATCGTCAAGGTGCTGCAGGGCCGCACCACGATCGAACAGGTGCGCGCCGCCTGCGCGTGAGGTGTCAGGTTCCCGGTCCAGGCAGACGCGCAACTTGTCTGCCCGCACAAGGCCTTTGAACGATCCCGGTCCTGCCCTTCATGGAATGACGCGATTGGTCCTCAGCTGATCCAGCCGGGCCAGAAACACCGGCTCGGTATCGAGGCAATCGTGGAACCCGGCGCGCCTTCCCTTGCCAAGTTCGAGGATCACATCGTTCTCCATGCGCAGCATGTAGTCGGCCCAGGTCCAGTTGACCAGGCCAGCCAGTCGTGTCGGCCGCAGGTCGAATTTGATGATCATTTGCTGCCACAGCGCTTCCTGCGCCGGCATGATCTCGGCCAGCGGCAGGTGTTTCGGCTCGGCCAGCGCCATGCCGAAATACTCCGCCAGCCCCGGCCAGCGGTTGCACCAGCGCGAGGGATCGCCGTTGGCGATGTTGAAGGTCTGGTTGTCGGCGGCGTCCGACCCGCTGGCCCACTCGGCGGCCGCCGCGAGTTGTGCGGTATCGGCCAGATGATGCAGGCCCTTGTAGGCGGCGACGCTGCCGGGGAAGCGCAGCGGCAGGCCGAGTTCCTTGCACAGCGCCGCGTAGACGCCGATCGCCAGCACCACATTCATCGGATTGCCCACCGCATAGCCGGAGATGAAGGGCGGGATCAGGTTGCACCAATGCCAGCGCTTGCCGGCTTGCACCTGGCGCAGAAAGTCTTCCTGGTCATAGTAGAAGTTCGGCGGCATCTGGCGCGGGTCGGATTCGCGCATCGGGCTTTTCGACGCGCTCCAGTGAATGCCGTAGAACTTGGCGCCGGTCACCAGGATCACCTTGCGCAGCTGCGGCGACATCGGCAGGAGCGCATTGACCGTGTTCGCAAGCAGGGCGAGATTGGGCGCCACTTCCTGCGCCCGGGTGGGTGCGTGCAGGTAGGCAGCGAAGAACATGTGGGTGAACGGCGCGACGCCGGCCAGCGCGCGGGTGGCGGCGTCAGCGTCCAGCAGGTCGATCGCCAGCGACTGCGCGCCGGCGACCGCGCTGCCTGAGCGCGAGGCGCACACCACCTGCCAGCCCCGCGCGACCAGACGTTCAGCGATCGCGCTGCCGATGATGCCGGTCGCGCCGGCCACCAGGGCGCGGCGCTCCTGGGTTGCCGCGCTCATTCCAGCTTCAATGCCATGTCGAACCTCCGGATTGACCTGCGATTTCTTTTGCCGGGGCGGATTGTGGGCCTGAACATCGGATGCGTCAAACGCATCCCGTCCTGCCACCCCCGTATAAACTGTGAGTCGAACGGGCATCTTGGCCCACCCATCAAGACCCACAAACGGATAAAGGCAAGCGCATGAACAGCACCCCCACTAGAGAAGCAACAAGAGCGACCGTGCGAAGGATGAACGCTCGATGAACGACTCGTCAACCGGCGCTTCAATGGGTGGCGGCGAGCACTCAGTGGCTGCGTTCGCGCGTGCCGCTGACGCGCTGTTGGCCAACGCGGTTGCATCCGGCGGCGTTCCCGGCGTGGTGGCGGCGCTCACCAATGCCGACCAGACCCTGTACCAGGGGGCGGCCGGTTTGCGAGCCCTGGGTGACGCCACACCCATGGATGCGCACACGGTGATGTGGATCGCCTCGATGACCAAGCCGGTGGTCGCGGCTTGCGCGATGCAACTGGTCGAGCAGGGAAAAATCGGACTCGATGATCCGGCGGCGAAAATCATCCCCGAACTGGGGCAATTCCGTGTGCTGACCGGCTGGGACGCCGATGGCCAGCCGATCACCCGCCCGCCAATAACCGCGATCACCCTGCGCAATCTGCTCACCCATAGCGCCGGCTTCGTCTACGACACCTGGAACCCCGAGATGGCGCGTTATCACAAGACCATGGGCGTGCCGCGCGCCAGCAGCGGCTTTCGTGCCGGCCTGCGCGTGCCGCTCGCCTTCGACCCCGGCCTGCGCTGGGAGTACGGCATCAACATCGACTGGGTCGGGCAACTGGTGGAGGCGGCGAGCGGCCTGCGGCTGGGCGAGTATCTGCGCCAAAACCTGAGCGAGCCGCTCGGCATGACCAGCACCGCATTCCGCATCACGCCGGACATGCGCGCGCGACTGGCCCGGGTGCATCAACGCGGCGCCGGCGGCAAACTCGAAGCGACCGCGATTGAAGTGCCGCAGGATCCGCAGTTCGAACCCGGCGGTGGCGGCCTGTATTCGACCATCGGCGACTACCAGCGCTTCATGCGCATGATCCTGAACGACGGGCGCGGCAACGGCAATCAGGTGTTGCAGCCGGCCACCGTCGCCCTGATGTCGCACAATGCAATGGGCGACTTGCGCGTACGCCTGCTGCCGACGCAAGACCGGTTGCGATCGCTGGATGCGGAATTTTTCCCCGGCATCCCGAAGACCTGGGGCCTGTCGTTCATGATCAACGAGGCCACCGCACCCACCGGCCGCCCTGCGGGCAGCCTGGCCTGGGCCGGGTTGGCGAACACCTTTTTCTGGATCGATCCGCAGAGCGCGATTGCCGGCGTCCTGATGATGCAGATGTTGCCGTTTCTCGACCCGCAGCCGCTCGCCCTGTTCACCGCCTTCGAGAAATGCGTTTACTCCCCGGCCGGAGTGGAGCGGGTGATCACGGCGGCGCAATGATCACCCCGCAACCTCAGTGCCCGCCGCTTGTGTATTCGGGTGCCGGTTGCGTGAAGAACGCATGCAGGATGGCATACACCATCTTGTAATTCTTCTGCTGCACGCTCGCATGCGAAATGCCCGACAGCATGATGAACTGCTTGTCCGGATTGGGCAGCCGCTTGTAGAACTCGATCAGGTCATCGAGCGCCGCGATGCCGTCGAACTGGCCGCGCAGCACCGCGGTGGGCACGCTGATTTTCAGCGGGTCGCACACCGGCAGTTTCGAACACATGTCGATATAGGTGCCGTTGGGCATCGAATCGTCGAGCGCGAGGATGGCGTCGGCAAACGCCTCGACCACCCGCTTCTCGGCGCAATCCGGATGGTCACGCTCGAAAATCGAATAGACGAAGGCGCGGTCGATCGGCCGCCTTTTTTTCGCCATGAATTCCGGCAGCTTCTTGCGCCGCTGTTCCAGCGTCGGCGCGCCTTCGCCGGTCCACACGAAGGCATCGAGCGCCAGACGTGCGACGCGCTCGGGGTGGCGCTCGGCGAACAGGGCGGCGCGCAAGGCGCCGGACGAAATCCCGTAAGTCAGAAAGCTGGTGACGCCGCGGGCTTTGGCAATGTAGTCGGTGGCCGCCTCGAGGTCGTCCGCGCCGTTGGCGATATCGCAAAAGATGTCGCGCGTCTTGGTCGAACGGCCATAGCCCTCCATGTCGACGCACCAGCAGACGAAGCCGCGCTCGGCGAACCAGTCCATCACCGAGGAGTCTGGCCGTCCCGGCACCGTGAGGTCGAAGGTCGGGGTGGACGCCATCGACGAGCCGTGCACGAACAGGACCGCGGGCTTGCCGTCGGGCGATCCGACGAACTTCTCCCACATGAAAAGCCTGACGTCCGCGCCCTTGTTGGTCCAGTGTTCGACACCGGTCACGGTTTGGTTGCTCGGATTGCCTGCGTTCATTGCATCGTTCCTTCAGTTGGTGGATCGGATCAATCGATTTTCGCGCCGGTCTCGCGGATGATCTGCGCCCAGCGCTCTTTTTCCTCGCGGAAAAAGCTGCCGAACTCGGCTGCGCTCGAGCCCACCGGCTCGATCGCTGCATTGTCGAGGTAGGCCTTGACATCGGGCGCACCCAGCGCGGCGACCACTTCACGGTTAAGGCGCGCAAGGATCGCCGGCGGCGTGTTTTTCGGTGCCATCAGGCCCATCCAGACGTAGGCGGAATACCCCCTGACGCCGGCCTCATCGAGCGTTGGCACCTCCGGCAGCAGGACCGAGCGCCGCACGCCGGTCACCGCCAGCGCCCGCAGCTTGCCGCCGCGGATGTGGCCAAGCATCGAAGACAAGCCCGGAAACGACAGCGGCACGATGCCGGACAACACGTCGGTGGTGGCCTGGCCGCTGCCGCGGTAGGGCACATGGTTCATGCGAATGCCGGCCATGCTGTTGAACAGCGCCGCGAACAGGTGCTGGCCGCTACCGTTGCCGGACGATGCGAAATCGACCTTGCCCGGATTCTGCCTGACGTGGGCGATCAATTCGGACACCGTCTTCGCCGGAAACGCCGGGTGCAGCACCAGAACGCCAGGCTCGCGGCCGAGCAACGCGATCGGCGCGAAGTCGTCGATCGCGTTGTACGGCAGTTTCGAGTACAGGGTGGCGGAAATCGCATTGGTTTGCGATGCCAACAGCAGCGTATGGCCGTCGGCGGGCGCCTTGGCCACCGCCTCCGCGCCGATGGTGGCGCCGGCCCCGGGCCGATTCTCGACCACCACCTGCTGACCCAGGCGCCGGCCCAGTTCATGGGCGATCGCACGGCTCGGGCCATCGACGGCGCCGCCGGGCGAAAACGGCACGATCAGGCGAATCGCGCGCTGCGGATAATCCTGCGCCAGGGCGGCGGCCGGAAAGGCGAATGCCACGACCGTCACAGACAACAGGCGGCGCAGTCGAATAGCGTACAGCGGGCAGGCGTTTGGCACGGCGCCAAACATAGCACGCGCGTGCGCCGGCGCGAAATCCCGGAGCCTGCGAAAATGCCGGTGCTGCACATCAACAAACAACGCCGAAGGCAATCGGCGCAACCGGAGAACCGCACATCATGAGCATCAAGGGCAAGGCTTACATCGCAGGCGCCTTCGAACATCCGACCCGCAAGGCGCCGGACAAATCGGTGGCGCAACTGCATGCGGAGTGCGCCAGGGGCGCGTTGGCCGATGCCGGCCTGACCAAGAATGATATCGACGGATACTTCTGCGCCGGCGACGCCCCCGGCCTGGGGCCGATGTCGATGGTCGACTACATGGGCTTGAAGCTCAAGCACATCGACTCCACCGACACCGGCGGCTCGTCCTACCTGGTGCATGTCGCGCATGCGGCTGAAGCCATCGCGTTGGGCAAGTGCAGCGTCGCGCTGATCACCCTGGCCGGCCGGCCGCGCTCCGAAGGCTCGTCCGGAACCCAGGCCCGCAATTACGGCGCCAGCGCGCCCGACATGGCCTATGAGTTCCCCTACGGCATGGCCACCGCCAACGGCTACGGCATGGTGGCGATGCGCCACATGCATGAATACGGCACCACGGCCGAACAACTGGCCTGGGTCAAGGTGGCGGCCTCGCACCATGCGCAATACAACGAGCACGCGATGCTGCGCGACGTGGTGACGGTCGAGGATGTGGTCAATTCGCCGCTGATCGCCGACCCGCTGCACCGGCTCGACTGCTGCGTGGTGAGCGACGGCGGCGGTGCGCTGATTGTCACCAGCCCGGAAATCGCCAGGCGCCTGAAGCGCCCGCTGGTGAAAATCATGGGCGTCGGCGAATCGCCCAAGGGCCAGATGGGCGGCCGCGTCAACCTGACCTACTCCGGGGCCGCGGTCACCGGCCCGATCGCGTTCGCCGAGGCAGGCGTCAAGCCGGCCGACATCCAGTACGCCTCGATTTACGACAGCTTCACCATCACGGTGATCATGCAACTGGAGGACCTGGGCTTCTGCAAAAAGGGGGAAGGCGGCAAGTTCGTATCGGACGGCAACCTGATCTCCGGCGTCGGCAAGCTGCCCTTCAACACCGACGGTGGCGGCCTGTGCAACAACCATCCGGCCAACCGCGGCGGCATGACCAAGGTGATCGAGGCGGTGCGCCAGTTGCGCGGCGAGGCCCATCCGAAGGTGCAGGTGCCCAATTGCCGCCTGGCGCTGGCGCACGGCACCGGCGGTCAACTCGGTGCGCGCCACGTCGGCGCCACCGTCATCATGGAACGTGAATAGGAGGTATGGAAATGACGACACAAGAACGCAGCATCCCCGCCCCCGTCACCAATCCGGAGAACCAGGAATATTTCGACGCCTGCGGCAAGGGCACATTGCTGGTCGGCAAGTGCAGTGCCTGCGGCGAATACCACTTCTACCCGCGGCGCCTTTGCCCGCACTGCTTTTCCGACCAGGTGAAGTGGGAACCGGCAAAGGGAACCGGCACCATCTATACCTACAGCACCATGCACCGCGGCGTGCCGATACCCTACACGATCGCCTATGTGACCCTGGACGAAGGGGTGTCGATGATGACCAACATCGTCGATTTCGCCCCCGGCTCGCTTGCGATCGGGCAAAAGGTGAAAGTCGTGTTCAAGGACGCCGAGGGTGGCGCCAAGGTGCCGATGTTCGCGCCGGCCTGAGCGAAGCCTGAGCGAAGCGATTGCGCTGGGCCGGTTTCAGGCATAGGATCGCAGGCGGTCGCGGATCGATGTCGCGATTGCGAGCCCGGCCGATCCGTGCCCCGCAGTGAACCGATAGGGAGGCGCAATCATGCAAGCGAACCGCAGTGTCCTGATCCTCGGTGCTTCGTACGGATCCCTGCTGGCTGCCAAGTTGCTGCTCGCGGGGCACAACGTACAGTTGGTGTGCCTGCCGGCGGAGGCAGACCTGATCAACCGCGAAGGCATCCGGGTACGCTTGCCGGTCAGGGGCCGCGCGGATCTGGTCGAGATTGATTCGCGCAAGCTGGCGGGGCGGCTGTCCGCCGCCGTTCCCGGCGCGGCCGTGCCCGGCGGCCATGATCTGGTGGTGCTCGCGATGCAGGAGCCGCAGTATGGCGCCGCCGGCGTGCGCGAGCTACTGGCGGCGCTTGCGCAGGCCCGCGTGCCCTGCATGTCGATCATGAACATGCCGCCGCTTCCCTATCTGGCACGGATTCCAGGCCTGGCGGTCGACGCCTGCCGCGACTGTTACACCGATCCGACCGTTTGGGATGGTTTCGATCCGGCACTCATGACCCTGTGCAGTCCCGATCCGCAGGCGTTTCGTCCGCCGGAAGAACAGGTCAATGTGCTGCAGGTGCGGCTGCCGACCAATTTCAAGGCGGCGCGCTTCGCTGCCGACGACCACACCGCCCTGCTGCGCCGTCTGGAGGCGGACATCGAAGCGATCCGTTTCGATGCCGGCAACGGAGTCATCGAATTGCCGGTCAAGCTCAAGGTGCACGATTCGCTGTTTGTGCCGCTGGCGAAATGGAGCATGCTGCTGGCCGGCAACTACCGTTGCATCCAGAAGGACGGCATGCGCCCGATTCGTGAGGCGGTGCATGCCGACGTCGACGCCTCGCGCGCGGTCTATGAATGGGTGGCCGCCCTGTGCATGAACCTTGGCGCGGCGCAACGCGATCTGGTGCCGTTCGAAAAATATGCAGCCGCGGCGCAGGGGCTGGCAAACCCGTCATCGGCGGCGCGCGCATTGTTCGCCGGCGCGCGCAACATCGAACGGGTCGACCGACTGGTCAAGACCATCGCGGCACAGCAAGGCATGCAATCGGATGCGGTCGACGGCATCGTCGCCCTGGTCGACGCACGACTAGCTGCCAATCGACGCCAGGCCTGACCGTGCCCGTGCCTGCCGATTCGAACCGCGAACACTCGAACACAGCGATGGAGCGAACACTCATGCGCAGCGCCGCCTTGATTGTCGCCGGCGCGCTGGCGGTGCCGTACGCGAGCGCCCAGCGTATAGGCATCACGCCCGAATCACTGCTGACCTTCGACGACGCCACCATGCCGGGCAAGGAATTCCGGGTGCTGCGCACCACGTACACGCCGGGCGGAATGAACGGCAAGCACTACCATCCGTCGCACGTGATCTTCTATGTGCTCGAAGGCTCCGGCGTGTGGCAGGAGGATGGCAAACCGCCGGTCACGCTGGTTCCGGGAGGGTCGCTGCATGTAAGGCCCGGCACGGTGCACATGCACCGCAATGCGAGCACCACCGAGAAGCTGGTTTTCCTTGAGTTCGTGATTGTCGAGAAAGGGCAGCGCAGCACGGTACCGATGCCCTGACACGAAAGACCCCGGATGATGCTAAAAACGCGACTGGGCGAAAGTCGAAAGCAAAGTCGTCGCCTGGAATTTCGATGCCACCAGCACAAAGACAAAACATCCGACGGAGACCCCAATGAAACTGACGCGACTCTTGACCCAGCTGTACGTGGCCGCCGTCGCTGGCCTCCTCGTTCCTGCAGCAGCAACGGCGCAAGGCAAGACCGAATTGCTTTGGCTGGGCCAGGCAAGCTTCCTCATCAAGTCGCCCGGCGGCAAGAACATCGTGATCGACCCCTGGCTCACGCGCGGCCCCAAGACCCCTGCCGCCTACAAGGACCTGAAGGCGCTGGGCAAGGTGGACGTTTTGCTGGTGACCCACGCGCATGTGGACCATATCGGCGACGCCCCGGATATCGCGAAGATGTACAACGTCGTCATGTATGGCCCGGCCGACATGGTCACACCAATGGTGACGCTCGGCGTGATTCCCGCCAACCTGACTGCACGCATCAACAAGTCCGGCCGCGCCACACCGGCGCCGGGCATCAAGATCACCGCGGTGAAGGCGGAGCACTCCTCGCTCTACATGTGGCGCAATCCGGCCACCAACAAGGACGAGGCCCACCCCGCCGGCGAGGCAATGGGTTACATCATCGAAATGGAAAACGGTTTCAGGATCTGGCACATGGGCGACACCGGCCTGTTCCCCGACATGAAGTTCATCGCCGAGCACTACAAGCCCGACCTGGTCTTAGCCCCGATCGGCGGCACCCTCACCATGGACCCGATGGATGCGGCCTTCGCCGTGCGCAGCTGGATCAACCCGAAAATGGTGATTCCGATCCACTACAACTCCAACCCCATTGCCAAGGGCACGCTGCCCGAATTCCAGGCCGCCATGCAGGGCAGCAGCATCCGCGTGGTGCCGATGAGCGAAGGCCAGACGGTCGAATTCTGAAGCACCCGGGCGGAGGATACGCACTGCCCGCCATCTCTCGCAGCCACCACATCCGGCGCAACCTGCGCCACTCCGCCGCCTCCCGGCGGCGGAGATCATCTCAAGGAAAGCACATGGCAAGAATCGGATTCATCGGCCTCGGACGCATGGGGCGACCGATGGCAACCAACATGGTCAGGAAGGGCTTCAACCTGCTGGTTCTCGACATCAACAAGGAAGCAGTCGAAACCCTGGTCGCGGCAGGCGCCAGGGCCGGCACCAGCGTGGCCGAGATCGCCCGGCAGAGCGACATCATTGTCACCATGCTGCCCTCCTCGGTGGAAGTCGAGCAGGTGGCAATGGGCCTGGACGGCATTTTCGCCAATGCACCGAAGGGCGCGGTGCTGATGGACATGAGCACCATCGACCCGCTGGCCACCGACCGTCTGGCTGCGGCCGCGGTCAGGCACGGCCTGACGATGGTCGATGCCCCGGTCGGGCGGCTGGCCGAGCACGCCGACCGCGCCGAGTCGCTGTTCATGGTCGGTGCCAGCGATGCCGACTTCGCGCGTCTGAAGCCGTTGATGGACGCCATGGGCAACGCGATCTATCACTGCGGCCCGGTCGGCAGCGGCGGGCGCACCAAGCTGGTCAACAACTACGTCGCCATCACCTTGACGCAGGTGAACGCCGAGGCGCTCGCGCTTTCGCAGCGCTTCGGTCTGAACCTGGTCAAGACCATGGAAGTGCTGCTCGGCACCTCGGCCTCGAACGGGCAACTGCGCATGAACCTGCCCAACAAGGTGCTGGCCGGCGACACCACACCCGGCTTCACCGTCGACCTGGCGCACAAGGACCTGTCGCTGGTGGTCTCTTCGGCGCACGCCGCGAAAGTGCCGATGCCGGTGGCGGCCGCGGTGCATGAGTCGTTCAGCCTGGCGCGCGCGGCGGGCCATGGTGCGATCGACTTCTCCGGCATCGCCGATGTGCTGTGCGAGGTGGCGAGGATTGAAAAGCCGCGCCTGCCCAAAGGCTGGAAGCCCGGCTGAACCCTGCGCGGCGGCGTTTTCGTTAGACTCTCCGGACTGACCATTGGCGGGAGCTTCGAAGATGTCCGTCACCGCATTCGCAGGAACCGATTTGCCGATTCGCACCGATCTGGCGGAGTCGCACGAACGCGCCTGGCAGGCGATCGCCGCGCCCGGCACCTGGCTTGACGGCAAGCACAGGATCGCCGTCGCCGCTGAAATCCGCCATGCGTTCGACTGCGCCCATTGCGCGCGCATCAAGGCCGCGCTTTCCCCCAACGGCGTAGCCGGCGCGCACGACAGTCGCGGTGAATTGACGTTCGCCGAGGTCGAACTGATTCACCGCACGGTCAACGATCCGGGCCGCCTGTCCGACGCCTGGGCACAATCGGTGCGCTCGCAAGGCATCAGCGAAGGCGAATATGTCGAGATCGCCGGGATCATCGCGATGGTGATGATGGTCGACACCTGCACCCGGGCGCTGGGCCTGCCGAATCGCACCCTGCCCGCAGCGCTGCCCGGGGAGCCGACGCGTTATCGCCCGCCGGGCGCGCGCCGCGAGGCCGCGTGGCTGCCGATCGTCGAGCCGGCGGACGCGGTGGAAGCCGACGGCCCGATGTATCCGAGCCCGAAGGCCGGGTACATCTATCGCGCCCTGTCGTCGGTACCGCAATCACTGCGCGATTACTGGGCGCTGGCCAATTGTCATTACCTGCCGGGCCCGGTGATCTACCGCTTCGACCAGAAAAGCATTCGTGCCATCAGCCGGCCGCAGACCGAGATCCTCGCGTCCCGCGTCTCGGCGCTGCACCAGTGCCTCTACTGAACGGCGGCACACGCCTACATGCTCCGTGAGAGCATGCAATCGGAAGGTCGGCAGGTCGCGTTGGCTGGTGTGACCAGCGGTTTCGCTGACGGTATCGATGTCGCACATGCGGCCGAACTGGTCGAATTCACCGAGGCGGTGGTGCTGCGCGACGCAGCCCGCACCGCCGCCGCACGGGCGGCATTGCTGCCGCTGCTGGGCGGCGCGGGACTGGTCGATGCGGCGGCCACCATCGCCGCGTTCCACGGGTTCGTGCGCGTGGCTGATGCCATCGGCATCCCGCATTTCGCCTCGCCGGCCGGCGACGAGCTTGCGGACCTGCGCGCCGAGGTCGGCATCAACGCCTTCCACCGCATGCAGGACACCAGCCCCCGGCCCACGCAGCCCGCGAAAGACAACCACCCGTGAAACTTCCGAGAAGCACGATGCTGGCCGCGTCACTCCTGGCGATGGCAGCGAGCACAATTGCACAGGAGGCCTATCCCTCGCGCCAGATCACGATGATGGTGCCATTCACGGCCGGCTCGCAGCCCGACGTTCTCGGTCGCGCGATAGCCGAAGGGCTGGGCCGTATCGGCGGCCAGCCGGTAGTGGTGGTCAACCGCGAAGGCGCGGCCGGCACCATCGCGGTCGAAGCGGTCGCCCAGGCCAGGCCTGACGGCTACACCATCGGCTTCGGCCCGCCAGGACAGTTCACCATCCAGCCGCACCTGCGCCGCGACCTCGGGTACAAGGTCGAAGGATTCGACTTTCTGTGCCAGACCAATACGGCGCAGTTCGTGATCGCCACCGGCCCGAATTCGCCGCATCGCAGCCTGGCACAATTGATCGACGCCGCCCGCGCTGCGCCCGGGAAGATCAATTTCGGTACCGCCGGCCATGCGACCGGACCGCATCTGGTGGCCGAGAGCATTGCCGCTGAAACCGGCGTGAAATTCACCAATGTGCCGTTCAAGAATGTCGGCGACATGTATATCCAGGTGCTCAATGGCAGCCTGGACTTCATCGCCACCACCACCGTTGCGCTGTCCGCCGGGCGCGGCATGCGCGCCCTGGCAGTGATCGGCGATGCGCGGCTGCCAAGCCATCCCGAGGTGCCTTTGTTGCAGGAACTCGGCTACAAGCGTTCGCGCTTCCCCGGATTGATGGTGCTGGGTGTCTACGCCCCCAAGGGCATTCCGGCCCAGGCGGCAGCGTTCGTGCGCAGCGCCTGCCCGAAAGTCGTCGACAGCCCGTTGGTGAAAGCCGCAGCCGAGAAGACAGCGTCGCCGATCGCCTATGCCGACGGCCCCGCGTACACCGCCAGCCTGCTGCAGGATGCACGCGTAGTCGGCGAGTTGATCAACAACCTCGGCATCAAGGCGCAATAGCTGTTGCGCCGCCCCTGATCCGCGCATGCGGGCCTCCGCTGCGTCGGTCTGCTTACCCCGTCGCGGCGGGTGTTCGGCGCGCACCAGGCGATTGTCGCAATTGAAGCAGGCGTGCCGGCGCTGCACACAATACTTACTGGCCGTCGAGCAATGCCCGCATGCGGGTGGCGAACCCGGTGTTGTCGTAATAGCCGCGAAACCGCTCGGCGCCCGGGCCGATCGCACCGACCGCCACCGGCTCGGTAGTATGCCCGGTGGTGCCCCAGTAGTAACCGGTCTGGCGCGCCACCATGCGCCCGAGCACGCTCGCCCGGCCGTAGGTGAAGTTGCGATCCAGCGGGAGCCCTTTCAGATACAACTCGCGCAGATCAGGGTCGAGCCTGAAGCCAGGGTAGTGCTTCGCCAGTTCGGCGTCGAGCGCCGCCGCGGTCGGGCTCTTGCCTACCCGCTCGCCGATCGCATCGAGAGATGCAGTGACACGGCCAAGCATGCGCAGTTCGGCGTCCCCCGCGTAGATCCGGTTGCCGGCGGAAAACGACGACAGGTCGCGCTGTGCATAGGTGATCGACAAACCGCCGGTCTCGTGGTCACCAGTCACCACCACCAGCGTGTCGGGTGAACGCTTCTGGAATTCGAGCGCCACCTGGACCGCATCATCAAACGCCCACAGCGCATGCATCAGCGCCGCGGCGTCGTTGCGATGACCGGCGGTATCGGTGTTTTCGTTTTCGACAAACAGCACGAAACCGTTCGGATTGTCGCGCTCCAGCACCGCCAGCGCCGCCCGCGCCATGTCGGCTACGAGCGGTTCGCGCGTCGCGTCACGATCGAGTTCGAAATCCATATCCTCGTCGGCGAACAAGCCGAGAAGCCGGTTGCCGCGCGCGGCGTTCAGGCTCGCCACGTCGGTTGCCACTGCGTACCCCTTGGCGCGAAACGCCGTGGTCAGGTCGCGACCATCGGTTCGCTTGCCGCCAGCGGTGCCGACGGGCAGAAAGTAGTCGCGCCCGCCGCCCATCAGCACGTCCGGTTCAAGCGCCAGATACTGGTCGACGATTGCCTGCGAATCGCTGCGTAGCTTTGCATGCACCGAAAAAGCCGCCGGCGAGGCGTCGTAGATGGTGGCCGTACTGACCAGCCCGATCCGCTTACCGCGCGCCTTGGCGCTGGCCATCAGGGTCGGCAAGGCGGTGCGCCCGTCCGGGGTGGTGGCGACTGCACCATTGTTGACCTTGGCGCCGATCGACATCGCCGAGGCCGCTGCCGCCGAGTCGGTGATGTAGGCGTTCGCCGGCTGCGTGCTCATCAGCCCGAGCGCGCCTTGCTGGAACACCACATCGGTGGTGGCGAAGCCGCGCCCGCGCAGCAGCTTGCTCGAATAACGCCCGAAATCCCACTGCGTCGGCGCCGTGCCGTCGGCAAACAGGATGATGATGTTCTTCGGTTTCGCGGCCTGCGATGTGCCGGACGGCGCCGCACAGGCGGCCAGCAGGGCCGCCATGCACAAGTGGAAGATCGCGCGTACCCAGCAGCTGACCGCAACCTGGCAATGACCCATCATCTACTCCGCCCCGATTGAAAAAGGAGCGTCACAGTAGCGCAAAGTCGGGCGCAACGCCCGCGGCAACCTGCTACTGATGGCGGATCTGCCCCGACTGCGAGACCACCGCGATATCGACAAAGCCGCGCAAGGTCCGGCTTGCGGCGTCGTAGACCATCGGGATGCGGTTGATTGGCGCGCCCTCGGGGAGGCGCTTGAGCGTAGCTTCAATGCGCTCCGGCGTGTAGCCGGTGGCCAGGGTATCGAGCACCGATGCCGAGACGAAGGCTTCGTGCCCGATGTAGCCGGGTACCGCACCTTTGGACGATTTCTCGAGCGCGTCGCGGTACTGCACCGCCGCCGGCATCCGCGAGGTCGGTGGCGGTGCGGTGGTGACGAATGAAACCACCAGGCTTTGATTCTTGATTTTTTCCTTCACGGCGGAAACGAAGCCGGCGTTGGCCTGTGCCGCCAGATTGAAGTTGATGCCGCGAAAGCCCTTCCGGTCGAGCGCATCGATCATCGCGATCGAGTTCGGCGTGTTCGACAGCAGCACCACCGAATAGTCTTCGCCGGATGCGACCAGGCGGGCCGCCACGTCGTCATGGTTGCGCCGCGTCAGGTCGATCGGAAACTGGTTCCTGATGCGCAGATCCGGCGTCGCCGCGAGCGCCTTGGCAAGCGCCTCGCGATAGCCGTTGCCGAAGCCGTCATCCTGGTAGATGACAGTGGTGCTTTTCTGCCCGATGGCCGCCAGATACTTGAAGATTTCGCGCATCTCGCCGGCCGCCGACGGCCGGGTCGAGAAAACATTGCTGAATTCGGGTCCACGCAGGGATTCGGCGCCGGCGATCGGGCCCACCAGCGCGAGATTCGCGACTTGCGCCTGCCTGGCGACCTGCATGCAGGCGACGGTGCCAAAACAATTGAGAAACAGGTCGACCCCCTCCGCAATCGCCTTCGCCGCTGCGCGTTGTGCGCCGTCGCCGCTGCTCTCGTCGTCGTAAACGCGCACATCGACCTTGCGGCCGCGCAAGCCGCCATTGCTGTTTTTCTCGGCGGCCCAGGCGTTGGTGGCGAACACGATGTCGCTGCCGGCGATTTTCAGCGGGCCGCTGAGCGGCACCACCAATCCGACTTTCAAGGGCGCTTGCGCAGCCGCGATATTGATCACCAACAGCAGTTGCACAGCCAGCACCAGACGCATCAACATCATTGCCCCCTTCGATCGCAAAAGCGCTTGCGGCGCCGCCCCAATGAACGAGCGGCGATTGCCGCCAGATTCCCGACACGATCGACTTTGCAACCTGCGTGCCAATCAACAATTGCCCATGCGATCAATCAGTTACGCACGATGCCGCGCACGCGCCAGCGGCATCGTGTCGGCGTTTGCCGACAGCAGGCACGCGCAAGGCTGGGCAATGCGCTGATTGCAATGATGTTTCAAGCGTTGGCGATCGCCAACACCGGGCCTGCAGTGAACATCCTGCAGGTCCAGGCAAGCGAATCAGGGCCGTCGATCAGGGCCGCTGGTTGCCCATGATGATGGTGCCGCTGGCGGCGAATATGCCGCCGACACCGTGGCATACCGAGACCCCGGCGCCGGCCACCTGCGCCGGGGCGATGCCGCGCATCTGGCGCACGCTTTCCTGCAGCGCGTACATGCCGTACATGCCCGAGTGCATGTACGACAGGCCGCCACCGTTGGTATTCATCGGCAGCCGGCCACCCGGCGCGGTGTGGCGTGCGGCAATGAAGTCACCGGCCTGGCCGCGATCGACGAAACCGAGATCCTCCAGCCCGTAGATCGGCAGGTGGGCGAAGGCGTCGTAGATCATCAGGTGGTCGACCTCGGAATGCCTGATACCCGACTCGGCGAACGCCTTCGCGCCGGACACCCGGAATGCGCGCGACGAGGTGAAATCGGCCATCTGGCTGATCATCGGCGTCTCCACACTTTCACCGGTGCCCAGCAGATAGACCGGGGGGCGCGGCAGGTCGCGGGCGCGCTCGGCGGAGGTGAGGATCAGCGCCCCGCCGCCGTCAGTGACCAGGCAGCACATCAGCAGGCGAAACGGCCAGGCGATCATTTTCGAGCCCAGCACGTCGGCCACGGTGATCGGCGCTTTCGCGCTGGCGCGCGGATTCTTCGCCGCCCATTCTCGCTGGATCACCGCCACATTGGCCAGATGCTCCTCGGTCAGGCCATAGGTCTTCATGTAGCGCAAAACCGGAATGGTGAACATGGTGGGCGGCCCGAAGGTGCCGAACGGCAGTTCGAATTGACCCGCCAGGCTGGCCGGCAGCACCGGCGAGCGCGTCAATCCGATGCCGGAACGTCCGCTCTCGCCGTGGGTGATCAATACCGTCCTGCACAGGCCGGATTCGATCGCCGCCGCCGCGTGGCGAACATGCAGCATGAACGAGCAACCGCCCACCGAGGTGCCATCGACCCAAGTCGGGGTGATGCCGAGGTAATGGGCGATCGCCTGCGGCTGGGTGGCGGCGGTGGCCACGCCGTCGATGTCGGCGGGTGTCAGTCCGCAATCGCGCATGGCGTTGAGCGCGGCGTCGGCATGCAACTGGATTTCCGAGATGTGCGGCAGCACGCCGAGTTCGGTGGACTCGGCAGCGCCGACGATCGCGATCGTACCGGGTTTCATGGCGCGCCTCCTGCAGGTGCGAACAAAGGCAGGGAGATCTCGTCGTCGATCGGCTCGAAACGGACCGCGAGCGGCATGTCAAGCACCAGCGCCTCCGGTGTCTGCGGGCAACCGACGATGTTGGTCATCATGCGCGGCCCTTCCTCCAGTTCGACCACGGCGATCGAGTATGGCGGCACGAAGCCCGGCGCCGGACGATGGCTGATGACATAGCTGTGCAGGATCGCGCGGCCGCTGGCGCGAAATACCGAGACCTCGCGCGAGGCGCATGCCGGGCAGAACGGGCGCGGCGGAAAATAGGTGTGCTGACAGGCATCGCATCGCTGCAGGCGAAGTTCGCCGCTCTTCGCGCCCTCCCAGAAATGCCGGGTCTCCGGCGTCGGCTGCGGTCGTGCTCGTTTCGGTTCGGCCATTTCGGGTCTCCGTGGATCACCTGCAACAACGTGTCAATGCTCCCGCAAAAGTGTGACTTTCCACACAACTTTCGTGCCTTCCCCGCATGCGTGTGCGCAAACGCACCGGTCTTGCCTTGTTCCACCTTCCGGCCGCCGCCGCGCGCGCCTATAAACGCGTCATGTGGTGATCGCCGCATGGCCGGCATGGCGATCGGAACACCAGGCGCCGGAATCCGAGGGGATTCATCATGAACACCAAAAATTCAATTTTCGCAATCATCGCCGTTATCGCTGTCGCCATCGGCGGCGCCAGCGTCGTGGCCGCGTTCGGCGTCGTCGTCGGCATCGGTATTGTGCTCTCGGTGGGCACCGTCGCCGCCATGGCCGCTATCGCGATCGGCCTTGGCGGCACCAGCCCTACTCGACCTTCGCCCCCGAAAGCCTGACGATGCGCGTCATGCGCTCGCTCTCGCTTTTCATCAGGGCTGCCACCTGCTCGGGGCCGAGATTCATCGGCAGCATGCCCTGCGGCGCCAGTTGCCGTTCGACGAACTCCTGACTGGTGAGCATGGCGGCCACCGCCGAATTGAGGCGCGCAACCACCTCGCGCGGCGTGCCGGCCGGCGCGAAAAAACCGTACCAGGCACCGATATCCATGTCCTTGGCGCCCACCTCGATGAAGGTCGGCACCTCGGGCAACAAAGGCGAGCGCTTGTCGCCGGAGATCGCCAGCACCTTGACGCGCCCGGACTTGATGAAGCCCTGTACGGTGGGTATCGCCGG
>JANPGJ010000501.1:0-38461 GCA_031423955.1 Burkholderiales bacterium
CCCGATGTTCTCGCCCGACGGCCGCCTGATCAGCCAGGCCGAGTCGGAGCGCCTGTACGGCGCCGAACCGGTGTCGCTGACCGCCAAGGCGGCCGCCTGATGCCGCATATCGAACCGCTCGACCTGGAGCAGATCCGCGATCCCGAACTGCTCGCACTGATGGCGCGCGCCGAGGCGCTCGGCGTACCCGACGCGCTGTTCACCCGCATCGTCGCGCGCGTGCCCAGCTACGCCAAGGTATTGCTCAACGCACTGCTGGTGTCGCATGGCCAGGGCAACGTCGACCATCGGCTCAAGGAGATCATCCGGATTCAGCTGGCACGCTTCGCCGGCGACACTTATTTCGGCGCCCTGCGCTCGAAGCAGGCGCAGGCCGCCGGGCTCGACGAGGCCACCATCGATGCCGGTTGCGGCGACTACGACGATGACCCGCGCTTCAGCGAAGCCGAACGGGTGGCGCTGCGCTACGCCGACCAGATGTATCTCGACCCGCAAAAGGTCGACCGCGCTTTTTACGACGAAATGAAGAAGCATTATTCCGAGGCGCAGATCATGGAGCTGGGCGGGTTCATCGCCTTTCACTACGGCATGCAGGTGTTCATGCGCACCCTCGACGCACGGCCGCTGGCGGCTGGCGGCGCCTGACGCAGCACGCCGGCGCCGGCGACATTGCACGACTATTCGGCAACCGTCGTACACTCGTTGCCGATGCGTGTGAAAAGCGGCGCAGCGGCTGTTCCGTCGAAACTTCAAGCCAAGGATCCTTACCCATGAGCGAAAAACTCAATTCCGGCGCTGCCTTCCCTGCGATGACCATCGCGCTGGCCGGTGGCGGGAGCATCACCCTGCCCACCAGCGATTCCAAATACCAGGTGGTGCTTTTTTATCGCGGCCACTGGTGACCTTACTGTCGCCGGCAGTTGGTCGGCTTCGAAAAACTCAAGAACGAACTCGCCGCCATCGGCGTGTCGGTATTCGCCGCCAGCGTCGACCCCGAGGACAAGGCACAACTGGTGGCCGCGGAAGTCAGCTTCCCGGTGGGGTATGGGGTCACCCGCGCGCAGGCTGACTTGCTGGGCGCCTGGTGGGAAGATCGGCGCAACATCATCCAGCCATCGGAATTCATTGTCGGCGCCGGCGGCAAGGTGGTCACGTCGAGCTACAGTTCGGGTCCGATCGGGCGAATCGAGGCGGCGGATGTGATCAAGATGATCAACTTCCTCGAAGCGCAAAAAAAATAATCGGACAGTAGTTGCACGACAGTCGGGGCCGCCTCGCGCGGCCCCGTTTCATTGCTGCCGCACCGCCAGCATCGCTGTGGCGGAAGTGAGTGGGAGTCGAACCCACCAGGAACGTCTGACGCCCCTCTCCGGGTTTGAAGTCCGGGCGCCCCACCGGGGACGATTCTCTTCCAGTAGAACCCTGCCTGCTCGACCGCTAAGCTGCAACGCTGCAACGCGAACGTGGCCGTCCATGAGTTTACCGGCTTCGCGCGGTTACGCAAATCGGCGTTGCTTGTTTCAAGCTTCAGGCGCGCACGACGCGGCGCATACCGCGTGCCTCAATCCCCGCGCAGCAGCCGCCGCAGAAAACTTCCGACCACCACCATTTCGGGAATCACCTCGCCGAAGCGCTCGAACACCTCATTCATCGCCGGCGTGGCGAGCAACGGGTCGGCAGCCAGGCCGTGGCGTGCCACCAACGATGTCGCCGCAGTGTCAATGGAAGCCTGAAAAGCGCGGATCGCGGGCGCAAACACTTCTTGCGCGAGGCGTGGCTGCACCTCGCGCGCGACCACTTCCAGCAGGGCCGGCCAGTGCGCAAGGTGCCGGTAAAGCGTTGGCACCAGCACCGGCGCGCCCGGCGCCGCCGACTTGGCGAAGCTGTCGACCAGCGCCCGCACAGGCGCCGGAAGGTCAGCCATCGCCGGAATCGGCGCGATCGCGCCAATGCGCGGCGGTGGTGACCAGGCACGCGGTGCGATCGCAGGCACCTGCGTGCCTGCCTTGATCGACTGCGCCGCCCGCACCACGCAGACGATCATGTAGTTCACCGGGTTGGCGCGGTTGTAGGCGTCGATCACATCGGTCACGCGCGCCATCTCGCGCCCGTCGATCGCGGGCATGGCGCCGGCGAGCGCAGGCACCGGCCCGACCCACGCGTCGCGCGCGCAGCCCCAAGCCTGCTGCTGCAATTCACCATCGACCAACAGGGGCACGATACCCTGCCAGAGCGCTTCCAGCGCGCCGGGGTGACTGGCGAGATGCCGATAGATCAGGGCGACCAGCGGGCCGGCCGTCAGGCGTCGAATCTCTTCGTAGATGCGTGCGGTTTCGCCACGCGCGGCGTCAGTGCTTACCTCGGTCAGATAACTGGCGCTCATGGTTTCAATTGCCTCCTCTGTGCATCCGATAAATGGCGAGGCGCGGTGTCCACGCTGTGGGTTGCCGCCGCCGACGCCGACAATTGCGCGATCGGACCGGCACAAATCCGTTAGCATACCTGCCCACACCAACGGAGACTTGGCATGAACCATGATCGCATCGACGGCACCGGCTACCCGCTGGCGTTCAAGGTTCGCGCCGGCAGTCCGGCCGCCACCATCGCCGGCACGGCGCCGGCCCGCGACGTGTTTCGCGTCGAGGCGCGCACCATGGGCGGCCACCAGAAGGAAGTGGTGGTCCGCGAAGGCGCGCACGGCGCCACCTGGCGCCTGACCAGCGACGAGGGCGCGATCCTCAAGGGCAGTGACCTGGCGCCGTTTCCGCTGGCGTTCTTCAACGCCGGCCTGCATGCCGATTTCGCCAATCGCGCACTGGCAATCGCGCGTGCCACCGGCGTGCCGCTGACGATCGACGGCATCACCCTCAACAACCAGTATTACTTCAACGGATCTTTCTTCCGCGGCACCGGCGAAGGCAGCGCCGAAGCAGTGACCATCCAGGTGCGCGCCCGTTCCGGCGCAGCGCGCGCGCAGGTCTTGCAGGTGCTGGAAGCGGCGCTCGCAGCCTCACCGGGCCACGCAGCGATGGCGCTGCCGCAGGTCAATACCTTCGCCCTTTACGTCAATGGCAGGCGCTGCCCGGTGTCGCGGGTTGCCGCCTCCACCGCCGCCGATGAAGAGGACCCGTTCAAGGCGCACAGCAGCGCGCCGGTACCGCTGGCCGGCAGTGCCCCCGGGTTCGAGATTGTCGAGCGCATCCCGCGCCCGATGCCCGAAGGTGGGCCGCCGGTGCTGGCGGCTGAAGGCCGGGTGCCGATCCTGATTCCGGGCGAAAGCATCATGCGCGATGCGGCCGGGCTGATCGCCACCACGGTCACGCCGCGCATGCCGGGCGCCGCCTTTCGCATCACCTGCGACGAACGCCCGGGCGGCGGCGAGGCGCCATCCGGCCTGGCGGCAATCGCCGCCGGCATCGCCTTTTGCTACATGACTCAGTTCACCCGCTACATCGAGCACCGCAAGCACAAGGTGCGGGCGATCCGTTTCGTGCAGACCCTGCCGTTCACACTCAGCGGCAGTACGGCCAACGGCACTCTCAGGGGCGGCCTGGAGCCGGTCGACACCCACGTGTTCCTGCATGCCGAGGAGCCTGACGAAGTCATGCAGAACCTGCTGGAAGTCGCCGAAAACACCTGCTACCTGCATGCGGCGCTGCGCAGCGCGCTGCCCGGCCGGGTCGAACTCGATCTGACTGCTGCTTGAGGCGCGACGCCGGCGGCCGGCGGCACTTGCGCGAACGCCGACGGCGGTACCGTCACGACTGACTTACCCCGCGAACTCCCCAAGGCGCGCGGCTCAGCGCGCGATCAGGCGCCACAAGGTTGTCACCTCGGCACGCCGTGCCGCGTGCAGCGGATCGGCGCTGTCGAACACCTTGGCATGCTGCGGCCGCGCGTCGATGCGCGCGACCACGCGCAGGCCGCCGGCCTCGATCAGGCCGGCCAGTGCGTCAGGCGCGCGCAGGCCGAGATGTTCGGCCAGGACGGAAAGGATCAGCCAGCCCTCACCGCCCGGCGTCAGATGCGCCGCGAGGCCGGCGAGGAAGCCGCGCAGCATCCGGCTCTCATGGTCGTAGATCGCATGCTCCAGCGGCGAGGCCGGGCGCGCCGGCACCCACGGCGGATTGCAGACAATCAGCGGCGCCTGGCCCGGCGGGAACAGATCGGCCTCGACCACCTCGACCTGGCCGGTGAGCCCCAATCGCGTGATGTTGTCGCGCGCGCAGGCCAGCGCACGCGCGTTGTTGTCGGTGGCCACCACCCGCGGCACGCGGCGATGGGCGAGCAAGGCGGCCAGCACGCCGGTGCCGGTGCCGATGTCGAAGGCAAGTTGCGCGTCCTTCAGGGGCGCCTTGGCCACCAGCGCCAGATACTCACCGCGCACCGGCGAAAACACACCGTAATGCGGATGAATCCGCGCGCGCAGGGCCGCCACCTCAACCCCCTTGCGGCGCCACTCGAAGGCGCCGATCGCGCCCAGCAGTTCGCGCAATGACGCCACATACGGCTCGTCAATCGCGCCCCAGGCCTGGGTGCATGCGGCCACCACCCCCGGCGCCCGGCGCAGCGGCACCTCGTGGCCGGCATCGAACGGCAGCAGCAGCATGCCGAGGATGCGTGCACGCTGCGCCTGCGCCATGCGGTGGCGGTTGAAGGCGTCCGCCCGGGTCACGGTGCCGGCCACCGGCGCGCGCTTGCGCTTGGGCTTGTCGGGCTTGGCATCGACCCGGCGCATCACCGCCTGCAGCAACAGTCGCGCGTTCTGGAAATCGCCGCGCCACAACAGGCCGACGCCCTCGCAGGCCAGCCGATAGGCGCGGTCGGCACTCATGCTGTCGTCGGCGATTTCGACCCTCGATGGCGGGGTCGCGCCGGATTCCGAATGCCAGCGGGCGCTGCGCTCGCTGCCGTTTTCATGCCAGGTGATGACCGCTGTCGACCTCATGTGGAGCCTTTCAACCGAACTTTTCGTCAGGCCCGAGAAAGCGCCACTTGCCCTGCGGCAATTCACCCAGCAACACACTGCCGATACGCACCCGTTTCAAGGCCAGCACTTCAAGGCCGACCGCCTCGCACATGCGGCGAATCTGGCGTTTCTTGCCCTGGCGCAGCACAAAACGCAACTGGTCCTCGTTTTGCCACGACACCTTGGCCGGGCGCAACGCCTCGCCATCGAGCGACAGGCCGTGGTTCAAGCGCTGCAACTCGTGAGCCGGCAGCGGGCCCGGCTTCAAGTGCCGCACCCGCACCAGGTATTCCTTTTCGACGCCGGAGTCCTCACCGATCAACTGCTTGGCGATGCGGCCGTCCTGCGTGAGCACCAGTAGCCCGGTCGAATCGATGTCGAGTCGCCCGGCCGGCGCCAGGCCGAACAAGTCCTTGCGGTCGAAGCGCAACGGCGCGGCGCCGCGCGTCGGCGCCCATTGCGCCTCGGGGGTCACCAGCACCACCGCCGGGCGGTGGCCGTCCTCGGCCTGGCCGCTGACAAAGCCGATCGGTTTGTGCAGCAGCACCGTCACCCGACGCGCCTGCTCGGCCTGGGCGCGGCGGTCGACGCTGATTTTCTGCTCCGGCGAGACGCGTTGCCCGAGAATCGCCACCAGGCCGTCGACCCGCACCCAGCCGCGCTCGATCCATTCATCGGCTTCACGGCGCGAAGCCAGGCCGAGTTCGCTCATCCGTTTGGACAAGCGGGCCGGTTCCGGCGCGCTTGTTGCCGGCGCACCCGCCTGCCCCGGGCCTGACGCGCCTGGCGGCGCAGCCGAGCGCACGACAGTGCGCCGCTTCGCAGCGCTTCCAGCACCCGCCTTCGGGCGTTCAGGTGGTGTCGTCAAGTCGGCTCCCCGCGCCGCGCGGTGGCTTCCGCGGGCATTGCTTCCTGTTCCTCAAGCGGTACAGCCGCCGCAACCGGCGCCGCCGGCGGCACCGCCAGCATCGCAGCGCGGCTTTGCGGCGTTTCCAGGCTGATGCGGCCGAGCGCGCCCTGGCGATAATCGGTCAGCATCACATGTGCGGCTTTCTCGAGATCGAGCACCCCACCCCTGGCGCGCAAGCCGCGCTGCCTGGCCACCGCCTCGATCAGCGCCGGACCATCGAGGCCTTCGACAGCGCAACTGTAGCGCTTGGCCAGCAGCGCCGGATAGCACTTGAGCAGCAGGTCGGCGAGATAGGTCGCCACCTCCTCGTCGATGTAGGCGTTGGCGCCGATGGCGTGGCTGGCGGCCAACATCAGGCCGTCGCCCGGATGGGCGATCGCCGGCCACATCAGGCCCGGCGTATCGAACAACACGGTGCGGTCATCGAGTTCGTAGCGCCGCAACTGCTTGGTGATCGCCGGTTCATCGCCAACCGGCGCAACGCGGCGTTTCAGCAATGCATTGATCAGAGTCGATTTGCCGACGTTCGGGATGCCCATCACCAGCATGCGCACCGCCTTCATGTGGCTGTCGCGATGCGGCACCAGGCTGGCCGCCAGGCGCAGCACGCGCGCCACGTCGGACGGCTTCTTGCAACTCAGCGCCACCGCCTTGACCGCACCCTCATGCCCAGCCTTGGCGCCATATTCAGCCTCGATCGCCTTGACCCAGGCGGCGGTCACCGCCGGGTCGGCAACGTCGGCCTTGTTCAGGATCTTCAGGCACGGCCGCTGCCGGTGGGCGCGCATTTCGCTGATGATCGGGTTGCCGCTGGCGCCGGGCAGACGAGCGTCGAGCACCTCGACGACGACGTCGATCTGCGCCATGGTCTCGGCCGCCTTCTTGCGGGCGGCCACCATGTGGCCGGGATACCAACCGATGGACATGCGTGCTGAACCTGGCCTGCGGTGATTTGGTGAACGGGATCGCCGTCGCTGCGGCGCTGCCCGCACGGCGGCGGGTCAACCACTGCGGACTTCTGCCAGCGGCTGATGACGTACTGATGACGACAATCCGCCATTGTCACACCGTTCCGGCGACTTACGGACCGAATCTCGGCGGCAGTCCGCCACGCGAAGCGAACAATCGCGTCAGTGCAACCCGGGGTGGCTTCCCGCGTGTACTTCATCCCGCTGCACCAGGGCGATCAACGCACCCAGAAAAAGCACGCCGACCGACAGCCCGAGCCCGGTGCGCAGGCTGCCGAAGGTGTCGGCCAGCCAACCGGTGGCCACCGGCCCGAGAATCTGCCCGATGGCGAAGAAAATCGTGAAGGTCGCGACCGCCGCGCCCCAGGCCGCCATCGGCAGCGCGCGCTTGACCAGGTGGGTGACCGAGCCCGGTATGTTCCACATCGAGGCGCCGAACAGCACGGCAGAAACCAGCATCGACAGCATGCCGGCATTGAGCAATGGCAGCAGGGCACCGGTACCCAGCACCGCCATCGCCGCGGCCAGCATGCGCCCCGGCGGCCAGCGCGTCAGCGGGATGCGCCACAGCCACGGCCCGAGCAGGCTGGCCACACCGAAGGTTACCCACATCGCGATCACCTCGCCGGTGGAGGCCCCGTGGTCGCGCATCCAGGCGATCACGAAAGTCATGTAGCCGATATAGCCTAAGCCGAACATGATGTAGGTGATCAGCCCGGCACGCAAGCGCCCGATATCGGCGCGCACCGCCTGCCCGTCGGCCGCCCGCGTGGTCACAGGTTCGGCGATCCGGGTGGTGGCCCAGGCGCATAGCGCGAACAGCGCAAGGCCGGCCCAGCCCATCCACAACCACGCCTCTTGCCACGCCGCCGGCCCGCCCGCATCGAGCAGCAGCGGCAGCGCCACGCCGCACAACAGGAATCCGACCCCGCCGCCGCCGAAGAAAATCGCAATCGTGGTGCCGGCCCGTTGCGGCTGCGCCGGCAGGATATTGCCGGACAGCGCGCCGCCGGAAATGAAGGCCGCCGCGCCACACACGCCGCTGAGCATGCGCCAGACGCCAAGCCAGCCGATGTCGCGGGTCAGGCCGGTGGCCAGTACCGCCAGCGCGGTCGACAGCACGCCGAAGGTGAACAATGCGCGATTGCCGGTGCGCACAATCACCAGCCGGGTCAGCACCGCGCCGATCAGGTAGCCGATGGCGTTGGCGGTGTTGAGCCAGCCGGCCTGGGTGTAGTTCCAGTCGAGGTCGCCGCGCATCGACGGCAGCACCAGCGCATAGGCCATGCGCGCGAAGGAATTGACCACCGTCACGCCAAACGACAACAGGAACGCCAGCGCATAGCCGGCAAGCAGGCTGCGTTCGGGCGAAGCGGTCGGATCCTGGTTCATTGTGCGGCTGGTATCGTAAGAGTCGGCGGCAGTATAGGCCGCGCAGCGTTGGCCAAAATCCACGAGAATACGCACCGCCCCTATTCACCTCGAGAGCCGAACGTGTCCATTGCCATTGACCCCACCCTGCTGATCCCGGCGCGCGCCGCGCGCATCAATGCCGTGTTTGAAGAAGATGTCGAAAAAGGCGTCATCCCCGGCGCGGTGGTGCTGATCTCGCGCCGCGGCAAGCCGACCTATCTCGAGGCCTTCGGCTACCGCGATCGTGAAAAAAGCGCGGCGATGGCGACCGACTCGATCTTTCGCATCGCCTCGATGACCAAGCCGATGGTGTCGTGCGCGATCATGATGCTGGCCGAAGAAGGCCGGGTGCGTCTGGTGAACCCGGTCTCGACCTGGTTGCCCGAAATGGCCAGCGTCATGGTCGGTGTCGAGACCACCGAAGCCGACGGCAGGAAGAGCCTGAAACTCGAAAAGCCGCGCCGCGAAATGTCGGTGCAGGACCTGTTGCGCCATACCTCCGGGATCACCTATGGCCAGTTCGGCGATTCGCTGGTCAAACAGGCCTACCGCGAACTCAATCCGATGGACCCGGACCAGAGCACCGCCGCATTCATCACCAAACTGTCGCAATTGCCGCTGCAGAACCAGCCCGGCGAGGTGTGGGACTACAGCATGTCGACCGACGTGCTGGGTCGCCTGGTCGAGGTGATCTCCGGCATGCCGCTCGACGAGTTCATCGCCGCACGCTTAACCGGCCCGCTCGGCATGAAGGACACCGGCTTCGTGATCCCGAAAGACGCGGCCCATCGCGTGGCCGAAGCGCTGGTCGACCCGAAAACCGGGCAGCGGCCGCCGATGGCGCGCGACTTGACAGTCAAGCCGAATTTCCTGTCCGGCGGCGGCGGCATGGTATCGACCGCGCCCGATTACCTGCGCTTCGCGCAAATGCTGGCCAACGGCGGCGAGTCCAACGGCGTGCGCATCCTGGCCAGGAAAACCGTGGCGATGATGTCAAGCGATCATCTGCCGCCGGGCATCGCCTTCAGCGCCAGCACCCGTGCGCAGTTCGAGGAATCGGCGCCCTTGCCGGAATTCGGCCAGGGCTTCGGCCTCGGCTTTTGCGTGCGCAAGGAAGCCGGACGCAACCCGGCGCCGGGTTCGGTCGGCGAGTTCTACTGGTCGGGGGTACATGGCACCTATTTCTGGATCGACCCGCAGGAACAATTGATCGGCGTATTGATGCTGTGCGCACCGGAATTGCGGCGCCACTATCGTGCCCTGATGCGCAACCTGACCTACCAGGCGCTGGCCGACTGATGGCACGAATTTTCCTGACTCACCCGCCGGAAGCGCTTGAGAAGTACTACGGCGACAGGGCACTCGCGGCCCTGCGCGCGGTCGGCGAAGTACGCCTCAATCCCCTGCCGCGCGAATTGTCGATTGACGAACTGGCCGAGGCTGCACACGACTGCCCGCTGGTGATTTCGTATCGGCAGACGCCCGGCCCGGCCGAACTGTTCGGTCGCATGCCGAACCTGGTGGCCTATTCGCGCTGCGCGATCGACATCCGCAACATCGATGTCGCCGCCGCCAGTCGCGCCGGCGTGCTGGTCACCCAGGCCAGCGCCGGGTTCATCGCCTCGGTTTCCGAATGGGTGATCGGCGCGATGATCGACCTGGCGCGCAACCTGACCGCGATGACCGCCGCCTACCATGCCGGCCGGGTGCCGGTCGCGCCGATGGGCCGTGAATTGCGCGGCGCGACCCTGGGCCTGATCGGCTATGGCCAGATCAGCCGCTACCTGTGCAAACTGGCACTGCCGTTCGGCATGCGCGTGCTGGTGACCGACCCCTATGCCAGGGTTGACGATTCGGCGCTCAAGCAGGTGGGCTTGGGCGAATTGCTGGGCGAAGCCGACTACGTGGTGTGCCTGGCGGTGGCCAGCGAGGAGACCGAGAACCTGATCAATGATGCCGCCTTCGCCGCCATGAAGGCGGGCGCGTTTTTCATCAACCCCTCGCGCGGCAACCTGGTTGACGAGGCCGCGCTGCTGCGCGCGCTCGACGGCGAGCGACTGGCCGGTTGCGCGCTTGATGTCGGCCGCGCGCCCGACCAGATGCCGACCCCGGCGCTGGCGCGCCATCCCAAGGTGATCGCGACGCCGCATCTCGCCGGCCTGACGCCGCCGGCGATCGAGCATCAGGCGCTCGAGACCGCGGCACAGGCCGCCGAGATCCTCGCCGGCCGCGCTCCGGTGGGCGCGGTCAACGCATCGATGGCGACGCGCCTGGCGCGTCTGGCCGCCGCCTGACCGCAGACTGGCGATGACCAGCGACACTGTGCGGGCGGCGCCGGCGAACACCTCGAACCCGATCGCCGGCACTGACTTGCACCCGGGAGCCGAAGGCCTGCACACGATTCCGCAATTCAGATTCGAAAGCGGCGAAACGCTCGCCAACCTGAAGGTCGGCTACGTCACCCATGGCGAACTCAACGCCGCGCGCGACAACGCAATCCTGGTGGCGCCCGGCACCGCGAATACGCGCCACAGCGCCGACGGCTATATCGGCCCGGGCAAGGCCTTCGACACCACGCGCTACTTCGTGATCGCCGTCGACGGCATTGGCGCCGGCACTTCGTCGCAACCGCAAGACGGCCTGTTCAGCCGCTTCCCGCGCTACAACGTGCGCGACATGGTGCGCGCCGAGCACCTGCTGCTCACCGAAGGCCTAGGCCTCGACCGCCTGGCGGCGGTGGCCGGCGCCTCGATGGGTGCGTTCCAGGCGCTGGAATGGGCGATTCATTTCCCCGCCGTGCCGGCGGCAGCGGTGCTGCTGGTGCCCGCAGTGCGCGCCGGCAACATCATGCAGTCGGTGGTGCGCGCCATGATCGAAGTGATCACGCTCGACACGCTGTGGAACGACGGCAACTACCAACAGCCGCCATTGCGCGGCCTCGAAGCCGCCGGCCGCCTGTATTTCCCGTGGACGGTGGCCGACACCTATCTTGAGGGCTTGAGCGCGGCGGAACTGGAGCACGAAGTCGCCGGCACCGTCCAGCGCGCCTGCGCATGGGACGCCTGGAACCTGATCCGCCGCTATCAGGCGTCGGCCGCGCATGATGTAGCCCAACCGTTCGGCGGCGACCTGCGGCAGGCGCTTGCGCAGGTGCGTGCGCCGACCCTGGTGCTGCCGACCAGCAGCGACCGTCTGCTCGGCGTCGAGTCGGCGCGCGCGATCGCGCGCCACGTCGCCGCCGCCACCTATGCCGAGATCCCTTCCGAGCGCGGCCACCTTGGCTGGCGCGCCATCGAGGGTGCGCCGGAAAGCGCGCTCATCACCGCGAAGATTGCCGAATTTCTCGCACGCCACCGGTGATCTTCGACATCCCTTTTGTCAATTGCGGAGTGTGCCCATGTTGAGCATGAAATGCGCCGTTTTCATGTTGTCCCTGCTGGTCCCCGGGCTGGCGGCGGCCCAACCCTATCCGGCCAAACCGATCCGCCTGATCGTGCCGTTCGCCGCCGGCCAGGGTGCGGATGTTGCCGCCCGCCTGATCGCGCAGAAGCTTGGTGACGACCTCGGCCAACCGCTGGTGATCGACAATCGTCCGGGTGCCGGCGGCAACATCGGCGCGCAGGCGGTCGCCAAGGCGCCGGCCGACGGCTACACACTGCTGGTCGGCTCGAACGGTACGCATGCGGCCAACCCGGCGCTGTACGCCAGCTTGCCGTTCGATCCGGTCAGGGATTTCGTGCCGATCGCTTTCACCGGTTCGGTGCCGATGGTGCTGCTGGCCAATCCCGGCTTCGCCGCCGCCACGACCGCGGACCTGATCCGCATGGCCCGTGCCAGCCCCGGCACGCTCAATGTGGCGATCCCGAGTTCAACCTCGCGGGTGGTGTTCGAGCAGTTCACCGTTCTGGCCGGCGTGACGCTGTTCCCGGTCAGCTACAAATCCAGCCCGACGGCGATGACCGACCTGATCGGCAACCAGATCGCCCTGTCGATCGACACCCTGATCGCGTCGGCCCCGCAACTCAAGGCCGGGCGGCTCAAGGCGATCGCGGTCAGCTCGAAAGCGCGCAGCGAGGTGCTGCCCGGTGTTCCAAGCTTCACCGAGGCCGGCCTCGCCGGCTTCGACATTTCCGCGTGGAACGTCTGGTTCGCACCGCGCGACACGCCGGCCGACGCGGTGCGCGTACTCAATGCCGGCATCAGCCGCGTGCTGGCGCAGCCCGAGGTCCGGCAGCGCCTGCGCGACCTCGGGCTCGAACCCGGCGGCGCCGACTCGCCGCAACAGGTAGCCGAGTTCGTCGCCAGCGAACTGCGCAAGTGGGGTGACTTGATCCGCCGCGCCGGTCTGAAGGCGGAGTAGCGCAGCGACAAACCGGGTGGCGGGCGATGCCCTGGTCTGCGAGGCTGCGCTGCGCGACAGTTCCCGCACGCGCACTGTTGGTGATTCAGGCAGCAGCCCGCCGCGGTGCGGCCGTCATGCTCCCGGCAACGGTGTGTTGTCGAAACGCCCGATGTGCGGCGCAAACCCAGGCGTTGCATTCTGTGCAGCCGCATATTTCTTCAGCAGCCGCGCCACCTTGGGCGCCGGAAACCCCAATTGCACGAACGCGACGCCGCGATCAAAGGCCTCGGCATAGTGCTCGATCAGCCCGTCCTTGAGCAGCAGCCGGCAGAACCCCTCGAAGGCTATCGGCTTGCCAAGCGACTCGGCCACCTTCGAGCGATAGCTGAAGCGGTAACGCGCATAGCCGATGCGGCCGTCAGACAGCGGCTCGTGAAATTCCCAGCGGTAGTGCTGCCCGCCCTCATGGAACCGGTTCAACATGGCGGCGATCGCCGCTCGGCCGCTGTGCGCGCCGAAGAAATAGTCGTCGTAGATGCCATCGACCGAAAACAAAGCCGCGAACGCCACGCCGGCGTTGGCTTCTGCATGGCTGGCGAAGGTGTCAAGCAATTCCGTGAATGCGGTCATCGCGATCTCCGGTGCGGCGCACTGCGGCGGTCGGGCCGCCAATGCGCTGCGATCAAGACTACACTTTAGCGCCTGCCATGCCGACCAGCGCCGATTCGCCCGCCACCGCACTGACGCGCAAGGACCTGTTGCCGTCGGCGCGTTCGCTGGCATGGGTGCTATTGCTGTTCGCGCTCGCCATCGTTCTCGCGCGCCTTTATGCCGCACCAATCGGCGCGGCGCTTGGCGAGCACGGCAGACTCGGCGTGGCGATTTTTTTCAGCACCACCGCGCTGGCCGTGCTGTTGCCGCTGTTCAGCAACCTGCCACTGGTGCCGATCGCGGTGCTGCTGTGGGGGCCGTGGTGGACCGCCGCGATCATCATGGCCGGCTGGGTCGCCGGTGCCGCGCTGTCGTTTCACCTGGCGCAGCGCGTCAGCCCGCTGCTGTTGCGCGTGTTTCCCGCGGTGACGCGCTACGCGCGCATCGACCGCCTGATCCACCCGCGTCACCATGTGTTGTCGCTGGTGCTTCTACGCATGACCTTCCCGGTGGACATCCTCTCCTATGTGCTGGGCCTGTTCAGCCGCAAGACCAGCGGCTGGGAGAATGCGCTGTCGACCGCCATCGGCGGCGCGCCGTTCGCCGTGCTGTTCGCTTTTTTTCCGGCCTTGCCGGTGGCCTTGCAAGCCGCGATCTTTGGCGCTTCCGCCCTGGTATTCGGGGTCTACGTAATGTGGGTGATGCGCTCGCATCCGCATCCGCCGCACGATGAAATTGAGCAGAATCCGGATTCTTGACCGTCGCCGAAGGCATGACAGCCGCGCCAGGGGCACGTGTTTATCGTTTTCGGTAATGTTGATCAGCGGGAGACTCTCGCGCAGGCGCGATGCCGCGCGGCCGGATCGAAGATCCCGGCGCCGCGGGCCGGTTCGTGCAATTCATGCTGGACATTGAACCCGGCGCAGTGCGTCGCGATGCTACCCCTTGGCCGGCGGGTCGAAGTGAAATACTTTCTTGAACGCATCAAGCACCGCCAGGCCATGCCCGTCGCGCACCTCGCGGGCCACCGAATCCGGCATCGAGACATCATCCCGTCCTTCGGAAATGCCGGTGATCACCGTCAATTGCACTGCATCGGTGCTGCCGACGTTGCGAAAGCCGCGATAGACGTTGGGCGGGCAGGAAAACACGTCCCATTTGTCGAGCGTGATGGTGTGCTCCACCGGATCGCCGATGCGGTATTCGATGCGGCCATCAAGCACCATGAAGGTCTCGTAGGTGTCGTTGTGCGAATGCAGGCACGGACCCTGGCCCGGCGGCATGATCGAGATGAACATGGTGGTGCGGGCGGCGCCGACGATCGGCGAATAGCTGCCAAAAGGGTTCTTGGTGTCGTCCAGGATCACCGGCATGATCTTGCGCGCGAAGATGATGTCGACGGCTTCCTGCGAAATGCCGGCCAGCTCGGTGGTGCGAGTGGTCATTTCACGCAACTGCCCGAAGCGGCTGACGCGGCTGTCAAGTTCCTGGCGGGTCGGGGTGTGGATTTTCGGCACGGCGATCTCCTGTTAATAGATGGAGTGAACAGCGAACCCGTCGCGCGGGCTGATCCCGGACTGCGGCGTGCGGGCTCGGCTGAAGCGTGAGCTCGTGAAGCGCGGGGCAAAGCGACCCCGGCAGCGCGCTGCAGGCGCCGAGGCCGCCTCAAGAATCGGGGCTGAACCTTCAGGGCCACCAAAGTTCCCGGCAGTGTTGCCAGCGGCAAGCAGCGGCCGCGCCCGCAAGGGTTCGCGCCAGGCATCCAAAGTCGCGACGAGTACCGGAAGCGGACACACCGGCAAGCGTGCCTCAAACCGGTTGGTCCCGCCCCTCGATTAAGCGATGAGGCGAGTTGACGACCTTGCCCCCGGCACGACGCCCGATTAAACCCGCTTCTTTTCCTCTTTCTTTACCTTCTTGGCGTCGCGCTTTTCCTTGAGCGTCTTGGTGGGTTCCTTCTTTTCCTGCTTCTTCTTTTCTTGACCTTTTGCCATGGTGCTTTTCCTCGCGAAGACTGCGGATTCAGGATGCGGTCGCGATCCCGATCCACCGTTGGCTTGACTGCGGCCGACGGCGGCCCGACATGATGCACCGGATCGCGTTTTCTCGCAGCAATCGTCCATCGCCACGACTTTCAGCCACCGCTGAAGCCCAGAATTGAGGCAGGTAACCAATCACCTCTTTTTCCCGAATCGTCGCCGCCCGCGTCGACGCAGGCAGCAAGCGATTCGCCGGCATGTGCGGCACGGCAGCCTGGCGCGGCAGCGGTGCATGCTCAGCGCCCCCCGGCCTTTTCCATCACCGCGAAGGCAATGTTGAAACCCGGATCGAAAAAGTTCTCGATCGGTCCGCGCGACGTCACGGGCAACGCTTCGAACAGCGCGGTCACCTGGTCCATGTCGCGATAGATCAGCCACCAGTCCATGAACGCCTCCATGTATCCGACATCAGGGACGTTGGGCACGAAGTTGGCCACCAGCACCCGGCCCCCTGGGTTGAGCGCGTCCACCATGATCTGCAGCAGGCGCATCGCCACCTTGTCGTCGAGATAGTCGTACAGTCCCGCGGCGTAGATCAGGTCGCATTTCGGCAGGTGCAGGCGGTCGCCGATGATCTGCCGCACCGAACCGTGGCGCGTCTCCACGCCAAGCGACGAGTATTCATTGTCGACCAAGGCCAGCGAGTCTGTATCCTGGTCGATGGCGACAAAATGCCTGACCTTGCGCTCCTGAACCGCCTTTGATAGATCGGCCTCGCGCAAGTGGCCGCAGGCGATCGACACCACGCAGGCCTGGCCGGGCCCCACGCGTTCCGCGGTTTCGTCGATCAGGCGTCCCAGTACCTGTCGCCGAAAGCGTACCGCCTTGGGCGCCGGAGCGTTGACCGTGTAGGCATACACCTGGCCATCGGTGGTCGCGGGATGCGGCGCCAGGCGCCCTTCGCCGGTACCATAGATGTGGTCCAGCATCACCGCGTCGCCGGCATAGCCGCGCGGCTTCTCGAACGAGCGGCGGGTCATCTTGCAGCGGTGTACGTACGAGAGGATCTCCGGGTCGCGGGCTTTCTTGGTCGCATATTCAAGCCAGGCGCGGCGCGACACCGCACGCCGGCGCTCGTAACAGGAATACACGATGCGCGTCATGGCATCGAGGTTGCGGCCGTCGCGGATGAGTTCAATGATGTCTTGCATGATGATTCTCCAATCTGTCGATCAGTTCAGACTGCCATGCCAGGCTTACCCGGCGTACCGCCCGGCACGCACAAACCATGGCCGGCGGCGAGGTCATCGCCGGCTTGTGCCAATACTTCATGGCGCGAAGCCACCGGTGGCAGCTTGCCGATCTGCAACAGCAGGGTACGCATGCTGCGGTGGCCGGTCTTGCGCAGGACGCTGCGCATGTGGGTGCGCGCGGTGCTGACCCGCATGCACATCACGGCGGCAACGGCGGCCACGTCAAGTCCGGATGAGAGATGCGCCAGCACCCGCTCCTCGGTCGCCGTCAGGCCGCAGGTTCGCGCGAAAAAATGCCCGCTGATGTTGTTGCACAGGTTGAAGCGTTCGAACACCAGCGCCGCGGCAGCCGCACCGACATCTGCCGCACCTGGGAGCGGCAGGAATGCCACGTGCAATGCACGCTGGTCGCTGCCAAATGCATGCCATTGGCGGCGACCATCATGCGCCGCCTCGATACAGCGTCTGAGAACCGCGGCATCGGACGGCCGACGGGCGCGCAGCGCCGCGCCGTCGATCATCAGGGCGCAGGTCTCGCCAAGACGTTTGCGCGCCGTGAGATTGGCATAGACGACACCGCGCCCGCGATTGACGATCGCAAGCGCAAACGCGAGTTCATCACATATACCGGCCAGCGCCGTGCCGAGACTGTGCTGTGAGGCGCTGCCGGCGGCGCCGGCATCCGCATCGCACGCTGGCGAGCGCCAGTCTGAAAGCCCTGCCCCCATCCTGTCATCGAACATCATTCCCTCCTGATTGAACATCACCTGATGGCCATCCGTAGCGGACTTTCGACGCGCCGCGCTGCCGGAGGGTGATCCCGGCAAACCCGGCCGCCGCGCCATCCATCGGCCCGCCTGGCAACGGTTCAGGCAGGCAACGTACGCAGGACCAAAGATGCGCTCTTTCAGGGCTGCAATCAATTGCACCGAGGTAATGCGTCGCGCGCCCGGTGCGGCATGACCCAGGTAATGCGGCAGCGGCGGCAGGGGCTGCCTGCCGCGCCACCACCGCGCCGCTGCAGGGAGCGGCGCCGACCGTCAGGTGAGACTGAAGGTCAGTGGTGGCGGTGCGACCTCAGGTGCAGGACCGACGGCAATCGTCGTTACCTTGATGTCCCAGCCCTTGCCAGTCGCGCGGACCGCAATATCGCAATAACCCTGTGCGGTCGCCGCAGGATGGGTCTTGTAGGTGGCAGGCAAGCGCGGGCCGACGTAGAGGTTGCCGTCGAGGATCAGTTGGTGTTCCGGCAAGTTGGCAAACGGCACCGGGGCGTACAGCGCCGGCGTGACGATCGACAACGCGCATAGTGGAACACCGCTGCTGCGCGGAATCGTCATTTCGGCCACTGCGCCGCAGTGATAATCGCCGGAAAGGAAGATGACGTTGGCAACGCCGGCCTGCGCGATCGCGCAGAACACCGCGGTACGGTCGGCCACGAACCCCTGCCAGTTGTCGGCACGACTGGACACCATGTCGCCGGCACGCGCGACGTCACCTTCGCCATAGTCGAATTCGCGCAACCCCGGGAAGATCACGCTGCCGGTAGCCACAAACTTGGGCGCGTTCTTGACGGCCTGTTGCTGCTGTATCAGCCACGCCACCAGTTCGGGCACGTTGCCGATGCTTGCGGGGTATTGCCGCGCCCCTGAAAACGGGCTCAGCATGTCGCGACGCAAGCGACCGCTGCGCCCATCAAACAACACGAATGGATAGCCACCATGGGTAAATGGGCGTCCGGCGGGTGTCGGCGCAGGCCCTGGCAACGCCTGGTAAGACTCGTAAAATTCCAGCGCGGTCGTTCGGCGCCGCACGACGCTGTTTTGCGCCTCGATGCCGCGCGCGATTTCGTCGAGCGAGTGGTCGTTGGAAATCTCGTGATCATCGAGAACCATCATCACCGGCACCTGCCTGGTCAAGGCCGCGAAGCCCTTGCTTGACCAGGCGTCGGCATAGCGTTCCGGGTAGCGCTCGAAGTCGCTCTGCAGGTCGAACAGGCCGGCCCGCGCGTCGGCATAGACCTGGTCGCCCGCCAGCAGCACCAGCGAGGGCTGCACCAGCCTGGCTTCCGGCGCAGCCTCGACGCGCTGCGCCATGTCTTCAAGCGCAGTATCCGCGCGCCATTTGTCGAACATGGCGCCGGGATAGCGGCAGGAGCCAAGAAAGATTCGCATCTCGCCGGTCGCGGCGGAACAGGCGGCCCGCATCTGCGCTTGCGAAAGCGAGACTGATCCATCGGATTCCAGGTGCGTGCGGCGGAAGTATCGGGATCGCCGCGGCTTGATCTCGCTCGACCGCTTGCGGCGAAACCGGGTCAGGTGCTTGGCTAGATGGTCCAGGCGCTCCTTGACTTGTTGCCTCGTGGCGGGCGGCGCGACACCCGCAGGACAGTAAAGGAATCCGGTGCTGATGGTGTAGTCGTCCGCCATCGGAAGCGTGATGTATTCGCAGAACAGGGGGGCTGCAACAGCATTGCCCGGCTTGAATGAACCGGCCGCGAGCGCGACGCAATCCCCTGCAACCAACTGTCCGGTCGATTTGCTGGTCGCGCTCCAGATGAAATGGCTGGGCGCCAGCGGAATCGCCTTGACTTCCGGTTCCGCCCACAAACGTACCCGTACGCCACCGCCGCCGGCGTGAATGTGGCCGATGACTGGTCCGCTTGCCGGCAGCAAAGCCTTCGACCGCTTGTTTGCATGCCCAGCAGCCGTGCCCTGCGCGCGCAAATGCCTGACGATCAGCGGAAACACCGCTTCGCAGGCCGAGCGATCACCCGCCTGCGGCCTGTCGGCGGCGCGACCGTCGTGCCGTCTCGGCTCGCCCGCCGCCTTGACACAGACGCCGCCCCGGTGGGCCGGGTCCGGGCATGTATCCACCCGCACCTGCCTCGCCTCGCCGACCAGGCAGTCGAAGTGCGCGAATCCGTCAACGATCTCGTAACGGTAGCGCGCATGCGGATTGATGCTGGCGAACCGTCGGCGGGACAATTTGGCCGACAAGGGATCGAAAACGAAGTTGCGCGCGCCATGCAGGAACAGGATGTCGAGATCGCCGTATTTGCGGATATTGTCGGCGGTCAGGTAACAGGCGTAGCCATCGGTATCGACATATTGCTCGTACTCGACCAGTTTTCCGACCTGCGCGAAGACATCCATGTTGCCGAACCCGAAGTAGCGATCCAGTGCGCGATGGGTGGCATCGTTCAGGTTGTCGTGCAGATACAGACGACCAATGATTGAACTCACCCGCTTGCAGGTGGCGCTGTCGCGCCGCAGGGTAAACCAGGTCTTTTCGCCCGGGCAACATTCCTCGTGGCCGGCGGGCGGATTGGGATAGGTCGCGAACACCCGGTCCATCACGCTCCACGCCGCGGAGTTGCCATCGTCCGCGTTCAGCGGCACGCCCTTGAGGCCGAGCGTGTCGCGCAGGAACGCCGCGACCTGGCGGCGCGCCTGGCTGTACGCGGTGCCGATCACCACCGGCGGCACCTGCATCAGTACGAGGCGGTCGATCAGACGGGTGCGCTTTGGCGTGGCTTGATTTTCGACCAGTTGCCCCGAGAGCAGTGCCATGCCACTGATCGCCGAGCCCATGCAGTGACCGGCCAGGTGCAGGCGACTCTGCGCACCATAGAGGCCGGAACGACCAGTCACCGTGCGCACATGCTTGATCGCCGCCGGCAGATCGATGGCAGCGCAGTGATCGAGGTTGTGGCGCTCGCCGGCGGTGGAGAACACGGTGCTGGTGCGGTAGTCCAGCAACCAGACGTCAAAGCCTTCAGCGCACAGGTATTGCACCAGGTTCACGTCGACGGTCGGCGCCGCGAAGGCCAGTGATGACTGCGCGAATCCATGCAGGAGGATGATCGCCTCATTCTTCTCGTCGCCGAGCGCAGCCACTGCCCCGGATTGATAGCGCGTGAGCAGCAACGGGATCTGGCGATTCGACTGAAATTCTCCTTGATCACGCAGCTTGTCGTGCTCGCTGCGCTCACCCACCTGGATGGTGTGGCTTTCGCGCCGCAACATGATGCCGTCGGCCGCGCGGCACAGGTGGTCGCGGGTGGAATTCCATGCCAGTTCGCGAACCTCTCCAGCCTGCAGGTCGCGGCGCGCCGTGCGGCTCGGCAATGCGGGGGCGCGCAGATCCCAGAGGTAAATCGGCAACAGGGTGCGAAACAGCATGGTCGGCAGGCTCAGCATGTGCGCAGCGCCGACGGCCAGATCGGCCTGGCCCATCATGCGCGGCCGCTCGGCATCGGCGAGGTCCTGGATGTCCAGCCGCAGTTCCCCGTGCCACGAACCGCACTCCACACGCAGGTTGAGGAGATCGTCCCACACGTTGCCGCCGAGGCGGAAATCGAAGCGCTTGCTGCCCTCGAGCACATGCAGCACGGCATCCGGATTCTGCTCATCGCGCAAGCGCAGGTGGTAGCGCATCACACGCTCGTCACTGGCATGGCCGACCAGCTTGACATGATTTACGATCATGCGCAGCCAGCCCATTTTCTCCGGCGGCGCGTCTGCGGTACGGTACGCCTTGATGTTGATCAGCTCGCCGGTCTTGCGCAACAGGTGCCAGAATTGCCCGCGGCGCCAGATGCCGGTCGCCCAGGACAGCTTCTCGCGAATCTTGTCCACCACTTCGGTGCGCCGCTTGATGAGCCAGACCAGAAAGGTGCGCAGCCAGCGCCATGGCGCAGTGATCCTGCGCCAGAACGCGCTATCGATCGACGGCACCATCAGTTCGACCTCGCCGTCCACCACTTTATAGGTCTGGCTCACAAATTTCTTGTCCAGCGCCGCCAGCTTCAGGCATCCGCTCACTCTGGCGACGCGATGCCGCGGGTCAGCCGCCAGCGCCGGCACATCCGGCATCTCGAGTTTCAAGGTAAGGGCGGCATGCCGCGGGCCGTCGCGCCCGCGCAGCACACCACGCATGGTCTCGTGCCACTCGAGGCCGCCGGGCTCGCAACGTTCCGGCGCCGGCGCAACCAGGGGCGGTTGCCGATAAGCCTGGGATGGCTGGCGCGGCGCCGGCGCCGCGGCGTGCTGCGCGGGCGCAATGCCAGGTTGCAACGGCACTTGCCTGGTGCGCGACAACTGGGTGATGGTCAGATCGGCCGCCCGCTCGGCCAGCGCGGTGATGGTGAGGAAGGGATTGACCGCCAGCGCGCCCGGCAGGATGGCGCCGTCCCAGACGAACAGGTTGTCGTAGGTGCCGCCCCCTTCGCTGCTGTAGACCTCGCCACGATGCGACACCACCGCGGTTTCGAAACTGTCACCCATGCGGCAGCCGCCCAGCGGATGCACGGTCAACGCGATGCCCTTGACCATCGGCCCGTCGAGCACTGACTGGATCGCGTCCGACAGCGGGTTGGAAAGCGGGCTCTTGACGTACAAGCCGCCCTGCTCCTGGCTCAAGGCCGCCAGCCGGTGGCCGCGCCGCACCGCCTCCTGCTCCATGGCGCCGGGCCAGCGGATCTCCGGATGGCCATCGCGCAGGCGGATGGTACCGCCGGCATCGTCGCGCCCCATCAGCAGAAAGGTCTGGGTGTGGGTGCGAAATTCAGGGTGCAGGCCGGCGCGGTCGCCGTGCTCGCGAAACACGGTCCAGCGGTCAAGCTGACCGAAGCTTGCGCTGGCAGCCAGCATTTCCTGCCACAGGTGGGCGATGGCACCCGGTATGGCGCCGTCCTCGATCAGTCCGCCCTTGTCGATCGACACGCGCGCGCGGGTGTCGATCACACCGGTAATGGTCGGTCCCACGTCAGCCCGGTCGGGCGTTCCGCGGGCGCCGCAACCCACGCCGTCGACCGGGTGGTCCTGCAGGGTTCCAAAGCCAAGGCCGTCGCCGTTGGCGGAAAAGCCCGCGCCCAGCGCCGGCGACAACTGCAGGTCGAGCAGGTCACGCGAGCGCAACAGGATCTCCGTGCTGCCTACAGCGCCTGCAGCCAGCACAACGATCCTGGCGGTCACATAGCGCAGATTCTCGATCGGCGTCGCTTCCGGCTCCAGCACCATCGGGTCGGCGCTCGAATCGTCGCGGTAGCGCAGCACGTCCTCGGTGCGCCGCAGATAGACGCGCTTGAACATGTCCGTGTCGCCGAGACATTCGATCAGGCCGCGGCGCCGGCGCGACGCGTTGCGCTCAACGCCGCTGCGCGGATCGACCGCGGCCACGGTCACGCCGGTGTAGATCTTCGCGCCATGCGCCACCGCGTCGGGCAGGTAATTCATGGTCAGCGTGTTCTTCGCCTGGAAGTTGCAGCCGGTCACGCAGTCGCCGCATCCGACACACTTCTTCTGCTCGATGCCAAAGGCGTTGGGGCCGTCCGCAAAACTCACCGCCAGCGGTGCGGGATAGCATACGACCCCGGGTTCGCCGCCGTCTTCCCAGTCGTCTTCACGCACCTCGCGGGCAATCGCGGCAGCCAGTTGCGCGAGGTTGGCGTAACGCGGCAACTCCTGGTTGGGATAAGGGGTGATGCCGAGGCTGCGTTCGGCCTCGGCGTAGTAGCCGTCGAGGCACGCGGGGTCGTCGCGAAATTCGCGTGGCCATTCGGGTTGCTTGAAAAGCTCCCGATCGGCCCGGATGCCGACATTGGCGTTGATCTGGCTGCCGCCGCCGAGCGCATTGCCGGTGAGCGTCGCGACCTGGGCACCGAAGCTGATGTCGAACAGGCCCAGCGGATTGGCCACCGTATTGCCCCAGTCGGCGCGCCGAAACCGAATATGCGCCGGCAGGTCGCCGAGTTGGCTGGGAAATTCGCCGGCCAGGTATTCGCGGCCGCGCTCGAGCACGCAGACCCGGTAGTTGGCACGCGCGAAGCGTGCCGCGGCGACCGCGCCACCATAGCCGGAACCCACAACCACAACATCGAAGTCAGGTTCTTCCGGCGTCGTGTTCGCCCGCGGCGCCAGCACTTCGTCGTATAGAGCGTCAATCGATTTCGACAACCAGCGCATTTGATCCCCTCCCAGGATGTGTATGCCTCACCGCGCTTTTTCGTGTTCGGACTTGCGTCGCGCCTCGCGCAGCATTGCCTTCAACTTGCGATAGTGAACAGGCTTGTGCAGCAAAGGAAATCCGGATTCCTCGATTACAGCCAGTTCCGCGGACGCGATGTCACCGGTGATCAACAGCCCGCTGGCACGCGGGCGCGCACCAAGCAAGTTGCGCAACACTGACGTTCCGAGCACACCGCCGGCCAGCCGGTAGTCCGAAATGATCACGTCGACATCGCCGCGACTGGCCAGTGCCATCGCCTCGGTCTCGTCACGCGCCACCTGCGCCAGGCAATTCCAGTGCCTGAGCGTCAACGACATCGCGTCGCGCACTTCGAGGTCATCATCGATGACCAGCACCGTCAATCCACCCAGGTCGATCGCTTCGTTGTCGATCCTGTCCTCTGACAGGTATGCCGACGGCTCGCCAGGCACACCGTCCGGCAACCTGATTTCAAAGGCCGCGCCACGACCTGGCTTGGAGGCGAGCGAGATCGTGCCCTCGAGCAACGCGACCAGGCGCTTGACGATGGCCAGCCCCAGCCCGAGCCCGTTGCGACGATCACGCTCCGGATTGCTGATTTGGTAGAACTCTTCGTAAATACGTCGATGCTCGGATTCCGGGATGCCGGTTCCGGTGTCGGCGACTCTCAGGACGATCGCATCGCCGGTATGGCCGATCGTGGTCGATACCGAACCTGCAGCGGTGTACTTGATCGCATTGTCGAGAAGGTTGCGCAGGATGCGTTCGACCAAAATCGCGTCCATCACGGCGACGCCGTCATCGATCGCGATGTGCCAGTCGAGTCCGCGAGCGTGCGCACGTTGCTCATATTCGTGCAGCAAGGGTCCGAAGGCGGCCGCAATATCGACTTTCGTGCGCAACGGCACCAACACACCGGCATCGAGCTTGGACAGATCGAGGAGCGCGGAGAACAGCCGATCAAGCGAGTCGACCGAGCGCGACAGCTGGTCGGCGATTTCGCGGGTGGTGCGGTCACCGGACACTTCGCCCAAGACCGACGACAGCAACGAGATCGCATGCAGCGGTTGTCGCAGGTCGTGACTGGCGGACGCGAGAAAACGTGACTTCGCGCGATTGGCTTCCTCCGCCTGGCCGCGCGCCGCCTCGGCGCGATCCGAAGCGTCCTGCAGCAAGTCGATCAGGCGCCGCTGCTCCTCCAGCATGGGTTCGCGCTCGAAGCGGATGCGGATTGATTCGCGCACCATCTTGCCGTTGTCGCGCACGAAGGCCACCAGTATCACCAGCAGCATCATCAGCATCAGGGCGATGATCGCGCCGATCTCGCTGTCAGAGGCCAGCCATGAGCCCGCCAGCAGCACCAGCACGGTGCTGCCGTAGCTGTAGAAAGTCGGCGGAAACGCCGCGCTCGAGGCCAGCGCGCCTGCCACGGTACATGCGAAGATCATGGTGAGGATGGCCTGGTCGGCAGGCGGCAGCCAGGGCAGGAACAGCGGCGCCGCGAGGCCGGTCCAGATACCCGGCAACAATGCGGAGTACGCAAGCCACGTGGCTTGGGTGTGGTACCGCGCCACCTTCTCGGTCGAATCGAAGTAGCGCCTGCAGACCCACCAGCGGACCACCGGCATGACCACGTTCACCACCGCCCAGGCGACCACCCAGCCGGTCGGCGCGTGACCCGAAACGATGTAGGCAACGCCAAGGGTCACGAACACCAACGGCAGGGTGACGCGTCGATACTGCAGGAACAGCAGGCGGAACTGCTCCAGCCGGAGGCGCAGGTTCAGGTCGGCCGGCCGCGCCGGCACTGCAACTGCTTCAGCGGCGGCCTCAGCCATGCAGCGCGACACGGATGCCGGCTGCGCTGGCCGCAAGTACCGCCTGCAGGCGGTTGCTCGCCCCCATCGCCTCGAGGACATTGCCGATATGCGTCTTGACCGTGCCCTCGACTATGCCGAGGCGGCGCGCGATGACCTTGTTGGCCAGCCCCTGCAGCATCAGTTCCATGACTTCCCGCTGGCGCTCGGTTAGCCCGGCGATGCGCGTGCGCAACGCGTCGGCCGCCGGTGCAGCCTGGTTTGACACGGGTACCATGGCGTCCTGCAGCGGTGCGCTCGGGGCCTCGGTGCGAAACAGGATGCGCGGCACGAAGATCTCGCCCCGCATCACCGTATGGATCGCGGCCAGCACTTCGCGCCGATCCAGCTTCTTCGGGATGAAGCCCATGGCGCCGCAATCGATCGCCATCAAGGTGTGCTCGCGCGACTCGAGGCCGGAGAACACCACCACCGGAACCTCCGGCATGCTCTGGCGAAACGCGTGCAACGCGCCTAGCCCCGTATGCCCCGGCATGCCGAGGTCGATCAGCGCCAGTTGCGGCAGCCAACCGGCGGCCATGTTCCGATACGCCTCCTCCAGACTGGCCGCACAGCGCACGTCGGCGCCCGGCCAGGCAACCTCGATCGCCAGCTTGGTCGCCTCCAGCATCAGCGGATGGTCATCGACAAGAACGATTCGCACGGCTGAGGCCATGGCATTGAAAGATGAATTTGACTACCTGATTCTACCCATGCGTCACCGAGAGTCCATTTGACCGGGGGCTTGTTACCTTGGTAATAGGCACGGGAGTTGCCGGACCGAGAGGAAAAGCGCCTTACACACCGCGTTTGGCCAGGTAGTTCCAGATCAGGGCGCCATACAACAGCGGCGCATGACGCCGCAGGTCGGGAGAAGTCGGCGCCTCACCCGCGTCGCTACGCAGGGCAGGTTCCAGGGTTTCGTCGAGCAAGGTCGCCGGGCCGACGTGGCGGTAGTCCCAGGGCCACACTCTCGCCGGCAGCCTCGCGATCGGATCGTCAGGGGTGCAAAAGCGCCAGACCCGGGCAGCTGGCGGAAATCCGCTCACAAACGTGTCGTCACCCGCCCGTGGGCAGCCGAAAGTGACCACTGCGGTGGCGTCTGCAAATCGCGCGGCAGCAAGTGTCGCCAGCGCCCCCCCCTGGCTGTGCCCGGTGTACCAGACTTCGCGCGGCTTGTCCGCCTGTAACGCCACCACCGCGGTTCGCACGGATCCCGCCACCTGATCGAAGGCCTGCGCAAATCCGGCATGGACATGGCCATTCCGAGCGTCGCCACCGAACGCGGTCATCGGATACAAAAGTGCAGTCCCTGTGGAAATGAGACTACGGGCTAGCGAGGCAACAATTCCGGCGGCATCCAGACCGAGAAACTGTGCAAGCTCGGTGCCGCGAAACGAAACGATGATCACGTCTTGATTGCTGACCGCAAACCAGCACGGCAGACCAATCCCTTGCAGGCAAGCCGCCTCCAGGGAGAAGCCGGTGCCGGCAAGCGCGGTTGCCACTTCACTCCGGTCGCGGTAGACCAGGAGGGACATTTCCGCCAGCCACCAGGCGTTGAGCCACAGTCGGGTAGGTTCGTTGCAGGCGCCGCTCGCACCGAGCGGTACAAACGGGGTCCGCTCGGCTGCAGGTGCGAAAAACCGGTGGCCAGCGGAAAGATGCGGGTACAGGCTTTCCGGCAACGTGGGAATCGATTTGGCGGTTCGCATGGGTTTCGAGGTCCGGCGCTTCTGGTTTGCGTTGCCCAGTCTACAAGCGGGCCAAGAAAGCTCAGGCACGGCGTGGCTAAGGCTATCTACCGATGTCGCATCGCGATGCGCGAGCAAATCACGGCTCGGCTGCCTTGGGCCAATCCAGTGTGCAGCGCTCGTCGCACGGAGAATGCGACGATACGGATGAGCGCCGTGATTGACTACAGGGTTCGGGGCCGCGTCGTGCGGCCGGCACGAGGCGCGACAAGCGCCGAGCCGGGATCGCCCGAACCGACTGGCGGCGGCGTCAACATCGCAACGGCTTCGCTGATGGACCTGGCACGTGCCGCCGAGGCGGTCCTTGCGCTGCTGCCTGCGCGATCGAAGCTGGACTGTGCGCGTGCGGAGACCGTCCCCGGTGTGGCAGTGCGTGTTCGCGGCGTGTGCCGATCGATCCACGAGCGCAGGCTGCTGCCTTGTCCGGGAAACACGCCAAGATCGCGCACTACCTGCCCCGTCGCGCCGCGCTGCAACTGGTGCCAATGGCCATCAATCGGGTCGTGCCATGAAAGATATCCCCCAGGCAGTACCTGTCTTGGCGCAGAAATGGCGCCGGTAAACGAGTAACGGACGCCGCTCGCCTGAACCGGATCGAAATAGTGCGGCGTGTAAAAATCCGACACGATCACGCCGTTGACCGTGTAGGCGAATTTCGCCGCCTCGCTCGGATCGCAGACCTCCACCAGAAATTCGACCCGCCGCGCCGGGTCTACCGGTGATGGCCCGGCGACCAGGCGGTTGCCAAACGGGTCAACGAGCATCTCCAGGCACTCGTGGCTCGCAGTCAAGGACCAGTTGGGTCCCTCGTCGAGCAAGGCATACGGCTGTCCGCTTCTGTCGAGGTGCACGCCACTGGCGCCCTGCAACTGCGGCACCAGGATAATCGGCCAGTAACCGATTGGCACACTTTCGAGAGACGCAAAGGCGCTCACGATCGCCCCGACTCCCCAAACGCTTTTCAGGTCGCGCTCGACCTGCTTTTGCAGAGCGGCTGATACGTCGGTCAGCTGTGCAAGAGCGACCGATGGCACAGTGCTGACGAGGGCTACATACTGGGTCAACATTCGAACACCTCACAAAAAGAGATTCGGGATGATGGTCACTGGGCGTTGCCGGCCGATGCAGCGACCATATCTGCAGCTATCTGCTGCCGCCGGCGCGCAGGGTTTCCAGCTCCTTCCTCAGCTTCACAACCTCGATTTCCTGTTGCAGCCGCGCCGCCTCGGCAGACAGGCGCTCGGTTTCCGCGGCAGCGGAACCGGTCACGCCGGTTCGCTTGAGTTCGATATCGCGCAGCACCTTGAGAGACTCCAACCGCGATTTGTATGAAGAAAGTTGCGCTTCCTCGCCTGCCTTCTGGTCATCCTGCTGAGCCTTCCTCTCGTCGCGCGCATCCCTGATGGAATCCTTGACGAAGTTGAAGTACTTGTCGGCGCCCGCGGCTGCGGCAGCGGAGGCCGCCTCGGCGCGCGCCTTGGAATTGAACGACAGGCTCGAAAGCCCGCCGTCGGCGGAAAACACGGCGTTCAGCGTATTGTTGTCAAACAGCCGGTTCTGCAGTGTCAACACCGACACGACACCGTATTGCGGGACTGCTACCAAGGTCCGCGACAGCAAATGATGTGCCGCGCCGCCACGCGCAGGGCAACGACCTGCACATGCAAGCAATTCGGCGTAGGCAGGCTGGCGGTAGTGAATGCCTACCGGCGGGTCGACTTTCTCGCGCGCTGCCGATGCGGCGTTTTGCGCACCGCGACTGCCGGCAACCATGCCCGCGCCGCTCGTTGCCGCCGAAAAAACCGCCAATCGAAGTTCCGTTCCGGGCCAGCTGAATCGACAACTTTCGGTCCACCCGTGATCAGGGCAGTTCGCAACTGCGGTCACTGCGGCATATCCCGCCGGCGAGAATATCTGGGCGAGGGTATCGGTGGACATCTCCGCCCACACCGAGGTTTCTGCCTTGCTCGAATCCGGCGTGATCAGTGCACGAACGTGATAACTGTTCTCTGCCTGTGCCGCCAGCAACTGCGCGCGCAGTTTGGCGCCCGCCCCATCGCCAAGCTTGTCAAGCTCTTCGCCTACTGCCTTGAGAGCCGCCGCGGCTTTCTGTTCCTCGTCAACCTTCTCCTTGATTTCCAGATCGGTGCCCTTGTCCGCCTTGAGCTGGCGCAACGCCTTTCTGATGTCGCTCAGTTCGGCCGCCGCCGCCGCCAGCTTCACGCGCTGCCTGGCGCGCTGCTTCTCCTTGTCATCATCCTCGGCGATCTGCTGCTGCAACGACTTGACCTTCTGCAGCCGCGCCAGCAATCTGGGTGAACACATACCTGCGGGTGTGCCGTCGGCCTTGATGCCCAGCAATTTTTCTGTGGCCGTGATCCTCGCCTCGGCATCAGCAATCCGCGTGGAAAGCCTGGCCAGCTCTTCCTCGAGTCGCTGAATCTCTTTCTGGTTCGGCGATCGCCTGGACCTTTCGAACTCCAGTTTTCCTCTGAGCTGCCCCTGAATTGTCATCAGTTCCGTTATTTGGGATATGCCGACAGGCGGCACACCGACCGATGTCAGCAACGCGCCGCGAACCAACTTGGTGCCAACGTCGATCACATTGCCCAAAATGGCTCCCGTCCTGTCGTCAATACTGGCATTGACGCTACCAAGCATGCCATTCGGGAGGATGGCAAACTTCGCATCAGTGACCTTGGTCAAGGCGTTGAGTTCCTCGTACCTGATGGTGTAGCGCCAGTTGAAATCCGGCACCATCTGCTCGGTAAAAACATGGCGGATCGAAAACGCAAGCTTCGGCAGCTTGTCCGCGCCGGCCGGTTCTTCACAGGCGTTGATCTGGAACTCGATATCCGCATCAAGCACCTTGGCCGGTAGATAGTAGGCGATGCCTACTCCCGCCGCCGGATCGGCGGCGTCGATTCTCGCGCCGTCGAGTCTGGCGATGAGCGACGAACATGCCAACAGCGGCAATGCAAGCGACAACACAAGGCCGCGCTTGTACACATCGGTTATGCGCATCATGTTCTTCTCCATGGATGGGACGATCGCGTTCTGAAATCCAAAGGCGGGCAAACTCATGCAGGCCGTACCGCGGGTACTTTGGCTTGCTGCGCTTCCAGGGAATCAAGCGCGCTTTCTTAGTCCATTTTCACCTGCCTCCGGGTCGCGCGCGTCCTCAATATTGTGTAGATTTTTCCGATAACACGGCGCGCCGCCGACGCGTTGGCCACGGTGGCGAACGCCTGGAATCGCACGGCATTGTTCCGAACCAGTACCTGTGGCAAGCCGCGCGAATGAACCGGGATTCCGCCTTGGCATCTGCGATGGAAATTGGAGAAGATCGTCTGGCGGCCGCACAATCGTTAGGCACACGAACCATGGATCACGGTGGCGATTCAAGCCAGGGCATCACCGACTCGGGTTGATCGCCGCTTTCGACTTGACAACGGCTCGGCCCCGCAATACCGACTCATGGGGATGACATACTCGAACCCAACTGGTATGTTGCCGCCACCTGGGAGCCAGATTGACGCGGTCGCGCGCAGGCTTCCGGAGGCGATATGCCGGACATCCGGGGTGTGTCGCGCCGATCCGTAGTTTGCGTCGCCGTCCGACAATGAATCAAAAACCCAGGCATTGCCAAAAGGGCCAGTGCACCAAGAGGGAATTGTAGCCATGAGCAATTCAATATCCTCACCGGATTTCACCAAATCAGCCAGTTACGCTGCCGAACTCGCCCGGATCAACCAGCGCAGAAGCGTTGTGTCCGACGACGGCCCGCTGAAACCCGGCCGACGCCCCTGGGGCCTCGCCTTGTCCGGCGGCGGCATTCGCAGCGCCACCTTCGCGCTTGGCGTGCTGCAATCGCTGGCCAAGATGCGGACGATCCCAGGCGGCGTAACCGCAGCCACCAACCCACTGCTTTCCCGCTTCGACTACCTCTCCACGGTCAGCGGCGGCGGCTATGTCGGCGGTTTTTTCAGCGCCCTGTTCCGCCCGCCGGAATCGCGTGGCGCCACCGGCAACACGGTGAAGGATCCGGTTGCCGCAAAAGCGCTGAGCGACCAGGCATATAAGCGCCTGGCGATCGACCCACCGGGCCGCTTGACGCCCGCAACCACCGCTGACGAGTCCGACCTGCCGCTACGCTGGCTGCGCGAAAACGGCCGTTACATGGCGCCAGCCGGGGTTGGCGACCTGTTCTATGCGGCGTGCCTGCAATTGCGCAACTGGTGCGCCATCCAGTATGTGATCGGCACCATGCTGCTGGCCATTTCGCTGGCCGGCTTGAGCTTTCGCGCGGCCAGCCAGATGCTGGTCGACGCCGATTTCCTTTTCGGTTTTGTCAGGCACGCGGAATCCTCGATGCAACCCGCATCGCCTGATGACATCTGGTGGAGCCCGTGGTTCTGGGCTGCGCTGCTGGTGACATTGCTGGCCACTGTGCCGATTGGCATTTCGTACTGGTTCAGCTACCGCGCGCGCGGCGAGGAGTCACGCTTGCGTCGCCTGCTGACCAGCCCGGTGACGGCGGCGTTGGTGTTCCTCGCCTGTGTCACCGGCCTGGCGGTTCGCGCCAACATCAGCGGTGTCGTTTCACCGGTGACCTACGGCATCGCCTGGATCGCCGTCGCCCTGGCGCTGGCGGTCCTGGCGTTTGCCGCCAGCGGTGGCAACAACGGCACACTGACCGACCAGCGCGTCAAGCTGACCCGCTGGCTTGCAAGCAGCCTCAAGGTCGCGCTTGGCTGCGCCTTGCTTGGTCTGGTCGAGACAGTCGGGCAGACCCTGTATTTGCTGATGACCGCTTATTTTGCACACAAGCCCGCCGCGCCGACCCTGTCCGCCATCGCGGCAGCCGTTGCGGCCCTGCTTCCGATCATCAAGAAACTGGCGGCATTGCTCACCAACCAGCAAGCGGCCGGCACGCCACCCAGGATTAGCCGGAGCACGCTCCTGACAATTTTGGCGGCAGCACTCCTGCTTCTTCTGGCCATCTTCTGGTACACCCTCGCCCTGACCCTGTTTTTCGGCGGCAACGCACCGCTCGCGATGGCAGCGGCTGGGGCTGATGCGCCGATCATCACCGCACCGTTGGCGGACGCCGCAGGGCAGACCTACTTCGTCGCGCTGCTGGGAACCACGGCCATCGCCCTGTGCGCCGCCGGTTACTTCGTCGGCTTTCTGAACCTGTCCTCATTGGCAACCTTGTACAGCGCCCGCCTGACCCGCGCCTACCTCGGCGCCTCCAACCTCAAGCGATTCACCAGCAACGGGCGCAAGAACTCGCGCGACGTTGCCGAGCCTCATCCGCAGGACGATTTCAAGCCGGCGCCCTACTACGACAGCACGCACTACGGCCCCCTGCACCTGATCAATGTCACCATCAACAGCACCACCGGGCCGGGCGACAACCTGACGCAAATCGACCGCAAGGGACTGCCGATGGCGATCACGCCCACGGGTATCAGCGTCAATGGTGCGGAAGCGCAGCCATTCGCCGATGTCGACACCACGAGAAAAACGGCTGCAAGCGCTGTCGGCAGCGCCACCAGGATCACCGGCACCGTTGCCGCAAAGACGGCCGGCATTGCGCGTAGCGACGCCAACGCGGCGCGAACCGCCGGCGAGCCACTCACCATCGGCCAGTGGATCGGCGTCTCGGGCGCCGCGTTCTCCCCCGGCATCGGGCGCGGCACCACGCCGGCCCTGGCCACCATTTGCACCCTGGCCAATGTGCGACTCGGCTACTGGTGGAACAGCAAGGGCCAGCGCAGCGGTGTGATCAACAAGCTGTCGGCATTGATCGCCAACCAGCGCTACCTGCTGCGCGAAATGAGCGGGCGCTTTTACGGCGCGACCCGCCAATTCTGGTACCTGACTGACGGCGGTCATTTCGAGAACACCGCCGTCTACGAGCTATTACGCCGGCGTTGTGAACTGGTGCTCGCCTGTGACGACGGTGCCGATGGCAACTACACGTTCGAAGACCTGGCCAACCTTATGCGGCTGGCGCGCATCGACTGTGGTGCGGACTTCACACCTTTGACGCAAGCCGAGGCTACGATCGAATTCACCAAGGTCGGCCTCAGCTTTGGCTCGGAGGTAGCAAAGTACATGGCCGAGCAACCCGGGCAGTTGAAGAAGGCGCGTGATGGCGGCGCGCAATGCGCTATCGCGTACCGCATCACCTATCGCGACTTCCCGGCCGAGCCCACCCTGCTCCTGGTGATCAAGCCGCGCCTCACCGCTGACGCCCCGCTCGACCTTTTGCAATACCAGTCAACCCATGCTGACTTTCCGCAGGAGAGCACGCTGGACCAGTTCTTTGACGAGGCACAGTGGGAGAGTTATCGCAAGCTCGGCGCCATCAGCGCCGACCGGATTTTCGGCGCCGCGTAGCGAACGGCGCAGCCAAGGAAGTGCAATGCCCGGGCCTGCGGCACCACCCGCCCACCCGGGCGACTCAAACCCGCGCCACTTCGAAATGCATGCCGTCCCGCCGCGAGAAATGCCCGCCCCAGAAGAACCCATGACGGTGCGCCAGCGGCACCAGTTCGAACACGCATCCGTTGCGACCCGGCAACGCCGGCTGTGCCCCGAGCGGATTCCATTGCACGTTGATGTCGAACGCAGTGCCGAAGGCATGGTTGCTTAGCACCGAGGTGCTGCCGCGCACGAAGCGCGGGTTGTAGGCGCCGCCGAAACTGAGCACCCGATCGATCAGGCCGGCATCGTCCCAGGCCTGCCACAGCGCCACCAGTGCCGGCGCCGCCTTGCGATGGAAGAACACGTTGCCGCTTTGCGGCGCGCCCTTGATGCCCACCAGTTGCGGCACCTGCACCTTGACCAGGTTGTCGCGGTCCCAGCCGTTGGTGATGCGGATCGCCTCGGGGTTTCCGGCCACCGGCGCGCCAATGAACTTGAGCGGACCGAACATCGCCTGGCGCTCGGCATTGCCGGTCAACGGCGGAAAGTCCGGCAGTGCCGGAAACGCCGCCAGCACATCGTCGACAAACGGCACCAGTTCAAACCCCAGCATGGCCGCACGGCCGAAGGTCTCGTTGCCGACCGCGCCGTCGACGCCCAACTTGTGTTTGGTCTGGAATGCGCGGGTGGCAGCGTCGGTAGCGGCATCGAAGCTGCCGTTGACGGTGACCACGAAGCCCTGGCCGCGCAGGAAGGTTTGCCATTGGCGCACTGCCGCGCCGCTTGAGCCTGCTTTGAGAACTTTCATGTCTACCCCACGATGAAGAACAATGGAAGGCCGTCATGTTCCGGCGATGTCAGGCGAGCAGGCAAGCAGGCAAGCCAATACGGCCGGTATTGAGCTTACAGCCCCCGGCTGCGATTGGCGCGCGATAGAACGAGTGAGGTCGATGCCGGATGATGCCCTGCCTGTGTCAAGGTCAGGCTACCGCAAGTCGCGCCGGGACCGCGTCCGGCACCCCGCACTGTGCCGGCACCCCGCACGCACCGCGGGTGCTGCTAGGATTGCATGCGCCGCCAGAACCGCCCCGAAAATCCAGCCACAAAAAAAAGGAATTCCACCATGCTGCAACCCGGCCTGATGATGGACGCACCGCTCCTGCTCTCCGGCATCATCGAGCACGCCGCTGCGCAATATGGCGATGTCGAAGTGGTGTCGCGCGAAACTCACGGCCCGCTGTTTCGCTACACCTACGCGCAGTGCGCGGCACGGGCGAAGAAGCTGGCCAATGCGCTGGCGGCCATGGGGCTGCAACAAGGCAGCGCGGTCGGTTCGATCGCCTGGAACAACCACCGCCACCTCGAAGCCTATTACGCGGTGTCCGGCAGCGGCATGGTGATGCACACGTGCAACCCGCGCCTGCACCCGCAGCAACTGATCTACATCATCAACCATGCCGAAGACCAGGTGGTGCTGTTCGACGCCACCTTCGCGCCGCTGATCAAGGGCATCGCCGCGCATTGCCCGCAGGTGCGCGCCTGGGTGTGCCTGGCCGAGGCGGCCCATACGCCGGCCATCGAGGGGGTTGCCAACGTAGTCTCCTACGAAGACCTGATCGCACCAGCCAGCGAGGTCTTCGCCTGGCCGGGGTTCGACGAGCGCAGCGGCGCCGCCCTGTGCTACACCTCGGGCACCACCGGCAACCCCAAGGGCGCGCTGTATTCGCACCGCGCCATCGTGCTCAACGCGATCACCATCTGCATTCCCGGTGCGCTCGGCTTGTCGGCACAGGAAACGATCCTGCCGGTGGTGCCGATGTTCCACATCAACGCCTGGTGCATTCCCTACGCGGCGCCGATCGCCGGCACCAAGCTGGTGTTGCCCGGCCCGAAGCTCGACGGCGCCTCGCTCTACGAGCTGATGGAGTCCGAGCGCGTGACCGTGTCCGCCGGCGTGCCGACCATCTGGCAGGGCCTGATCGCGCACCTCGACGCCCACCAGCTGAAATTCTCGACCATGCGCCGCACCGCCACCGGCGGTTCGGCGATGCCGCTGGCGCTGATCGCCAAATTCAACGATGAGTACGATGTCGACGTGCGCCACGGCTGGGGCATGACCGAGACCACCGCGGTGGCCACCATGGGCGTGCTCACCGCGCAGCAGAAGGCGCAAATGTCGCCCGAAGAGCGCCATGCACTGATCGCAAGACAGGGCAAGAGCGTATTCGGCATCCAGATCAAGGTGGTCGATGACACCGGCGCCACCCTCCCACGCGACGGCAACTCGCAGGGCGAACTGATGGTGCGCGGCCAGTGGATCATCGAGCGTTATTTCAAGGGCGAGACCTCGCCCCTGGTCGATGGCTGGTTCCCGACCGGCGACATCGCGGTGATCGCGCCCGATGGCGTGATGCAGATCCGCGACCGCACCAAGGACGTGATCAAGACCGGCGGTGAATGGATCAGCTCGATCGATCTCGAAAACAGCGCCATCGCCCACCCGGCGGTGGCGATGGCGGCGGTGATCGGCGTGAAGCACCCGAAATGGGATGAACGCCCGCTGCTGTTCATCGTCAAAAAGCCCGGGCAGAGCCTGGAGAAGGAAGAGATTCTCGCCTTCTTGTCCGAGCGGGTGGCCAAGTGGTGGGTGCCGGATGACGTGGTGTTTCTCGATGCCTTGCCGGTGGGCGGTACCGGCAAGGTGCAGAAGGCGGAGTTGCGCAAGCAGTATGGCGGGGTGTTTGGCTGAGTGTGCGGCGTGCGCCGTACCGCATAAGCACGCCAGGGTCTGCAAACCGCCCTGGCGACTACGCTCTGGCTGTGGATACCGTCAAGTAGGTGTCATTGGCGAACTTGACATTCATCCTAATTTGAGTCATCTTATTAGTTAATTTTAATAATTTGAACTAATAAATTGACTCGTGCCGAAAATCAGGGCATTCGAAATCGCGCCTCTGCCGTTTGAAGTGAGCGCTTCGCTGCAAGCACTTGGTCACACCATTGTGGTCGCCAGAAAAGCCCGCCACTATTCGCAACGGGTGTTGGCCGACATGCTGGGCGTGGCCCCGGCTACTCTGGTGGCCATCGAGCGCGGTGCCCCGACGGTGCAGATCGGGCACTATGCCCGCGCCTTGTGGATGCTCGATATCGACGACGCGAAACTGGGCGGATTCGGCATTCCGTCGTCGGGCCTCGCGGCAAGCGATAGAAGCACGCCATGATCACCAGCGCGCCGGTGCACGTGTGGTTGCCCGGAGCGGCAAGCCCGGTCGTGGCCGGCACCTTCACCCACGATGCGAACTCAGGCAGCGGGCGATTCCAATACGTCCGCGCCTTTCTTGAGGCGGCGCATCCGGCGCTGGCGCCGGACATGCCCGTGCGGGTGCGAGCCCTCGTCATCAGCGGCGGGGCGGCGATTTTTCCGCTGTTTCTCGATGCCGGTCCGGACGCATGGGGACGGCATCTACTGGCACGCCGCCTCGAACGCGAGGTCAGCGCCATCGAGGCGCTGACCTTGTGCCCGACCGACGGCGTCGGCAACTTGGCCCTCGGTGAACTTGCGCCGCAGCGCATGCGCGTTCTGTCGATCGCCGAATTTCTGGCGATCCTGGCCGAACTCAAGGCCGGCAGCGTCGCCACCACCGACATCGAGGCGCAGGTGCTGGAGGCGACGCAAAACGGCACCAGCTTGGGCGGCACCAAGCCGAAACTCACCGTCACCCGCGATGGCGTGCAGTACCTGGCGAAGTTTCCAGAGCGCGGCGACAACCGCTGGCTGCCGCACATCGAATGCGCGATGCTCAAACTGGCGCGCGAGTGCGGCGTCAATACCTGCACGGCGGAAGTCTGGTCGCTGCCGGAGACCGCGGCCCTGTTGGTCACCCGCTTCGACCGCGAGGTGCTGCCGGCCGGCGCGGGTACCGGTCGGCACGGCTACATCAGTGCGCACGCCCTGCTGCGTATCGACCAGAAGCCGCCGCCGAGCGACGAAGTGCTGCAATACGGACCCCGCGGATTCACCGGATCGGCGCTGCGCAAGAGTTACGTATCGCTCGCCGCCGACATGGCGAAATGGTGCGGCGGCCAAAGTGCTCACCGCGAACAGCGTCGCGAACTGTGGCGTCGCATTGTCTTCAACGCACTGATCCGCAATCTGGACGATCATTCCAGAAACCACGGTCTGGTATGCCACGACATGCGGCATCAGCGCTGGCGCCTGGCGCCGGCCTTCGATCTTGTACCGGCGGCTGCCAGCGCGCAGGCAGCGACCCTGGCCATGGCCTATCGCTACGTGCCGGCGCGCCATCGCGGCCGCACGCCAACGCCGGCGCGGCTGGTGACGCAAATCAGCGCCGGCGATCTGCTGGCGGCGGCAAGCGAGCACTATGCTTACGAGTCGGCGGAAGCGAAGGAGCAGTTCGCATTCGCGGCGAACATCGTGGCACAGCGCTGGCGGCCGCTGATGCTGGCCGAAGGAGTGCCGAATGCGGAAGCTGACAGGTTCGCGCGCACCTTCGACGCCGCGCGCGACTTGGGGGCTGGTGCAAGTCTGTGACCTGCCACCCTTGCCTGTTCGCCGCACACGAATACATGCGGGCTGGACGATGGCTCACGAACATTTCCACGACTGATGTCAACACAGAGGTGACCGCTTGAAACGAATCAAACTCATCGCAAGATTGACCGCCGCGTTTTTGACCGCTGCGTTTTTGACCGCCGCCACCTCGCTTACGATGGCGCAGGACTTTCCTTCCCGAACCATCACCCTGGTCGCACCGTTCCCGGCGGCATCAGTGACCGACACCGTCACCCGCACCCTGGCACAGGGCCTGCAGGAGGTGCTCGGGCAATCGGTGGTGGTCGAGAACCGCGCCGGCGCCCAGGGCACGGTGGGCGCGGCCTATGTGGCACGCAGCAAGCCCGACGGCTACACCCTGCTGG
>JANPGJ010000502.1:0-4272 GCA_031423955.1 Burkholderiales bacterium
GGGCAGGAACGGCCGGCGATCATTCCGGCCAGAGTGCAGACCTTTCATGAGGCCGGTTATCCGGCACTGATTTCCTACGCCGAGGTCGGCCTGATGGCGCCGGCCGGCACGCCGCCGGCGGCGATTGGCAAGCTGCATGCCGCCGCTGTCGCGGCATTGAAGACGCCGGCGATTGTCGAGGCGATGCAGGCGCGCGGCGAAGTGCCGACACCGTCCGCCAGCCCCGAGGAGTATGCCGCCTTCATCCGCAGCGAGACTCTCCGCTGGGCGGCGATCATCAAGCCGATGAACGTGCAGCTGGACTGACTGGCGGCGGCTCGAACATGCCGAGTAGGCCGATACTGTTCCGGGGCGCCGTCCGGAAAATGCCCGCTCTCGCCCTGCCACAAGCGCACCAGTACCCCGCATGACCTCCAGCGAAGCGCAAATGCAGTCCTACTACGCGGCCCGCGCCGGCGAGTACGACAGCGTCTACCTGAAGCCGGAACGGCAGGCGGACCTTCGGGCCATGGAGCAATGGTTGCCACCGCACTTTGTGGGCGCCACCACGCTCGAGGTCGCATGTGGCACCGGTTATTGGACGCAGTTCATCGCCGCTGCCGCAGCCCGCGTCGTTGCGGTCGACTCGGCGCCGGAAACAATCGAGATCGCGCGGCGGCGAGTACCCGCAGACGCGGTGGAGTTCCACGTGGGCGATGCCTACCGGCTTGCACCTGCGCTAGGAAGGTTCAGCGCCGCATTTGCCGGCTTCTGGTTCTCGCATGTTCCCGCCACCGGGCGCATTGAATTCCTGTGCGGTCTCGATGCGATGCTTGCCCCCGGCGCGAAAGTCGTGCTGCTTGACAATCGTTATGTTGAGGGCAGCAGCACGCCGATCGCCGGATCGGATGCCGATGGCAACACCTATCAGACCCGCAAGCTCAAGGACGGCTCGACGCATCGCGTACTCAAGAACTTCCCGACCGAAGCGGCGATGCAGGCTTCCATCGCCGGCGTCGGAACAACGGGCAGGTTCACCGCCTGGCAGTACTTCTGGGCGTTCGACTATGTGGCAAACGGAACTTTGTGAACATGCAGAATTCATCAGCGCCGCCGGCGGCGCAGGCCATGCCTCCAGCCATCATGGTGCGAGCGATTCGGGAATCGGACTACGAGGCCTGGCTGCCGCTGTGGGCCGGCTACAACGCCTTCTACGGCCGCGAAGGCGCTACCGCGCTCGATCCGGAAATCACGCGCGCCACCTGGCGCAGGTTCTTCGATCCGGCTGAACCGGTCTTTGCGCTGGTGGCCGAATCGGACGACGAGGTGCTCGGCCTCACCCACTACCTGTATCACCGCAGCACCACCAGAATCGAGCTCACCTGCTACCTGCAGGATCTTTTCACGTTGCCGGCGGCCCGTGGCAGAGGCGTGGGGCGGGCGCTGATCGAGGCGGTATATCGCGAAGCCGCGGCCAGCGGCATCAAACGGGTGTATTGGCAGACCCAGCACAGCAACGCCACCGGCCGGTTGCTGTATGACAAGGTGGCCAGGCACCTCGGCTTCATCGTCTACAGTCACGACGTCTGAGCAACAAGCCGACGGGGCGAAGGGCACGCCCTTGCGACCCCGGCTTCTCGCCGCCGCGCCGGCGGGTGGCACGCTGTACCATCACAGCCAGGGCAACGCTGGAGAACCCGATGAACACTGCTCTTGAGAAACTGGCAGCCGATCTGGGATTGCCGGAACCCGGACGCGAACACCTGAAACTCGCTTTCGCGCACGCCTGCGTTGCAAGGATCAGGCATCTGCTCGAAGACCCGCAAGTCATCGACAGCCTGCGGCTGTTTGGCCAATACCTCGAGGGCAAGCTCGACGAAGCATCGTTTGCGCAACTGCAGCGCGAAGCCGAGCGACTGGCCAACCAGCACCAGGGCTCGAAGTCGATTGACGGCTGCGGCCACGCCGCGGTATCGGCCAGCTATGCGGTGGCAAAGGCGATCAACGGCAAGGCCCTGCAGGCGGCGAGCTATGCGGCGTATGCCGCTGTGTATGCCGACGGCGGTTATGGCGCGGTGGCGGACCGCGAGGCATTCGAGCCCGAGTTCGCCTGGCAGGTCGACACCCTGCGGGCGCTCGCGGCCGGAAACCGGCAACCCGCGTAGCCGGCGTCGCGAGCGTTCGCTACAGGGTTCGCAGCCGGCGCCGGGCTACTCGGCCGCCAGCTTCAAGCGCTTGAGTGTGGCCACCTTCGCCGCACTGTCGCGCCGCAGCCGTTCCGCAAAGGCAGCGCCATTGGCGTAGGACAAGACCTGGCTGGCGCCAGCCGCCCAGGCCTGCATGGCGGGCGAAGCCACCGCCTTCTCGCACGCGGCCTCAAGCGTGGCGACGATGGCCGGCGGCATTTTTGCCGGCACCAGCACGCCGCCAAAACTCAACTGCACCACCGGAATGCCCGACTCGGTCAGGGTCGGCACTTCCAGAAACGACGGGTGGCGACGCTCGGGCAGCATCGCCAACAGGCGCAGGTTGCCGGCCTTGACCTGGCCCAGGAATGAACTGGGCAGCACGCCGGCAAAGCCAAGCCGGCCGGACAGCAGGTCCTGCTGCATCGGGCCATCGCCGCGATAGGGCGCGTGGATGAACTCGACACCGGCGGCGGCCTCGATGTCGGCAATCGCCAGGTGCGGGATCGATCCGGTGCCGGAGGTGCCGTAGCTGACTTTTCCCGGATTGCGTTTCGCATCCGCAATCAGGTCGCCGATGGTCTTGTACGGCGAATCCTTCTGCACGGCGATCGAAAAGATGTTGTCAAACACCTGGCACACATAGCGAAACGACTCCATGCCGTAGGTGACGCCCTTGTTGCGATGCGGCTCGCTGGTGAGCGAAACCGCGGGCGTGATGCCGATGGTGTAGCCATCTGCCACCGCATTGGCCAGGCGGGTGAGCCCGATGCTGCCGGCGGCGCCATCGATGTTGATCGGCGCGACTGGCTGCTTCAACACCTCGGCCAGGGCCTGCGCGGTGTTGCGCGAGGTCTGGTCGAATCCACCGCCGGCGGCGAACGGGATGATCATCTGGATCGGGCGGCTGGGGTAGTCCTGCGCCATCGCTGGCGCCGCGCCCAGCACAATCAAAGCGGCAAAGATCAGCTGCGCCATGCAGGTCAGTCTCATGGATTCTCTCGTTGTTTTGTCTCAGGTGCGAATTTACACGGACCTCTCGACGAACTCTGGATTTCTTTGTCGACGCGAGCAGGTCCAGCCCGGCGATTTGCCGGGCGAGACTTGCCCGCAACGGAAGCCAGCGTACCCGCACCCTGATCCTGCGATTCGCAAGCGGCGCGAAGATTCAGGGCGCCTGTGGGACAAAGACATGCACCGCGAGAGCGATGATCAATCCGGCCAGCGCCACAAGGTCAACCAGCACCACCTTCGATATCGCCGCGTTGTAGCCGCCGATCTGCCAGGCCAGGAGCAGAAATGCGATCACGCTCACCAATGCAGCGACGAGCGCGAGACGATGCAGCAGCGGGTGAAACGCGGCATAGGCGAGAAAGGCTTCGATCAGGCCGAACAGCACCGCCCGGTGACGCAGCAACAACTCCAGGTTGCTGTCCCGCACGCTGATGCCGTACAAGGCTTCGAGCTTGCCTGCACCGACCACCCCGATCAGGGGCAAGGCGTGAATCAGCGCCACCAGAAGCAGGGCGGCAGGAACGACATGGCGCATGGCTGGGCTATCAAGGGCGAAAGCCAGGGTTTTACCGCGCGTATGACACAGGGGCAATGACCTCCGACGTAATCGATACCTGTGGGTGCCGCCGTCAGTGGATCAAAGGCTGCGGATCGCCGCGGCCGCGGGCGAGAAGCTTCACGTTGAGAGCAGAAACGAATCCACCGCCGTCTACCAGTGCTTTACTTACAATCTACAATTTCAGCGTTAGCCCTGCCGCTCGGTCGACCCATGCATGTTCGCTGCGAGACTGTGTTGCCAAGCACTATTTGATTTCAGCGCGCGGCGTATGAATACCATTCGTTGGGTGCACAACGCCCGCCGTTGGGAGATGCTTCTCCAATGCCAACGAAAGTCAAAGATCTGCTGGCCCTGATCGAAGCTGATGGCTGGTTTCAAGTTCGCCAACGCGGAAGCCATCGCCCGTATCATCATGCCAATAAGGCTGGAACGGTCACGGTTTCGGGAAAGCCGAGCGTGGAGGTTCCACCCGGTACTCTGAACAACGTCCTGAAGCAGGCTGGACTCAAGACGTGAGGTTGCAAATGAAATATC
>JANPGJ010000503.1:0-5842 GCA_031423955.1 Burkholderiales bacterium
TTCTACCGCCATTTCCGCGCCCGCGTCGAGCATTTCGTGGTCGAGATGGAACAGGCCGCGATCAAGCTGCTCGACATTGCCCACGGCGATCGCAAGGCCTGAGAGCATGAGAATAAATCTACTGCGCGAGCCAATCCCGCACCTGCGATTCTCGCCGTACGAGAGGAGTACGGCTGCGCTTCTCGGCGCGACCTTGACCCGCTCGCTACGATTTCTTCTCACGCTCTGAAGCCACGGCCCTCACCCCAACATGAAATTCCGCACGCGCACGCCGGAAGAGCCGGAAATCAACTTCATCCCGTTGATCGACGTCCTGTTGGTGATCCTGATTTTCCTGATGATCACCACCACCTACTCGAAATACACGGAACTGCAGATCAACCTGCCGACCGCCGACGCCGAAAAGCAGCTCGAACGCCCCAACGAGATCAATGTCGGCATCAACGCGCAGGCGCGTTACATGATCAATGGCCAGTCGATCGCGTTTCGCGATGTCGCCGCGCTGTCGGCCGATCTCAAGAATGCAGCCGCCGGCAAGAAGGATCCGGTGGTGGTGATCAGCGCCGATGCGCAAGCGACCCACCAGTCGGTGATCTACGTGATGCAGGCGGCGCAACTGGCCGGCCTCGGGCAGGTCACGTTCACCACCCAGGCAGCGGCCGGCAAGTAGCCGCGCCCCTAGTCGGCGCCCCGAGAGAGCCGGCTTTGAACCTCGCGCGGGACTGGTGGCTGCCGGGCCTGACCTGGCGCAGCGCGCCGCTGCTGCCGCTGGCCTGGCTGCTGGGCCGTGCCGCCGCAGCTCGGCGAGCCGCCTATCGGCTCGGCTGGCGCGTCGAGCACCACCTTCCGGTCCCGGTGCTGGTGGTCGGCAACCTGACGGTGGGCGGCAGCGGCAAGACACCTCTGGTGATCCATCTGGCCACCGCGTTGGCGCAGGCGGGCCGGCGGCCCGGCGTGATTTCGCGCGGCTTCGGTGGCCGCGCCGGCGCAGTCATGGAAGTCGGTCCGCACAGCCAGCCGACCGAGACCGGTGACGAACCCCTGCTGATCCGGCGCCGGACCGGCTGTCCGGTATTTGTCGGCGCCCGGCGCGTGGATGCCGCGCGCGCCCTGCTCGCCGCCTATCCGGCCACCGACCTGGTCATTGCCGACGACGGCCTGCAGCACCTGCAGTTGGCGCGCGACTACCAGATCGCCGTATTCGACGAACGCGGCGCCGGCAATGGTCGCCTGTTGCCCGCCGGGCCGCTGCGCGAGCCGCTGGCGCGCACCGCCATGATGGACGCGCTGATTGCCAATGGCGCCGGCGCGGGCGACGCCATCTCGGCGGCCACCGGCGGCAATCCAGGCCGGCCCCTGTTCGCCATGCACCTGGTTCCGGGTGACCTCTACAACCTGGCGAATCCGGCGCTCACCTGCCCGCCCGCGCAGTTCGCCGCGCGCCATGCGTGCCGCGTCGCCGCCGTCGCCGGGATCGGCAATCCCGCGCGCTTCTTCGCCACCCTGCGCGCCCTCGGGCTGACCGTCGTGCCACACCCGTTTCCCGACCACCATCCGTTCAGCCGCGACGAACTGGCGCGGATCGGCGCGCAACACATCGTGATGACCGAAAAGGACGCGCTAAAATGCGAGGCCTTCGACGACCCGCGCATTTGGGTGGCGCCGGTGACTGCGGACGTCGACGCCGGACTCACCCGATCGATCCTGGAGAAACTTCGTGGAACCAAAGCTGCTTGACATCCTGGTGTGCCCGATCACCAAGGGCCCGCTGGTATACGACCGCGACAAGCAGGAATTGATATCCCGATCGGCACGACTGGCATACCCGATCCGCGACGGCATCCCGGTGATGCTGGAAGAAGACGCGCGCAAGCTGACCGAAGCCGAACTGTCCTGACCGGCGCATGACCGCCTTTGTCGCGCTGATTCCGGCGCGCCGCGCTTCGACCCGCCTGCCCGGCAAGGTGCTGGCCGACCTGGCCGGCAAGCCGATGGTGGTGCATGTGGCCGACAAGGCGCGCGCCAGCGGCGCCCGCATGGTGGTGGTAGCCACCGACGACTCCGCGGTGCTTGCAGCGGTCGAAAGCCACGGGCATAGCGCGTTGATGACGCGCGGCGACCATTTGTCCGGCACCGACCGGCTGGCCGAGGCCGCCGCCCTGCTCGGATTGTCCGACGACGAACTGGTGGTCAATGTACAGGGCGACGAGCCACTGATCTCGCCACTGTTGATCGGCGCGGTCGCCGGCGAACTGGAGCGCCGCGCCGACTGTTCGATGGCCACCGCCTGCCACGCCCTTGCGAGCGCCGCCGAAATGTTCAACCCGAACATCGTGAAGGTTGTACTCGACCGCCTGAACACCGCGCTCTACTTCAGCCGGGCGACCATCCCGTGGGCACGCGACGCCTTCGCCGCCGGCTTCGACACCACGATTCCGGCCGGCCTGCCGATTCACCGCCACATGGGCATCTACGCCTATCGCGCCGGATTTCTGAAAGCCTTTCCACAACTCGCAGCCGCGCCGATCGAGCAGTTCGAGGCGCTCGAACAGTTGCGCGCGATGTGGCACGGGCATCGCATCGCCGTGCTGGTGAGCGCGGCGACCGCCGCGCCCGGGGTCGACACGGCAGCCGATCTGGCCTTGGTTCGCACGTTGATGGCAGACCAGCGAGGGTAAGCTTGGTGCAAGCCTATTCCGGCTAAAATCCGGCGAATCAAAAGATTCCGGAGGCAAGGGGCATCATGAGACTCATCCTGTTGGGACCACCGGGCGCGGGCAAGGGCACTCAAGCGACATTCATCAAGGAACGCTTCGGCATTCCGCAAATTTCCACCGGCGACATGCTGCGCGCCGCGGTCAAGGCCGGCAGCCCGTTGGGCCTTGCCGCCAAGAAAGTCATGGACGCCGGCGGCCTGGTATCCGACGACATCATCATCGGGCTGGTGAAGGATCGGCTGACACAGGCCGATTGCAGCGGCGGCTATCTGTTCGACGGGTTCCCGCGCACCATCCCGCAGGCGGACGCGATGAAAGAGGCGGGGGTCAATCTCGATTTCGTGCTTGAAATCGACGTTCCGGATTCGGAAATCGTCACCCGTATGAGCGGGCGCCGGGTGCATCTGGCCTCGGGTCGCACCTATCACCTGAAGTTCAATCCGCCGAAAGTGCCTGGGCTCGATGACGTCAGTGGCGAACCCTTGATCCAGCGCGACGACGATCGCGAGGAAACCGTGCACAAACGCCTCGAGGTCTATCACCAGCAGACCAAGGCCCTGGTCGGTTATTACTCCGACTGGGCGGCAAGCGGCAAAAGCGGTGCACCGCAATACCGGCGCATCGCCGGTACCGGCCCGGTAGAAGAAATCCGCGAGCGCGCGTTCGCCGCGCTCAAATAGCGCCGCAGTCGCGCTGCCGCGCCTGCGCCCGCCGTGCATCGCGGTGCCGGCCGCGGTCAAGATGCGGCAATTGGCAGCTGCGATGCAGGCGCACTGTCGCTCGATCTGAAAGTCCAGCATACTCACGATTGACCCAACCCCTTGGAGGCCCCATGACGGCAGCCCGCAATGCCTTTTATGCCCAGTCCGGCGGCGTCACCGCCGTCATCAACGTATCCGCCTGCGGGGTGATCGAGGAGGCGCGCCGCCACAAGGGCACCATCGCGCGCGTGTATGCCGGCCGCGACGGCATCATCGGCGCCTTGACCGAGGACCTGATCGATACCTCGAAGGAAACCGCCGCGACCATCGCCGGCCTGCGCTACATGCCGGGCGGCGCCTTCGGCTCCTGCCGCTACAAGCTCAAGTCCTTCGAGCAGTCGGAGGCGCAGTACCGCCGCCTGATCGACGTGTTCCGGGCCCATGACATCGGCTACTTCTTCTACAACGGCGGCAACGATTCGATGGACACCTGCAACAAGGTCTCCGCGATCAGCCGCAAGCTCGGCTATCCGGTGGCCTGCATCGGCGTACCCAAGACAGTCGACAACGATCTGGTGCTCACCGACAATTGTCCCGGCTTCGGGTCGGTCGCCAAGTATGTCGCGGTGTCGATGCGCGAGGCCGGCATGGATGTGGCGTCGATGGCGCGCACGTCGACCAAGGTGTTCGTGCTCGAGGTCATGGGCCGCCATGCCGGCTGGATCACCGCCGCCTGCGGCCTGGCCAGCGAAGGTGCCGGACAGGCGCCGCACATCCTGCTGTTGCCGGAAATCAGGTTCGACCAGGCGAAATTCCTGGCACGGGTCGACGCCTGCGTGAAAAAATGGGGCTATTGCACCATCGCGGTATCCGAGGGCCTGCAGAACGCCGACGGCGGCTTTCTCTCCGAGACCGGCCTCAAGGATGCGTTTGGCCATGCGCAACTCGGCGGCGTGGCGCCGCTGGTGGCGCAACTGGTCAAGGACCGGCTGGGCTTCAAGTATCACTGGGCGGTGGCCGACTACCTGCAGCGCGCGGCGCGCCATATCGCGTCGAAAACCGACGTCGACCAGGCCTACGCGGTCGGACGCGAGGCGGTGCGTTATGCGGTGGCCGGCAAGACCGCGGTGATGGCCGCGATCAAGCGTACCTCGAACAAGCCGTATCGCTGGAAGATCGAACCGGTGCCCCTGTCGAAGGTCGCCAATCACGAAAAGATGATGCCGCGGCGCTTCATCAGCGCCGATGGTTTCCACATCACCCAGGCTTGCCGCGACTATTTGTCGCCGCTGATCGCCGGCACCGATACGCCGCCTTACCGCAATGGCCTGCCCGCCTATCCAGTGCTCAAAAACCTGACGGTCAGGAGAAAACTCGGCGAATCATTTACAATCTGACGGTTTTTCGCGCCGACTATCGCGACCACAAGCGGTACGGCACATCCAGAGTGGTTTCAAGCGATTTGCCCAGGCAATTCGACCAACTAATCAAGCATTCCCAGTGGAGGGGTAGATGTCTATAGTTCTGTGGAGCGCTATCGCCGGCGGCATCATCGCGGTGATTTACGGCGTCATTTCAATCAAATGGATTCTCTCGCTGCCGGCCGGTAATGCGCGCATGCAGGAAATCGCCGAAGCCATCCAGGTCGGCGCACAAGCCTACTTGAGCCGCCAGTATCGGGCCATTGCGATGGTCGGCGTCGTCATCTTCCTTATTCTCGGCTTGGTGCCCGGCCTCGGCTGGATGACCGCCGCCGGCTTCCTGGTCGGCGCGGTGCTGTCCGGTCTGGCCGGCTTCATCGGCATGAATGTCTCGGTGCGCGCCAATGTGCGCACCGCGCAGGCCGCGACCCAGGGCCTGTCGCCGGCGTTCGATGTGGCGTTCCGCGGCGGTGCGATCACCGGCATGCTGGTGGTCGGCCTGGGCCTGATCGGAGTCGCCGGGTTCTATGGCGTGCTGCAAGGCGCGGCACCGCACGGACTGGGCAAGACCAGCACGCTGGTCGACCTGTTGAAGCCGATGATCGGGCTGGGCTTCGGCGCCTCGCTGATCTCGATATTCGCGCGGCTGGGCGGCGGCATCTTCACCAAGGGCGCTGACGTCGGAGCCGACCAGGTGGGCAAACTCGAAGCCGGGATCCCGGAAGACGACCCGCGCAATCCGGCGGTGATCGCCGACAACGTCGGCGACAACGTCGGTGACTGCGCCGGCATGGCGGCCGACCTGTTCGAGACCTATGCGGTGACCCTGATCGCCACCATGGTGCTGGGCGCCCTGGTGATGAAAGGCAGCGACGCCGGCGTGCTCTACCCCCTGATGCTGGGTGCGGTCTCGATCATCGCCTCGATCGTCGGCTGCTTCTTCGTCAAGTGCAAGGACGGCGGCAAGATCATGAACGCGCTGTATCGCGGCCTGGCGGTCGCC
>JANPGJ010000504.1:0-9096 GCA_031423955.1 Burkholderiales bacterium
GGCGGTAGAAGATCAGCGCCGGCACTGCGATCAGGATGCCGAAGCCGGTGTTGTAGAGCGCGACCGAAATGCCGTGCGCCAGGGCTTGCGGATTGGTGCCGGACGGGCTCTGGCTGCCGAAAATCTCGATCATCCCGACCACCGTGCCGAACAATCCCATCAATGGCGCCGCAGTGGCGATGGTGCCCAGGCCGTTGAGAAAGCGGCCCAGTTCATGGGCGGTGAAACTGCCGGCTTCTTCAATCGCCTCCTTCATCACGTAGCGCGAGCTTTTGTCGTTGCGCAAGCCGGCCGCCAGCACCCGGCCAAGCGGCGAATTGGCTTCGATCTTGCTGATGATTTCAGGGGTGATCTGGCGGCCCTTGTAGAGCGTGAGGACCTCGCCTAACAACTGCTCGGGAATGATGCGCGACTTGCGCAGCACCATCAGGCGCTCGATAATCAGCGCGACCGCAATGATCGAAGCCACCAGCAGCGGGTAAATCGGCCATCCCGCTTCCTTCAAAATGTCCCACACGGAAAATTCCCCCTTGATTCTCGTCCGCAACCGCGCGCCTCATGGTGTGGCATGCGTCCGGCGAAGCGCGCAGTTTAGCGGAAAGCCGGCCGCCGCAGCACGCGCCGTTTTTCCACAGACCCTGTGGATAAGGATGTGGATAACCGCTGCGCAGACCGCGCAAGCGCCTTTGCACACAAGGGTTTTTCCTGCCTTGCCAAAAAATCCGGCAGCACGGAGCGCTTCGTGTTGAGCCGCCCGGAGCCCGGCGCAGGCCCGCTGGCGCCCGCTGCGCGCGCGCTGAGCGTGAGTGAACTCAACCGCGGCGTGCGCTCGATGCTCGAACGCGGCTATCCGCTGGTCACGGTGCGCGGCGAGCTGTCGAATTTCACCCGCGCCGCTTCCGGTCATTTGTATTTCGTGCTCAAGGATGCCGGTGCCCAGGTGCGCTGCGCGATGTGGAAAAATCGCGCCGGTTCGCTCGATTGGCAACCGCGCGACGGCGATGCGGTGATGGTGCGCGCCGCCGTCACCCTGTTCGAGGCGCGCGGCGAATTCCAGTTGAATGTCGAGGCGGTTGCCAGGGCCGGCGCCGGCGCCTTGTTCGAGGCGTTTCAAAGGCTCAAGGAGAAACTGGCGCGCGAAGGCCTGTTTGATGCCGGCCGCAAGCGCGCCCTACCGGCCTTGCCGCGTGCCATCGCCATCGTCTCCTCGGTCGGTGCGGCGGCATTGCGCGATGTTCTCACCACCCTGCGGCGGCGGGCGCCGATGCTGCCGGTGATTGTCTACCCGACGCCGGTGCAGGGCGACAATGCGGCGGCGCGCATCGCCGCGGCGATTGCGCTGGCCAATGTTCGCGCTGAAACCGATGTGATGATCGTTTGCCGCGGCGGCGGCAGCATCGAGGATTTGTGGGCGTTCAACGAGGAAGTGGTCGCCAGGGCGATCGCCGGCAGCCGCATCCCGGTGGTCGCCGGCATCGGCCACGAGACCGATTTCACGATTGCCGATTTCGCCGCCGACATGCGGGCGCCGACGCCGACGGCCGCCGCCGAACTGGTGGCGCCGGCACGGGCGGCGCTGCTCGCTGCCCTCGCGGCGCAGGCGCGCGACTTGTCGCGCGCGATCGAAAGCACGATTGCCGGCAAACGGCAACGGCTTGACTGGGCCGCGCGCGAGTTGATCGCGCCGGCGCAGCGCCTGGCCGACCGGCGCCGTCATCTCGCCGAACTCGGTTCGCGCCTTGAAGCGGGGGCCACTCAGGCGCTCGGCACGGCGCGCTCCCGCCTGACGCTGGCGGCGTCGCACTTGCGCGGGCCGCGGCTGCCGGTACGTGCGATGCAGGTGGGCGGATTGGCGGAACGCCATGCGCGTGCCGGTCGCCACGCCCTGCAGGCCGCGGCGCGCAAGTTGGTCGCCCTTGAGGCGGCGCTTGCCCATCTTGATCCGATGCGTGTGCTGGCGCGCGGCTATGCGGTGGTGCGCAGCGCCGACGGGCGTGCCGTGCGCGAATCGGCGGCGCTTGCGGCCGGTGATGCCCTCGAGCTTACGCTGGCGCATGGCGGCGCACTGGTGCGTGTCGAAAAGCCCTACTGACGGCCGGTTTGCCGCACAGTACCGGCCTGCCCTACAATCAAGGCTTGACGAAGCGTTACCGCGTCATCACCAATCGCCGGCCCTGCTGTCCGGAACCGCTGTCCCTATGCCGGCACTGGGCTGTCATCGATTGGCGAGTGCGGATCGCAACCGTTGTCCCGAATATCGAACCTGTTTTTTCGCCACGGAGATCAAGATGGAACATAAGCTTCCCGAACTGCCATACGCGCTCGACGCGCTGGCGCCGCACATTTCCAAGGAAACCCTGGAATTTCACTACGGCAAGCACCACCAGACCTACATCACGAACCTCAACAACCTGATCAAGGGGACCGAGTTCGAGAACATGAGCCTGGAAGAGATCACCAAAAAGTCCACCGGCGGCATGTTCAACAACGCCGCGCAGGTATGGAACCACACCTTCTACTGGATGGGGCTGTCGCCCAAGGGTGGCGGCGAGCCGAGCGGTGCGCTGGCTGACGCGATCAACAAGAAATGGGGATCGTTCGCCAAGTTCAAGGAAGAGTTCACCAAGACCGCGGTCGGCACTTTCGGGTCGGGCTGGGGCTGGCTGGTGAAAAAGGCCGACGGTTCGCTCGACCTGGCGTCAACCTCGAACGCCGCCACGCCGCTCACCGGGGCTGACAAGCCGCTGTTGACCTGCGATGTGTGGGAACACGCGTATTACGTCGACTATCGCAATGCGCGGCCGAAGTATGTCGAGGCGTTCTGGAACCTGGTCAACTGGGATTTCGTGGCCAAGAACTTCGCCTGACCGGCCATTTGCGCCGCGCCGGCTGCCCCGGCACGAAAAAGCTCCGCCCCGCGGGGCTTTTTTTTGCCCGCGCGGTGGCGACCGATTGCGCGCGATTGCGCCTAAAATATCGGTCCTCCATGATTCCGCAATCCTTCATCGCCGACCTGCTCAACCGCATCGACATTGTCGAGGTGGTCGGCAAGCATGTACAGCTCAAGAAGGGTGGCGCGAACCTGATGGGGCTGTGTCCGTTCCACAACGAGAAGTCACCGTCGTTCACGGTCAGCCCGACCAAGCAGTTCTATCACTGCTTCGGCTGCGGGGCGCATGGCTCGGCGATCGGCTTCCTGATGGAGCATGCCGGGCTTGGCTATGTCGAGGCGATCAAGGATCTGGCCCAATTGGCCGGCCTGACAGTGCCGGAGGAAAGTGCCGGCGATCAGCAGCGGCGCGACGGGCCGGATACGGCGGCGCTGGTGGCCCTGATGGACCGCGCCAACCGCTTTTATCGCGACCGGCTCAAGGTCGAGCCGGTTGCGATCGAATATCTCAAGGGCCGCGGACTCAGCGGCCAGGTCGCTGCGCGCTTCGGTCTTGGCTATGCGCCGGACGAGTGGAACGCGCTCGAGGCCGTGTATGGCGACCAGTATGGCGGCAAGCCGATGGCCGAAACCGGACTGGTGATCGACGGCGAAAAGGGGCGTCGCTACGACCGTTTTCGCGGGCGGGTGACCTTTCCGATCCGCAATACCCGCGGCCAGTTGATCGGCTTCGGCGGCCGCGTGATCGGCGCCGGCGAACCGAAGTACCTGAACTCGCCGGAAACCCCGCTGTTTGAAAAGGGGCGCGAACTCTACGGCCTGTTCGAGGCGCGGCAGGCGATCCGCGCAGCCGATCGCGTGCTGGTGGTCGAGGGCTATATGGATGTGGTCGCGCTGGCGCAGCATGGCGTGGGCTATGCGGTGGCCACGCTCGGCACCGCCTGCACCCCGGCGCATGTGCAGAAGCTGATCCGGCAGACCGCGCACATTATTTTCTGTTTCGACGGCGACGCCGCCGGCCGCCGCGCCGCCTGGCGGGCGCTGGAAAACAGCCTTGCCCTGACATCCGACGACAAGGTGTTCTCGTTCCTGTTTCTGGCGCCGGAGCATGACCCGGATTCCTACATCCGCCAGTACGGTCGCGAGGCATTCGTCGAACTGGAGCACAGTGCGATGCCGATGTCGCGCTTTCTGATCGAACACCTCAAGCTTGATGTCGATCTCGACACCGCCGAGGGCCGTGCCGGGTTGGTGAGCGCCGCCAAGCCGCATCTGCAGCGCGTCACCGCGCCCGGCCTGCGGCTCGGGATGGTCAAATCGATCGCCGACATCGTCGACATGACGGCGTCCGAGGTCGAGCGTCTGTGCGACCTGAAGCCGCAGGCCTCGGTGCTGCGCAACGCGCCGCGGCGCGCGGCGCGCGCCGCGAACACCCCGCTCGACGAGCATCTGCTGCGCCTCCTGGTGCGCGACGGCAGCCTGGCCCTGCTGCCGGAGGTTGAAGACTACCGGTACGCGATTCCAGCCGATTCACCGGTTCTCGATGTGATCGATGTGATCCGCGATGCGCCGACCCTGCCGCAAGCCGCGGCGCTGGCCGAACTGTTCGCCGACAGCGCGGTCGAACCGCTGTTGCGGCGTGCCCTGGTCGAGGAGCTCGAATTCGACAAGGATGCGGAAATCGTGCGCGCCGAGTTCTTGCACGCATTGCAATCCCTGCTCACACAGTGGCGCAGTCGCCGCAAGGAGGCGTTGATCGCGCGCATGGCCGAGGATCCGTCCGCGCGCGGCGAGTACGCCGCACTTCTCGAGGAGGAAAGCCGCAGCAGGGCCCTGTCCGCGGCGGCTTGAGGGCTGCTTCGAAGATTCAAATAGTGCTATAATTCAAGGCTTTACTAATTTTCGCCGTGTTTGTTGCGGAGCGCCATTGGCGCCTTCCCCTGAACGCACCTCCGGTTCGAGGCGCGCCAACCCATTTCGAGGCACCCATGGCCAAGAAACCTGTCTCAAAAGCCGCACCCAAAAAAGCGACCAAGCACGTCAAAAAGATGATCAAAGCAGCGAAGCCCGTGAAAAAACCTGTCAGCAAGAGTGCGCCGCGAGAATCGGCGAAGCCGAAATCAAAATCGATGCCGGCCGCCGGCAAGACCTCCAGGCCGCCCGTGAAAGCGTCGAAGCCGTCCAAACCGAGTGCTTCTTCGAAGCCGGCAAAGCCACTGGCAAAGCCACTGGCCGCAGGCAAGGCAGCGGCCGTGATGAAGAAAGGGCCGGTCGCTGCAGCGCCGGCGGTGACGGCAGCGAAGCCGGCCAGGCCGGTCAAGGACCTGGCTGAAGCCACGCCAGCCAAGGGCAAAGCGGCAAAGCCGGCAGCACCCGTTGTGGTGGCGCCGGTGGCCACACCCGAGGAACTGGCGCGCGCCGCCAAGGCTTCGAAGAAAAGCGCGCGGTCGGAGCGCCGCAATCGCGAGCGGATCGAAATGCTGCTGCTGCAAAAAGCGCCGACCGCGGAAGATGTGGAGGCGCGCCGCAACAAGCTCAAGGCCCTGATCAAGCTGGGCAAGGAACGCTCGTTCCTCACCTACGCTGAGATCAACGATCACCTGCCCGACGACATCGTCGATGCCGAGCAGATCGAAGCGATCATCACCACCTTCACCGACATGGGCATCGCGGTCTACGACAAGGCGCCCGACGCCGAGACCCTGCTGCTCAACGAGAACGCGCCGACCGCGGCCAATGACGACGATGTCGAGGAGCAGGCGGAGGCCGCGGCTTCGTCGCTGGATTCCGAATTCGGCCGCACCACCGACCCGGTGCGCATGTACATGCGCGAGATGGGCTCGGTCGAACTGCTCACGCGCGAAGGCGAGATCGAGATCGCCAAGCGCATCGAGGACGGCCTCAAGCACATGATCCAGGCGATCGCCGCCTGCCCGACCACGATCGAGGAAATCCTCGCGATGGCCGGCAAGATCTCGCGCGACGAGATGCGCATCGATGAGCTGGTCGACGGCCTGATCGATCCCAACGTCAGCGAGGAGGCGCTGGCCGCGCTGGCCGCCGCCGAAGCCGAGGAGGAAGCCGAAGCAGACTTGGCCGACGACGTCGAGGACGACGACGGCGAGGCCGCCAGCGCCGCCAACGCCGCGCTGATGGCCGAACTGAAGCAGAAATCGCTGGAGATTTTTTCGCGCCTGTTCCACCTGCATGAGAAGCTCAGGGGAATCGTCGCCAAGAAGGGCTACAAGACCAAGCCCTATATCGACACCCAGAACGCGATTTCCGACGAACTGCTGTCGGTGCGCTTCACCGCGCGCATCGTCGAGCGCCTGTGCGACCTGTTGCGCGGCCAGGTCGATCGCGTGCGCCAGCATGAGCGCGCGATCCAGGAACTCTGCGTGATCAAGTCCGGCATGCCGCGCCCGCACTTCATCAAGGAATTTCCCGGCAACGAGACCAACCAGCGCTGGGTCCAGCGCGAGGTCGATGCCGAGCGCCCGTACAGCGCCACGCTGACGCGCTTCGTGCCGGCGGTGCAGGAGCACCAGCAAAAGCTGATCGACCTGCAGAACACGCTCGGCATTCCGCTCAAGGACTTGAAGGAGATCAACAAGCAGATGTCCACCGGCGAGGCGAAGGCCCGTCGCGCCAAGCGCGAGATGACCGAGGCCAACCTGCGCCTGGTGATCTCGATCGCCAAGAAATACACCAACCGCGGCCTGCAGTTCCTCGACCTGATCCAGGAAGGCAACATCGGCCTGATGAAGGCGGTCGACAAGTTCGAATATCGGCGTGGTTACAAGTTCTCGACCTACGCTACCTGGTGGATTCGCCAGGCCATCACACGCTCGATCGCCGACCAGGCGCGCACCATCCGGATTCCGGTGCACATGATTGAAACCATCAACAAGATGAACCGCATCTCGCGCCAGATTTTGCAGGAGACCGGCATCGAGCCCGATCCGGCGACCCTGGCGGTGAAGATGGAGATGCCGGAAGACAAGATCCGCAAGATCCTCAAGATCAGCAAGGAGCCGATCTCGATGGAGACGCCGATCGGCGACGATGATGATTCGCATCTGGGCGACTTCATCGAGGACGGCAGCACGCTGGCGCCGGCCGAGGCCGCGATGTACGAGAGCCTGCGCGATGTCACCAAGGACATTCTCGAAACCCTGACGCCGCGCGAAGCGAAGGTGCTGCGCATGCGCTTCGGCATCGAGATGTCGACCGACCACACGCTCGAGGAGGTCGGCAAGCAGTTCGACGTCACGCGCGAACGGATTCGCCAGATCGAGGCCAAGGCCCTGCGCAAGCTCCGGCATCCGTCACGCTCCGAGCGGCTGAAGAGCTTTCTCGAGGACGGCAGCACTTGATCGTGCCGGCGCGAAAATTCCAGGCCCGCCCTCGCGCGGGCCTGTTTTTTTCCGGCGCGACGCGCTAGGCCGATGATTCGCCCGGCGCAGTTCGGGATCGGCGTGGCCGCGGCCTTCGCCGCGGTCATCATGTGGGGCGCGCAGTTGCCGGTGGCCAAGGCGGCCTATCTGACGGTGGACCCATACACGCTGACCGCCATCCGCTATGCGCTCGCTTCCATCGTGCTGCTCGGCGTCCTGGCGCTGCGCGAAGGGCCGGCGGCATTCGCCTGCGGCCCGCGACCGGCGCGGCTGGCGGTGGCCGGCGTGCTGGGCATGACCGGTTCACCGCTCCTGGTGTTTGTCGGCCTCGCCTACACCTTGCCGGAGCACGCGGTGATCATCATCGCCCTGCAGCCCTCGATGATCGCCATGGTGCAGTGGTGGCTGCATGGACGACGGCCGCCGAACTTCACCATCGGCGCCATCGTGGTTGCATTTTGCGGCGTGGTGCTGGTGGTGGTCGGCCACGGATTCAAGCCTGGCGAAGCCAAACTGATCGGCGACCTGCTGGTGCTGTCCGGCGTGCTGTGCTGGATCGGCTACAACCTGATGCTCGACGGCTTTCCCGGCTTCGGCGTGCTGCGCTTCACCACGCTTTCATGCTTTTTCGGTGCGCTCGGGACCTGCGTGGGTGCGGCGGTCGCGCTGCTGATCGGAGCGGCGCACATACCGGACACGTCGGCACTGATCAGGGTGACGCCGCACCTGCTGTTCCTGGCGATTCCCGGCGTGGTTCTGCCCCTGCTGCTGTGGAACTACGGCAATGCGCGCATCGGCGCGCTCAACTCGATGCTGCTGCTCAACCTGATGCCGATCGAAACCTACCTGATCCGCTATCTGCAGGGGGCGCGCTTCAGCTGGCAGGAATGGACCGGCGCGGCGATGGTGGTGGGGGCGCTGGTGGCCAACAGCATTTACCAGCGGATGCAGGCCGCGCCTCGCGCCGCCGTCAAATCACCCTGACAGGCGACCGCCGCCACACTCGCGACGGGATCGAACGGTCTGCGGTGGGTGACCGCGGGTGACGATGGTTGAAGGCACGCGTTCGGCAGTCGCGGCACCGTCGCGCTTTGCCTGCCGTTCAAGCGATCAGGAAATCCGCCGCCGTCAACACCGGCTTGGTCGATAGCGAAGCAAAGCCCACCGCCGCGCCGACGCCGTTGCCATCGGCGTCATACGACAGCAAGCCGGTCGCCGTGTTGTAGAGAATGAAGTCGTTGCCATCGGCCGCCACCGGGTTCGCCCCCGACACCAGGCTGGCACCTGACAAGGACCCGATCGACAGCGCAGCGAAGATGCGATGGTCGAGCACCAGGGTATCGCTGCCGGGTGCGAAGTCGTTGATGGTGTCGAGGTTGCTGGCGGCGTTGGGCGCGCTGTTGAACACGAAGCGGTCGGCGCCGGCACCGCCGCTCAAGGTGTCGTTGCCGAGGCCGCCGGCGATGATGTTGTCGGCGGCCGAGCCGTTGATCGTCTCGCCCACAGCGGTGCCGGTATAGGCCGCCTGGGTGTCGGACACGGTGACGCCGCGATCGATCAGCGGCAGGCTTTTGACCTTGAATTCGTCGGACTCGGAGAAACCGGTGACCACGCCGCCGCGCGTGCCGCCGCCACCCAGATAGCCCAGCCATGCCGCCAGTCCGCCGGCATCGGCCGCGCGGTTGAGCACGTTGACGTAGAGCTGGTTGACGAAGGCGGTGTCGTTCAAGGCGCCGTAGCGGCCCTGGAATTCGCCGCTGGCGACGAAGCTGCCGGCCGCTCCCGCGAGGGCGAGGCCGCCGTTGAGGG
>JANPGJ010000505.1:0-7291 GCA_031423955.1 Burkholderiales bacterium
ACCGTTGACGTTTCAGCCGCCGGTGACGCAACGGCGGTGGCAGGCACATCGACCACTGCTGCGGTAGTTGCTTCGGCGACCGGTTGCGAACCGCCCGCGCTCTCGCTGACCGGTGTGTCCGCAGGTTCGGGCATCAGCAGCGAGCGCTGCATGTTTTCCGGCCCTTCGCTTCCGGCTTCGCCGTTGACCGCCGATTCACCATCGCGCTCACCGTTTCTGCCGCGACCGCGACGGCCGCGGCGACCGCGACCGCGGCGACCTTCGCCGTCACGCACCTCGCCGTCTTCCGGTGCGTCGGGGCGATCGGCCACATCCGCGCCGGTGTCGGTGGCCGCTTGCGCCGGCGCCATGCCGTCAGCCGGTGGCAATGCCGGTTCGATCAGCCCTGCTGCCGGTGGCGCATCGCCATTGACGCGTGACGGGCGCTCGCGGCGGCGACCGTTGCCGCGTTCGCCACGTTGCGATCCATCACCATTCGGTGCCACACCGTCGACCGCGTTCAGGTCGGTCTTGACTTCCTGCGGCGCACCGCGGCCGCGCTCCCCGCGCTCACGCTCGGGCCGGTTGGCGCTGCCGGCGTCGTCGCGTTCACCGCGATCATTGCGCGGTCCGCGCGGTGCGCGATCCGGGCGATCGCCGCGTTCGGTCTTCTCGCCCCGCTCGGGCCGATCGCCGCCTGCCGGTTTGTCGCCTCGCTCGGGACGATCGCCGCCTGCCGGTTTGTCGCCCCGCTCGGGACGGTCACCGCGCTCGGTGCGCTCGCTGCGACGGCCGCGACCACCGCGACCGTTGCGTCCGCCGCCATCGCGTTCCTGTCGTGCCGGCCGTTCAGGCGTGGCAGCGGCAGGTGAGGCCTCGACGGTTGCGGCTGCGGTACCGCCCGTTATTGCGGGCTCCGCGCGTGGTTTGAACCAGCCCATGATGCGGCCGATGATGCCGCCGGATTCCGGCGCCGCGGTCGCGGCGGCACCCGGCGCGGCCGCCACCGCAACCGGCGCGACAGCTTCAACGGCGCGCATCGGTGCCGGTGCTTCCGGGGTGATGCCCTTGACCGCCGGCTCCAGCTTCTTCACCTGCGAACCGGGCTCCTTGCGCTTGTAGCCGCCTTCGGTCGACGGCTCCTCGACCTGCTCGAAGCTGGCCTTGGGGGACTCGGCAGCATCGTCGAAGCGCAGGCGCTCAATGGTGTGGTGCGGGGTTTCAAGGTGGATGTTCGGAATCAGGAGGACATTGACCTTCTGGCGCGCCTCGATGCGATTGATTTCCAGGCGCTTCTCGTTCAACAGGAAGGTGGCGACATCGACCGGCACCTGCGCGCGCACCGTCGAGGTGTTGTCCTTCATCGCTTCTTCCTGGACCATGCGCAGGATGTGCAGGGCCGAGGATTCGGTATCGCGGATATGGCCGGTGCCGTTGCAGCGCGGGCACACGGTATGGCTGGCTTCGGCCAGGGCCGGGCGCAGGCGCTGGCGCGACAGTTCCATCAGGCCGAAGCGCGAGATCTTGCCCATCTGCACGCGGGCCCGGTCGGGCTTCATCGCGTCCTTCAGTTTCTGCTCGACGTCGCGCTGGTTGCGCGCCGACTCCATGTCGATGAAGTCGATCACGATCAGGCCGCCCATGTCGCGCAGGCGCAACTGGCGCGCGGCTTCCTCGGCGGCTTCCATGTTGGTGCGGAACGCGGTTTCCTCGATGTCGCTGCCGCGGGTGGAGCGCGCCGAGTTGACGTCGATGGCGACCAGGGCTTCGGTGTGATCGATCACGATCGCGCCGCCGGACGGCAGCTGCACGGTGCGCGAATAGGCCGATTCGATCTGGTGCTCGATCTGGAAGCGCGAGAACAGCGGCACCTCGTCGCGGTAGCGCTTGACCCGTCCCTCGGTGTCGGGCATCACCAGGGACATGAAGGTCTGGGCCTGCTCGAAGATGTCGTCGGTATCGATCAGGATCTCGCCGATGTCGGGCGAGAAGTAGTCGCGGATGGCGCGGATCACCAGGCTCGACTCGAGGTAGATCAGGTTCGCGCCCTTGAGCGATTTGCCGGCGGTCTCGATCGCGTCCCACAGTTTGAGCAGGTAGTTGAGATCCCACTGCAGTTCGGCGGCGTCGCGGCCGATGCCGGCGGTGCGCGCGATCAGGCTCATGCCCTCGGGGTACTGGAGCTGGTCCATCACCTCCTTGAGTTCCTGGCGGTCGTCGCCCTCGACGCGGCGCGAGACGCCGCCGCCGCGCGGGTTGTTGGGCATCACCACCAGATAGCGCCCGGCCAGCGAGATGAAGGTGGTCAGCGCCGCGCCCTTGTTGCCGCGCTCGTCCTTCTCGACCTGGACCAGCAATTCCTGGCCTTCGCGCAGAGCTTCCTTGATGGTGGCGTCGCGGACCGGCACACCTTCGCGAAAGTAGCTGCGCGAGATTTCCTTGAACGGGAGAAACCCGTGGCGGTCTACGCCGTAGTCGACAAAGCAGGCTTCGAGCGAAGGCTCGATGCGGGTGATGACACCCTTGTAGATGTTGCTCTTACGCTGCTCCTGCCCGGCGATTTCGATGTCCAGATCGATCAGCTTCTGGCCATCCACGATGGCGACGCGCAGTTCCTCTGCGTGCGTCGCATTGAATAACATTCTTTTCATTGCTTGCTCCTGGCGCGCGCCAGGTTGCCTGCTCCCATGCCCGGACCATTCCGCCACGACGCGCACGCAAGCGCACGGCCGGGGCAGCCGGATGGCTGGCGGTCGTGCGCGCAGCAAGCCTACGGGAGGTGAGTCCCAGGAGGCAAAACGCGAGGGTGAAGAAAAGGATGGACACTTAGGGGGCTGTCAGTCCGGATTGGATAAGGATTCCGGACATTTCAATTGGGCTCTTGCGCGCGAATTCGTTTGCGTTGGACATCGCTCTTGTCATTAGGTCTGGCGAGCGATAAACCGGCCGGAAAAGGGAAGCTGGTGACCACCACATCAGGCGCGCCATTCGATACGGCAGAGGTCCAAATCGCCGATAATCGAATCGTCTCCGGGATCGGGAGGCGAAAGACGCCGGGAGCTTTCGACCGAACCCCGTTATAGTCCGGCGCGCTGTTGCTCGCACCGGAAAAAACCGCAGGTTCTTGTGCCTGATGGAATGCCGGTCACACTTCTCCGACCGGTGGATTATATATGGAAACCCCGAACACGTTCGCGGGCCTCGATAAGGCCCGCTGCAAGACCTTGAATCGAAAAGATTCCTGGTTCGGAACCCGATACTTCAGGCATTTGATCAGCGGTTTGATGAAATATGAACCAGCCGGCGATTGAAATTCACCCAGAACCTGCCGCCTTCGGCTGCGCCATGCGTTTGTCATGAACCCTGCGATTGCAAACAAGCCGGCGCCGAAGCTGCTTGAGATCGGCGTCGATTCGGCCGGGCAGCGGCTCGACAATTTCCTGCACAAGAGCCTGAAGGGCGCGCCGCAAAGCCTGATTTACCGCATCATCCGGTCCGGCGAGGTGCGGGTCAACAAGGGGCGCGCGCGGCCCGATACCCGGCTCGAACTGGGCGATGCCGTGCGGGTGCCGCCGGTCAAGCTCGGCGCGATCGCCGTCAAGACCGAAGTCGCCGGCGCCGCACAGGCCGGCGCCGGCTTTCCGGTGCTGTTCGAGGATGACACCCTGTTGGCCATCGACAAGCCGGCCGGCGTCGCCGTGCACGGCGGCAGCGGCCTGCGATTCGGCGTCATCGAGGCCCTGCGTGCGGCGCGGCCACAGGCGCGCTTCCTCGAACTGGTGCATCGGCTCGACCGTGACACTTCCGGCATCCTGCTGCTGGCCAAGACGCGCCCCTTGCTGGTGGCGATGCACGAACTGCTGCGCGAGGGACGGATCGACAAGCGCTATCTTGCGCTCGCGCGCGGCGTCTGGCCGCATGCCGCCAAGCATCACATCACCACTGCGCTTGCCAGCTTCGTCACCCGCGATGGCGAGCGCCGGGTGCTTGAGGCGGAGCAAGAAGACGCCAAACAGGCGCACTCGGTGGTCAACGTGATCCGCCGCTACAGCGAGGCAACCCTGCTCGAGGTGCAGATCAAGACCGGGCGCACGCACCAGATCCGGGTGCACCTGGCTTCGGCCGGCCACCCGATCGCCGGTGACGACAAATACGGCGATTTCGTCCTCAATCGCGCGTTGGCGAAGGCCGGTTTGAAGCGCATGTTCCTGCATGCGGCTAAAATTTCATTTGTGCACCCTACAAGCGGTGTTCGCGTGCGCTTCGAATCGCCGCTTCCACCCGAGTGCCGCACCTATCTTGCAACCCTGACCGCCGCGGCCGCAGCCAAATGAAAAACTACGATCTCATCGTGTTCGACTGGGACGGCACGATCATGGATTCAACCGCCGTGATCGTGCGCTCGATCCAGGAGGCGGCGCGCGACCTCGGGCTGCCGGTGCCGGCCGACTCGATCGCCAGCCATGTGATCGGTCTTGGCCTGACCGACGCGCTGTCGATGGCGGTGCCGCAATTGCAGCGCGCCGACTACCCGCGCATGGTCGAGCGTTATGTCGCGCACTGGCGCACGCACGAACACGACCTGGTGCTGTTTCCCGGGGTGCGCGACCTGCTGGCGGAATTGCGGCAGCGGCAGTATCTGCTGGCGGTGGCGACCGGCAAGTCGCGCGCCGGGCTCGACCGCTCGCTGGCGCATGGGGCGCTGGCCGATGCCTTCGACTGGACCCGCTGTGCCGATGAAACGCAGTCGAAGCCGCATCCGCAAATGCTCATCGAATTGATGGAGCGCTTCGAGGTGCCGCCGCAGCGTACGCTGATGATCGGCGACACCACCCATGACTCGCAAATGGCGACCAACGCCGGGGTGCCGGCGGTGTCGGTGACCTACGGCGCGCATCCGCGCGCGCAACTCGAGACCCTGGCGCCGCGGGTGGTGGTCGACAGCGTCGCCGAGTTGTCGGCATGGCTGGCACAGCACGCGTGATCTGCGCCGCCGCGGCGCTCGAGGAGGGCGGCCGCGGCGTGCGTTTCGAGCGCGAGACTGGCGGCGTGAGCGAGCCGGCCTTCGTGGTGCGCTACGACGGCGTGGCGCGTGCCTTCCTCAACCGCTGCGCCCATGTACCGATGGAACTCGACTGGCAGCCCGGCGTTTTCTTCGATGCCGACGGCTTATACTTGATTTGCTCGACCCATGGCGCCATGTACGACCCTGCGACCGGCGCCTGCGCCGGCGGACCATGCCGTGGCCAGGGTCTTGCGCCAGTGGCCGTGCACGAAGAAAACGGCAACATCATTCTGGAAGACTGACGATGCAAAACGAAGATCCGAATCCACCGGGGTCGGGTGGCAATGCCATGCCGCCGCCACCGCCACCGTTCGCCGCCAATGTTGGTGCGACACCGAAGGCCGCCGCTGCCCACCTCGCCACCGCCGACCCAAGCTGGGAGCGCAAGACCATCGAGAAGCTGGCCTTTTCCGCGCTGGCGGAGCAAAAGACCTCGCGCCGCTGGGGCATCTTTTTCAAGCTGCTCACCTTCGCCTACATTTCGTTTGCGATCATCATGCTGTTCGACCTGCCGATATTCGGCAGGAAATCGGGCAATACCGAAAAGCACACCGCGCTGGTGGAACTCAAGGGCGTCATCGAGGCGGGCGGCAACAACAGCGCCGACCACATCACCTCGGCGCTTACCAATGCCTTCAAGGACGAGCATTCCGTCGGCGTGATCCTGCGCATCAACAGCCCCGGCGGCAGCCCGGTGCAATCCGGCATCGTCTATGACGAGATCAAGCGCCTGCGCGCCAAGTATCCCGATAAGCCCATGCATGTGGTGGTTGAAGACCTGTGCGCCTCCGGCGGCTACTACATCGCCGCCTCGGCCGACAAGATATATGTCGACAAGGCCTCGCTGGTGGGTTCGATCGGCGTGCTGATGGATGGCTTCGGCTTCACCGGCACCATGGAAAAGCTGGGGGTCGAGCGCCGCGTCTACACCGCCGGTGAAAACAAGGCCTTCATGGACCCGTTTTCGCCGGCGAACGAAAAGCAGCGCGAATTCACCCAGGCGATGCTGGGCGAAATCCATGCGCAGTTCATCGACGTGGTCAAGAAGGGGCGCGGCAAGCGCCTCAAGGAAACCCCGGAGATGTTCTCCGGCCTGATGTGGACCGGTGTCAAGAGCGTTGAAATGGGGCTGACCGACGGCTTCGGCACAGTCGACTCGGTGGCGCGCGATGTGATCAAGGCTGAAAATTTGGTCGATTACACCCGCCGTGAGAATGTGGCCGAGCGCCTAGCGAAGCGTTTTGGCGCAGCGGTTGGCGAAGGCGCATTCAAGGCAGCCAAAGCGTTGCCGCAATTGCGCTGAAATTTCTCGTGCTTCAAGCACGTGCAGTCGTTGCGTTAGGCAATGCCTGCAACTGCCTGATGGGCGAACTGGCAATGATCACGAGTTGCAAGCAAAAGCCTGCAGCTGAGAGCCAGAGACAAGCGATCTCCGCAGTGTGGGCGTGAGTCGTTGATGCAGTCAGGCTGACTGCCCAAGCTACCGCTGCACCCAACAATGCGCCAATCGGGCGAGCACCCATGTTCACGGTCAGAAAAATCGCTGTGACGCGCCCGAGCAAAGGAGCGGGTGTGATGCTTTGGCGCAAAGTGGTGGTGGTGATCGTCCAGATGATCGGGCCAACGCCGAAGATAAAGAACGAGAGACATGCCAAGACCTGCGCAGCAGTGTGACCCAGCCATTGCGTGGCTACCAAGCCAAATATCGCCATCACCGAGCACAGCGGCCCGAGCAAAATCGCCTTGCCTAAAGCCATGCGAGCCATCACGCGTGTGGCGATCAATGCGCCCACCACCATGCCTGCGCCATAGGCCGCCAAACTCAAACCTACCCGATCGGCGCTCATGCCAAGTGCTTGCATTGCATAGGGCACATATGCTGCATGCAACACAAACCATGAAATATTCCAAGCCACTGAGGTGAGCAAAATTGCGCGCAACCCGTCTTGCTGCCATACCGCAAGCCAGCCGCCCTTCAACTCCTGCATCGGACGGCGCTGCACACTGCTGGAGATGTCACGCTGCTCCGATAGCTGCCACAGCAGCAGTACCGCGCTGGCAGAAAGCATGGCTGCCAAGATAAATGCAGCCGATGCCCCCGTCCATGCCACCAGTGCGCCGCTGAGCGCCGGCCCTGCGGCAAACGCCGCGCTACGCGCCAATTCCAGTTTCGCGTTGGCGCGCGGCAATTGCTCCCGCGCCACAAGGCTGGGCACAAACGCCGGCGCGGCCACGCTGAAAGCGACC
>JANPGJ010000506.1:0-4020 GCA_031423955.1 Burkholderiales bacterium
ATCAGGTGGCGTTCCTCGCATCTTCTGCACCGGACAACTGGAACCGCAGCGGTAACGCCAGTGCCGCCTACCGGGCGCCCCTGCCGGCACTAGGCGGCATGCTGGAATTCAAGTCGACCCGCGCCCGCGACAACGGCGGCCTCGATGTCGACCTCGATCCGATCAGCGGTGCCGGCCGCAGCAACAGCCTCCGCTATCGCCAGCATCTGACGCCACTGGCCGATTATCACCATCAGCTTTGGGTCGCGCTCGACGATCGGCAGTGGAGCGGCTTCGCGATGCCATTGCGCAGCCGCCCCCTTACGCTTGGCTATTCCGTACGCTGGGAACAGGAATGGATCGGCTGGAAGTTCGATGTGCGAGCGCTGACCAATACCAGCGGCGGCGCCGGCAACGACGACGCCGGCTACGCCCTGGCACGTCCACGGGCGAACCGTCGCTGGAGCGCCCTGCGCGCCGACGGCGACTGGCTGCGCGTGCTCACCTACGACATCCGCCTGATTGCGCGGATGCGCGCACAACTCTCCGGCGACGCCCTGATCCCCGGCGAGCAGTTCGCGCTCGGCGGCGCACTGCAACCCTGGGGCAGCGCCTTCGGCGTGTGGCAACGCACGCCGTGGCTGCATGCCACCGGCGTGCGCGGCCTGCCGGAACGCGCGTTGGCTGGTGATTCCGGCGCGCAAGGCAGCATCGAGCTGTGGAGCCGGCGCATGGCGGGTCAGGACCTGCGCGTCGGCGGTTTCTTCGATGCCGGCACCATCCGGCGCAAGGACCCGGCGCCGGGCGTGACCAGCCGCGCGAATGCGTCGAGCCTGGGGCTGGCCATGCACTACCAGTTGCGCGGCAATCTGGCGCTATCGATGAGCGCGGCGCATGTGCTGCGCGGCGGCGGGGTGGTGGCCAACCATGACAACCGGTTTGATGCGGCCCTGGTGGTGCGCTACTGAGGCGCCTCAGGTGGCCGCCGCGCGCAGCGCCACATAGAGCGCCGCCTTGGCCATTGTTTCCGCCGGCGGTGCAACCAGTTGTTCGCGGCGCCGCGACTTGCTCGGCCGGGGGAAATCGATGGCTTCGATCATATAGGTGGCGAACACTTCATCCATCGCATCGGCGGCCTGCAGCAACGCGTCGGCTTCGTCCTCGCCCTGGGTGACCAATTGCGGCAAGTCGCGGCAAGTGACGACGAATCCACCTTCACTGGTGCTGGTCAACAGGACGGGAAACTCGAATCGATTCATGATGACTTTCCGTTCAAAGCTCATTCGAGCGAAGACCGAGTTGCGCACACATCGCCTGGAACGAACCGCCAACCGGCCAGGACGGCAGCAGCCGCTTGCGTGCCTGATCCCCGAGTCGGTGCAACCCTGAGGCGGGCCGTTCGCGAAAGTAAAAAGAGCGCAGCAAGTTTTTCTCCAACCAAAGTCAAATTGCCTTCGTTGGGGTCCTTGGAAAACCAGCCTTGTAAAGCCCTTGCAAGTAAAACTCCTTCACCCCGGACTCCATGCCCTCGACTGTCCGATAAAAACTTTCCACATAATCAGGTTTTAGTTCGAGCGTTTTTGCCAGCGTCTCCCGCGCTTCCGGGTCACGTCCCATGTGCCCAAGAATCGATGCCAAGGTAGCATAGGCATGATGCGTAGCCGTCGGATGATTCGCCGAAGCTCTCGCCAGCGATTCCGCCGCTTCGTATCGACCCAACAAAGCAAGAGCCCGCGCATGCAGACATTGGCACAACCATAGCTGCTGATCGTGCGGACTCAGCCGCTCGGCTGCCTCAAATCCGGCGAGCGCTTGCTCGGGTCGTCCGCTGAAAAGCAATCCCGTCGCAAGGCCGAATTGCCCATGTGCGGAATTCGGGTTGAGACTCGCCGCGATTTCCAGCTCTGCCAGCGCCGCGGCGTGCTCGCCGAGATTCGTATGCACACGACCGAGAGTTCCGTGCGCAAGCACATCCTTGTCGTCAATGGCCAGTGCCGCCAACGCGTTTCGGCGCGCCAAGGGCAGTGCCTGCTGCGGGTCAACGTACCCTTGTGCACAGCATGAGTAATGGCTATACGCCAACGCCGAATGCGCAGCAGCAAATCGCGGATCCAGTGCGATCGCCTGACCAAAGAGGCGCTGCGCCTCGAGGTTGGATTCCTTGCTGAATCGCCAAAATTGCCAGACGCCGCGCTGGTACAAGTCCCACGCATCCAGACTGCTGGCCGGTTTGCGGCGCGCCCGTTCCTGCTCTGCTTTGGAAAGTTCCGGCCCGATGGCGCCGCTAATACTGTGCGTGATCTCGTCCTGAACATCGAAAATGTCCGCGAGTTCGCGGTCAAAGCGCTCTGCCCAGACATGATTGCCACTTTCGGCATCGATCAGCTGCACGGTGACCCGCACCCGATTGCCGCTCTTGCGAACACTGCCTTCGAGTACATAGCGTACGCCGAGGTCCTTGCCGACCTGGCGGATATCGGTTGACTTGCCCTTGTAGGAAAACGACGAGTTGCGCGCCGCTACCATCAACCAACGATAGCGTGACAACGCGGTCAGCAGATCGTCGGCAATGCCGTCGGCAAAGTACTCCTGCTCGCGGTCGTTGCTGAGATTGTCAAACGGCAATACGGCGATAGACGGTTTTACACCCGGCGGCGGTTCCGGATCAGCGGCTCGAACCAACGTGTCGGCGTTGCCCGCCACGAAAAAATACGCCCGCACCGGGTGCGGAATGTTCTTGACCTGTTGTTCACCCTGGTCTGCAAACAGTGCGGTGATCTTGCCGTGCACCGCGCCATAGACCGATTCAGAAATCGTCACTCCGCCAGGCTGAGCCAACCCTTCCAGGCGGGCCGCTATGTTGACGCCGTCACCATACACCGTGCCATCGGACTTCTCGATCACGTCACCAAGGTGAACGCCGATGCGAAAACGCATGCGACGATCCTGTGGTGCATCCGCACCTACCGACCCGAGTTCTTCCTGAATGGCCAGCGCCGCATTGACCGCCCCGGCTGCCGTCTCGAACACCGCAAGGACCGAATCCCCAGCCATGTCGATAACCCGACCCTGACTTGACTCGATCCGAACCTTGAACACTGCACGCGCACGGTCGAGCGCCGCGACAGTCCCTCGATCGTCGGCCGCCATCAGGCGCGAATAGCCGGCTACGTCGGCGGCTAGAATCGCCGCAAGCCGCTGCCTCAGATCGGTTTCACCCATAGTCGCCTGATTTTTCCGAAACAATCCATTGCAAGGATGGTACGTCAAACGCGTCATGCGATTTGCCGCCGCAGCACCGCCGCTCGAAATGCAAGAAATCGTCCGGCCGCCCGAGTCCAGGGTCGGCCACACGTGCCTCCGAATACGGACAAGGGCGCGGTGCAGAGCATCCGCAAATGGCTGAAACAACACGGAATCGAACCATGAACACAATGACAGTCCAGGGGTATAGCGCAAAGATCGAATACGACGAAGAAATTGACCTTTCCAGAGGCGAGATTCATTGGCTTAGCGGCGGAACCCCAGTCGTGGCGCACCGCCAGGCCCAGACCGAACCCGAATCCGGGCCCGGTGTAGGCATGTGGACCGTCGTCCCCGTCCGGCAGGTGGTTGCGGCACAGTCAGAGTTGCACCAGCGGTGCGATGGCGGCATGGGCGGGGTTAACCTGGCGCTGTGCAGTTGCGCGCCAAGTGGCATGGTCAATGTATGTGTAATCATAAAAGCCGATGTATGCCATTGAAATCGTCACGCACCATGCAGGAAGTCATATCGTGAAGCGCGCCACCATCATTGCCGACGACGCCCTGCTTGCGAAGGTCAAGCAGGCTTCCGCGCGCGAAAACAAAAGTGTGGCGCAGTTCATGCGCGAGGCACTTCAATCGGGTGTTGGCAAACAGCAACCAGCCACCAACCGCTTTTCGTTCACCGGTCAATATAAAAGCAGCCCCAGTGACGTGGCGGAACGGCATGAGAAATGGATCTGGTCTGACAATAAAAGAAGTCCTACCTGGTTGATACAGGCATCCTCTATGCGCTGT
>JANPGJ010000507.1:0-4940 GCA_031423955.1 Burkholderiales bacterium
CGCCGGCCTGCCCGGTCACCTGCCTGGCGGCGTCGAACAGCATGCGTGCGCCGGTCGCGCCAACCGGATGGCCGCAGCCGATCAGGCCGCCGGAAGGGTTGATCGGCAGCTTGCCGCCGGGTTCGATGATGCCGTCCTCGATCGCCTGCCAGCTCTGCCCGGGCGGCGTCAGACCGAAGTGGTCGATCGCCATGTATTCGGTGGTGGTGAAGCAGTCGTGGGTCTCGATGCCGTCGAGTTGCCACACATCGGCCAGCCCGGCGCGGCGGAACGCCTGGTCCACCGTGTCGCGCACATGCGGCATGATCAGGGGCTGGCCGGCGCTGCGTTCGATCTTCTCCATATATGGCAGGCCAGCGGTGCGGTGGCCCCAGCCGAGGATCTGCGGCAGCCCGGCCAGTTTGCCGCCGCGCTGTTCGGCGTGCGCACGGGCGAACTCCGCCGAAGCCAGCACCACGCCACAGGCGCCGTCGGTAATCTGCCCGCAGTCCTGGCGGCGGGTACCGGCCTCGATCAGCGGATTAGCCTCATCGTCGTCGCTGAAGCTTTTCTCGTTGAACTGCCATTTTCGGGTTTGCGACAGCGGATTCTTCCTGGCATTTCCGTAGTTGATTTCGGAGATTCGGTTCAGGTACCTGCGGTCGAGGCCGTAGCGCTTTTCGTATTCCAGCGCCATGTGACCAAACACCGCCGGCCACAGGAATTTGCAGTCGAGCCGCTCATGGCCGACCCAGCCGGCAGCGTTCTGATTCTGTGACGCGACATCACCGGCCAAGTTCTTGAACTCCTCGGCGCCGAGCACCAGCACGCAGTCGTACCGACCGGCCTCGATCTCGGCCATGGCCGCCAGGACGGCGAGCGACGCGGAGGCGCAGGCGCCCTCGTGGCGGCCTGCCGGCACGCCCCACAGTTCCGGCACCACCGCGCTCACCATGGCTCCCAGATGCGCCTGGTTGCGCTGCAGTTCGCCAAAGGCGTTGCCGACATGGATCGATTCGATCTGGCGCGCCTCGAGCCGGCAGTTTTCCAGCGTGCCCAGCGTCGACTCGCGCATCATGTCGGAGATGTCCTGGCCCTGGCGTGACCATACTTTGGCGAAATCGGTCTGGTAACCGCCGAGGATGTAGACGGGCTTGGTCATGGCAGGTCTCCGGTGAGGGTGTCCAGCAGGATCGGATGGTTACGCAACTTGCAGGCGGTGGCTCTGGGCACGGCTCATGGCTGGCGTCGCCATACCAGGCGATGATGCCGCATCACTTGCGAGGCGGGCACCTTGTCGCTGGCGGACAGCGTCAGGGCACGGTCACCGTCGAACTCCATGCGGCGCCGCTGTTCGGTGCCGACCAGGTTGGGGTTGTGCGATTGCGTGACGCTGTGGATCACGTAGTCGCCTTCGATGCGGTAACGCCCGCCGTAGCTGAAAAAACTGTCGAACGCGGCGACGCGCTCCGCCGCTGGCGCGGTGCGGGCCGATTCGCTGGAGAGGTTTTTTCGCCCGGCGCGCGACATGCTGGCATTCATCCAGCCATCCGGTGTGTAGGCGATCAGGCCGGTCGCATCCGGCCCCAGTGCGTAGGTGGGCGGGCGACCGTCGTCGTAGGTGGTTTCCCAGCGCACCAGGTGCCAGGCACCGATCAGGGGGTTATGTGTCGTGTCGTTCATTTGAGCAGGTGTCCGGGCGCCCAGGTCGAATGTGTGCCGCTGGCGATCCGTTGCGGCAGGATCACCCGGCACACCGGTCCGTCGCCGAAGCGTTTGGCGTCGATCAGCCAGCACTCCGAGCGATCGTTCTTCATGTCGGTGATGAACGACACCAGATAACCGTCGTCCTCGTCCCGGGCGTTGCTGCGCGGTGCGAACGGCGACTCGCTGCCGTAGACCTCGTCGCCGAAGTCGATCGACTGTGAGGTACCGGCGACCAGATCGTGCTTGACCAACCCGGTGAAAAGAAACCAGCCGGGCTTGGCCACCGCGCTGTAGGCATAGCGATAGGGCCGCCCCGCGTATTGCATGTTGAACATGCCGAATTCGAGCACCCGTTCGTCGAGCCTTTCCTCGCGCGTGGCGCCGGTTCTCAGGTTGAAGCGCCAGCGGTGCAGGTGCGGCTTCATCGCGTGCTGGTCGAGGTAGACCATCATGCGCTTGTAGATTTCCGGAGCATCGGGCGGCGAGGTCGGCATCGGCGCGTCTTCGAAATAGCCGTCGAGCACCAGTTCGTCGCCGTCTTCATAGGCGTTGAGAAAATGCAGCACGAAGGTCGGCTCGGCTTCGAACCAGCGAATGTCTGCGCTGCTGCCGTAGCGCGGAATCACCGCGAAGCGCGATTTCAGCTCCGGGTGAAAGCGCACCACGTGCAGGTTGCGCTTCAACATTTCCGGGTCCCAGAACAGCGGGAAATCGTTGAGGATCGAATACCTGGCGGTGAACGCCATGTCATGCGGCAGGCGCGGCCCTGGCAGCGGTACCGGCACATAGTGTTTGAGCTGGTTGTCGGCGCCCACCACACCGTAATGCATGTAGGGCGCTTCCTTGGAATAGTTGAAAAAGAGCAACTCGCCGGTGTGTTCATCGACCTTGCAATGGGCCGAGACGCCGTCGCGCGGGAAGCTGCCGCCCCAGGTCTCGGGGCCGAATTGCTCCAGGGTGGTGGGCGAAAGGCGGTAGGCCTCGCCGCACTGGTAGTAGGTGGTCAGCGCGCGGCCGGCGTGCACCACCACATCGGTCGAGGAAGCGTCCTTGAGGAAGCCGTGGGCGCCCCAGCCGGGGCGCGACTTGGCCGGCGGCTCCATCAGCCCTGCCCACAGCGAATGCCCGGCGGCCCGCTCGGCCTCGAAGCCGGTGGTGCGAATGGCACGGTTGCGGTATTCGGCGCGGCCGTTCTTGAAGCGCATCATGTGCAGCATGCCGTCGGAATCGAAGGGGTGAAAGCGCCCCAGCGGCTGGTGGATCTGGTTTTGCGTGTTGCGCAGGTAGACGCCATCGATGTCGTCGGGAATGCGGCCGATCACCTGCATGTCGGTGGCGTTGATCTCCACCAGGTTCGGCGCGAATGCCCCGGTGAGGTAGGGGTGATCGCCGGCCTTAAGATCGGAGGCGATGCTGCCAACGGTTTCGACCGGCATCTCAGCGGCCTCCCAGGTAGGACTGCGGCACCCAGATGCCGTGAAAGCCGGCCGGCAGGCGCTGCGGGATGTGGATTTTCGCCAGCGGCCCGGCGGCGACCTTGCGCGCGTCGAACAACCAGCACTCGCCTTTTCCGCTGGCCTGGTTTTGCAGGAAGGTGACGACATAGCCATCTTCTTCCGCAGTCGCGCCGTCGCGTGCGCAGAATTGTGGCTCGCTGCCGTTGTAGTCGGCGCCGAACTCAAACGTGTCGGTCGAGCGCGCCTGGGTATCCCAGCGCATCAGGCTCTTGAAGCGCACCGGCACCTCGTCGTAGTCGAAGCCGTTGCCGTAGACATAGCGTGTCGGCCGGCCAATGTAACGCGTATTGATCATGCCGAATTCACCGATGTCAGGCGTCACCGCTTCCTCGGTGGTGCGGCCGCTGGCCAGGTGAAAGCGGTAGCGCTGCAGATGCGCGTTGATGCGGTGGTTGTGCAGCATGCGGTCGAATTCGGTCGCGCCGTCGGGATAGTCGGTGAACGGGCGTTCGAACTTGAAGGCCTCCATGACGATGCATTTGTCGTCGCCTTCGCCTTCTTCCCAGGCGTTGCTCGAGTGATAGATGTAGCAGGATTCCGCGCTGAACCACTTGACGTCGCCGCTGTCGCCAAAGCGCGGCAGGATGCCGAAGCGCGCCGGCATGTCGGGGTGCCAGTCGGTCTTCCAGCGTCCGGCCCTGGCGGCTTCCATGTCCTGGTAGACCGGCAGGTCCATCAGGATCGAATAGTGTTCGGTGATTGCCATGTCGTGCGGCAGGCGCGGGCCCGGCAGGTCGATCGGCACATGATGCTTGAGTACACCGTCGGCTCCCACCACGCCATAGGTGAGGTAAGGCGCCTTGATGCCGTAGTCGAAAAAAATCAGGTCCCAGTTGTGTTCGTCGACCTTGAGATGGGCGGATACCCTGATCGTAAGTTTGCCGCCGAAGTTGTCGGGGCCGATGGTGTCAAGCGTGATCGGATCGATGCGATACGGCGTGCCGCACAGGTACCAGGTGCTGATCAAGGTGCCATTGTGAAACTTGACGTCGGTGTTGGAGGTGTCCTTGAACGGCTGCTCGCGATGCTCCCGATTGGCGCGCTCGCGGATGCCGCGCCAGATCGGCCCACCCGCGGCCTTTTCCTCGGCCAATGCGTCGGTGGCGATCCAGCGGTTGCGATAGCTGGCGCGCCCGTCCTGAAAGCGCAACGCGTGCAGCATGCCATCGCCGTCGAACCAGTGATAGCGGCCTTGCGGCCGGTAGTAGGCGTTCGGGCCGTTACGAAAGTAAATGCCGCCAAAGTCGCGCGGGATGGTGCCGTCGACGCGCAAGGCTTCCGGCGCCAATGCGGATTCTTCGCGCACCGGCGCAAAGAACTCGCCATCCAGGTAAGGGTTTTGCTCGATCAGGGCATCCATGCGTGCCTCCTGTGACAGACCGGGATTGTTTCGGTCAGTGATTCTACAAAGGGTTGCAACGGGCAGCGCGGCAGTCGCCTCGAGGCAGGGGCGCAAATCCGTTGCGTATGCCGTCAGGCGATGTCCCGCGCGCGTTCGCGGGCCGCCAGATAGCCCTGCTCCAACTCGTCAACGATTTGTGCAGCGGTTTGAATCGAGCGGCTCGCCCCCACCCCCTGGCCGGCTGCCCACACCGAAAGCCAGCGCTTGTCCTTGAACCCGGTGTTGCTGTCGTAATCACGTTTGGGTACTTCCGGCAAGTTGTCAGGGTCGAGGCCGTTGGACTTGAGTGAAGGCTTGAGCCAGCTGGCGCGCGAGCCGGTGATGGCGGCGGAGAC
>JANPGJ010000508.1:0-1641 GCA_031423955.1 Burkholderiales bacterium
GCAAGAGCCTGGATGACGAACTCGAAGTCGTCGAAGGCATGCAGTTCGACCGCGGCTACCTGTCGCCCTACTTCATCAACAATGCCGAGAAGCAACAGTCGCTGCTCGACAACCCCTACATTCTTCTGCACGACAAGAAGATCTCCAACATTCGCGAGCTGCTGCCGATCCTGGAGCAAGTCGCCAAGGCTGGTCGTCCCCTGCTGATCATCGCCGAAGAAATCGAAGGCGAAGCACTTGCAACGCTGGTGGTCAACAACATCCGCGGCATCCTGAAGACCTGCGGCGTCAAGGCACCTGGCTTCGGCGATCGCCGCAAAGCCATGCTCGAAGACATCGCGATCCTCACCGGCGGCACCGTGATCGCCGAGGAAGTCGGCCTGACGCTCGAAAAAGCCACCCTGAAGGACCTGGGCCAGGCCAAGCGGGTTGAAATCGGCAAGGAAGAAACCACCCTGATCGACGGCCTGGGCGACAGCAAGAACATCGAAGCGCGCGTCAAGCAAGTGCGCGTGCAGATCGACGAAGCCACCAGCGACTATGACCGCGAGAAGTTGCAGGAGCGCGTGGCCAAGCTGGCCGGTGGTGTTGCACTGATCAAGGTTGGCGCTGCCACCGAAGTCGAAATGAAAGAGAAGAAAGCCCGCGTTGAAGACGCACTGCACGCCACCCGTGCAGCCGTCGAGGAAGGCATCGTCGCCGGCGGCGGCGTGGCTCTCCTGCGCGCCAAGCAGGCCATCAACAAGCTCAAGGGCAGCAACCACGACGAGGACGCAGGCATTGCCATCGTCATGCGTGCGGTGGAAGAACCCCTGCGCATCATCGTCGCCAACGCCGGCGGCGAGCCGTCGGTTGTGCTCAACAAGGTGCTCGAAGGCAAGGGCAACTTCGGCTACAACGCCAAGGACGACAAGTACGGCGACCTGGTTGAAATGGGCGTGCTCGATCCGACCAAGGTCACCCGCACCGCGCTGCAAAACGCGGCTTCGGTTGCCGGCCTGATGCTGACCACCGACGCGATGGTCGGCGAACTGCCGGAAGACAAGTCGGCCGGCGGCGGCATGGGCGGTGGCGGCATGGGCGGTGGAATGGGCGGCATGGGCGGCATGGGCGGCATGGATATGTAATGACCAACGGCGAAAAGTACACATCTACTTTTCGCCGGCCTGGTTAGCGGAAAATCACCGGCAAAGCCGGCTGATTTTCCGGCCCGAACTGCTACGAACAAAAAGCCCGCGGGAAACCGCGGGTTTTTTGTTTTGGCGCCGCTGGCGCGGCGCTGCTTTGGGCGGCTTTGGCGCAACCGCGCTTGGCGCTGCACCAGTGCTTCGGTGCTTGCGGGCCTCGATCGGCCTTTGCTGCGTCTCGTCTGCGCTTGGCCCTCTACGGTCAGTCGGCGCGGATACCGAGGCGCTTGACCACCGCGCCGTAACGATCAAAGTCGGCGCGCATCACCGACGTAAGTTCGGCGGTCGTGCTGCCAACCGGGTCGGCGCCCAGAGCCAGCAGCTTTTCGCGCACGTCGGGCATGGCAAGGGCGCGCGCAACGTCGGCCTGTATGCGCTCGGCGATCGGCCGCGGCAGGCCAGCCGGGGCCATCAATGCATACCAGGACACCGCTTCGAATCCGTTGAAGCCGCC
>JANPGJ010000509.1:0-9097 GCA_031423955.1 Burkholderiales bacterium
ACCGAACCGGCAGCCCCCAACCCGGATTGGCGCAATGCCGGACTCTGAGGAAAAATGAAAATGCAACGTCGCGATCTGATCAAACTGGGCCTCCTGGCCGCGGTGCAATCGGTCTGGTCTGCGGCGCACGCGCAGGCTGCATACCCGGCCCGCCCCTTGCGCCTGGTAGTGCCGTTTCCTCCAGGCGGGCCGACCGACACATTTGCACGCCAGTATGCGCAACGTCTTTCCGCCGTTCTGGGACAGACCGTGGTGGTGGAGAACAAAAGCGGCGCCAGTGGCGCCATCGGTTCGGTCGACGTGAAGAACGCGGCGCCCGACGGCTACTCGCTTCTGTTCGGCACCGCCACCACGCACGGGCTGTACAACGTGATCGCCAGGGATCCGCAATATGACGCGCTGCGCGACTTCACGCACGTGGCGATCGTCGGCGGCGCGCCCGCCGCCTTTGCTGTCGGCCCCGCGGCACCGCAAACGCTCAAGGCCTTGGTCGATGCGGCGCGCGCCAACCCTGGCAAGTTGCAGTATGGCTCGCCGGGTGAAGGCACCACCCTGCACCTCGCAACCGAACGCATGAAGAGCGAGGCCGGCAAGTTCGATATCCAGCACATTCCCTTCAAGGGCAGCGCGCAGTCGCTGCAGGCCTTGCTTGGCAACCATATCAGCATGACGGTCGATACACTTGGGCCCCTGATTCCGCATCACAAGGCCGGCAAGCTCAGGATTGTTGCGCTGGCCGGTGCCAAGCGCTCGCCACTGATGCCCGATGTGCCTACCGTGGACGAAGCCTTAGGCTCACGCGGTTTCGAATCCGTGTTGTGGAACGTGGTGACCGCACCGGCCAAGCTGCCGCCGGCGGTGCTTGCCACGCTGGCCGCCGCCACCGCCAAGGTCATGGGCGACCCCTCGCTGCACCAGCAACTGGCCGCGCTGGCGATCGATCCGACCACCGATTCCGGGCCGGCGGCCGCCACTGCCTACATTCGTGCCGAGATCGAGAAATGGCGCCCCGTGGTCGAAGCCAGCGGGATCAAGATGTAAAGAGTTGGCATGACATGTCCACCGGGAAACCTGGAGCGAATCGATGAATCAAGCCCCGATTGATCCGGCGCGCGCGGTGCGCGGTGTGCGACCGTATATTGCCGCCTGGATCAAATTTTGGTGGGTGGCGTTTGCGGTGCGTAGAGCCTTGCCGGATCGCTTGCAGCGTCAGCGCCAAATGGCCATTCCCTGAAGTGGAGCCTGCGTGAATAAAACAAGCATTGTTCGTCTGGTCCTGGCGTTGGCGCTGGCACCGGTGGCCGCGCTCGCACAAACCGCGCTACCGCCGGTGCGCGGTGGCATGGAGCTCACCGTGCTGGGCTCGGGCGGGCCGCGCGCGGCCGGCCGTGCTTCATCCAGCAACCTGCTGTGGCTCGATGGCAAGCCGCGTATCCTGGTCGACGTTGGCCCCGGCGCGTTCGTGCGTTCGGGCGAACTGAAACTCGGCCTGGACGATCTCGACCTGATCTTCTTCACCCATTTCCATATCGATCATGCGGCGGATTTTCCGGCGATCGCCAAGACCCGCGCCCAACAGCGTACCGAAACCATCACCTTCAATGTGTTCGGCCCGGTCGGCAATGCCGGCCATCCGGGTGCGACCCAGTTCATCGACAAGCTGTTCGGACCCGGCGGCGCGTTCGAGTATCAGCCGACCTTCGGTTCGCCGGAGAAATTCGTGATCAAGGACCTTCCCGCCGGGCTGGCAGCCGGACTTGCGGTGATCCATCGCCAGGACGGGTTGACGGTCACCACCATCGGCACCAATCACGGCCCGACGCCGTCGGTCGCCTATCGCTTCGACTACGGCGGGCGGAGCATCGTGTTTTCCGGCGATACCAACGAAACCGCGGCCGACAACATGGTGGCCCTGGCGAAGGGGGCGGACCTGCTGGTGTTCAATTGCGTGATCCTGGATGGCGGTGGTTCCACCGCGCAAAGCAACATCCGCCACACCACGCCGCGGCGCATCGGCGAGATCGCGCAGCAGGCCGGCGTCAAGCGACTGCTGCTGACTCACATACAACCGATCGTGGACGCCGCGAAAGATGAAGTCCTGCGTTCGGTAAGCGCAGCGTACAAAGGCCCGGTCCGCTTCGCCGAAGACAAGATGCGCTACGACTGGGACGCGCGTTAGGACTGAACCCATAGGAACTGTCGCATGAACATCATCGGTATCGAACGAATCGTGTACGGCGTCACCGATCTGGCGGCCTGTGCCCGCTACCTGGTTGACTGGGGCTTCACGGCGCGCCCGGGAGACGACGCCACGCACACTTTTGAAACCGCCGAGAAAACCGTGGTCGAGCTGCATGCGCACGACGCCGTTTCATTGCCACCGCATATGCACCAAAGCCCGTTCTTCGACGGTTCCTGCGGCCGCGAGGTGATCTGGGGTGTCGACACCGGCGCGACATTGGCGGCGATCGGTGCCGAACTGCGGCGCGACCGCACGGTGACTGAAGACGCCGAAGGCGGCCTGCATTGCATCGATGATGCCGGCAATCCGCTCGGGTTCTGCGTGACGCGGCGCGTGCCGATGGTGCAGCCGCCGCTGCAGTTCAATCTGACCGGCACACCGGTGCGCGTCAACCGCGGTGCCGCCGCCGCAGTCAAAGGCATGGCGGCGCACCCGCTGCGCATCAATCACGTCGTCTACTTGGCGCCCAGCAGCGAGGCGTCGAAAAGCGCTGCCGACTTTTATATCAAGCGCTTAGGCTTCAAGCTGTCCGACAACATCGGCGACAACGGCTTCTTCATGCGCGCCGGCGCCTCGCACGACCATCACAACCTGCTGTTCGAATGCCATGGCGCGGGATTCACCGGCCTGCAGCATGCGGCTTTCGAATTCCGCGACATGGACCACATCATGCATCGCGGCCGCCATCTGGAAACCCAGGGCTGGCAGTCGCATAACGGGCCCGGTCGCCATACCGTCGGCTCCAACCTGACCTGGTATTTCTGGACCCCGATGGGCGGCCTGATGGAACTCATCAGTGACATGGATTACCTCACCGACGACTGGCAGCCGCGCTTCATCGACCCCAAGACCGCCGGGCCGCCGATCGCCTGGAGTGCGCGGCCCAACGGTCCTGAGTTCCGCTTCGGCGTGCCGCCCAAGTAAGCCGCCAGAGCCAAAAATGCGCGGGAGCCATGAAATGAGTCGCTTGTTGATCGGATGCATGGTGGTGCTGGCGGCGCTGGGCGCCAGCGCCCTGGTGCGTGCCCAGGAAGCCTTCCCATCGCGGCCGATCACGCTGGTGGTGCCGCTTTCGGCCGGCTCGCAAATCGATATCCTCGGCCGCGCGTTCGCAGACGCCATCAGCCGTGCATCAAACCAGGCGGTGGTCGTTCTGAATCGCGAGGGTGCCGCCACCACCATCGGGGTCGAAGCGGTTGCGCGCGCCAAGGCGGACGGCTACACCATCGGGTTCGGACCCGACGGCGCCTTCGTGGTGCAGCCCCATCTCAACCAGGCCTTGCCCTACAAACCCGACGATTTCGAGTTCATCTGCCAGACCAACTCGACCATGTTCCTGTTTCTGGTCGGACCGCAGTCGCCGCACAGGACCATGGCCGATCTGGTCGAGGCGGCTAGGAAGGCGCCCGGCAAACTCAATTTCGGCACCGCCGGCGTGGCCACCTCAATGCACCTGCTGGCCGAGAGCGTGGCGCAGGAGAGTGGCGTCAAATTCAACCATGTACCGTTTCGCAATATCGGCGACCTGGTGGTGCAAACCCTCAACGGCACACTCGATTTCACGGTTTCGGTGCCCAACATGCTCAACGCCAACAGCGCCAAGGGCATGCGCGCGCTGGCCATCTCCGGCGATGGCAAGGTGCCGAACCTGCCGGTACTGCCGCTCCTGCGCGACCTCGGTTTCAGGCTGGCAGCGCCGGCCAGCGTGATTGGCATGTATGCGCCAAAGGGGCTGCCTGCAGAAGTTTCAGGCTGGCTGCGCAATGCCTGCGTGCGGGCGGTTGAGAGCCCGGGGTTTACATCGACCGCGGCCAAGGCCCTGACGGCGGTCGACTATGCCGATGGCGCCGCGTACAGCCGGTCGATCGCGCTAGGCAGTCGCGTCGCGGGCGATCTGTTGAAGAAAATCGACCTCAAGCCACAATGAATGCGCGAAAGATCACGCCACCGTGATCTTTCGATGAGGACTCCGGGACACGCTCTCCCTAGTATCGATCGCGCAGGTTCGAAACATCGAACTTGCCACCCAATCCAATCGATGCCTTCAGGAGAGTCACCATGTCCCATCGTCTTGCCAAAGCCGGCCGCCTGGTCGCGGTCGTGGCCTCGCTCTGCGCGTCCACGCTTGCCAGCGCCGCCCAGGTCAACCTGACCATCACCGCGGAGAACCTGGCGCCGACCAACAGCATCAGTTTCGCGCCACTGCACTTCGGTGTTCACAACGGCAGTTCGTTCGACGCCTTCAACATCGGCCAGGTCGCCACCGCACCGATCATCTCAGTTGCCGAAGGCGGCGGCGGTGCGGCCTGGCAGGCGGCGTTCGCGGCGGCCGACCCGACGGCTACACGCGGCACCATCGGCATGCCCTTGTTTCCCGGCATGACGCGCAGCCTGACGGTGATGGTCGACACCACCATCAATCCGTTTTTCACTTTCGCCGCGATGGCGATTCCGAGCAACGATTTTTTCATCGGCAATGACAGCGCTATCCGCCTGTTCAACAACGACGGCAGCCTGGCGCTCACCTCGATCAACCAGAAGGCGCGGCAGATCTGGGACGCCGGCTCCGAGGTGCTTGATCCTGCCGCTGCCGCGTTTGTCGGCAACAACAGTCTGCGCACTCCGCAAAATTCGGTGGTGGCTTTCAACTTCGGCGAGTCCTACGCGTTCAACGGCCTTACCACCGCGGCCGGCTATACCTTCAACAGCCAATTGACGGCTGACAGCGACGTCTATCGCATCTCGTTCTCCGCCGCTGCCGTGCCGGAACCCGAGACCTATGCGCTGATGTTGTCGGGATTGATGGTGATCGGTGCGATCGCGCGCCGCCGTCGCAACCAGGGCTAAGCCTTGCCGCCAACCGCCGCCGCGCGGCCGGTACCGGCGGTGTGTGTTCCAATCGCTGCCCGGCGCCATATTCACGTGGCGTCGGGCACCCGATGAATGAACAATTGCTGCTTGTCGAAGACGACGACGCGATCGCCGGCGCTCTGCGCCTGCATCTCGAAGAGGCCGGTTATCGCCTGCACCGCGAGGCCTGTGGCCTTACGGCGATGGCGGCGATCGACCGCCAGCGCTGGGACATGGTGCTGCTCGACCTTATGCTGCCTGGCGCCGATGGCTGGGAGGTATGCCGCCACCTGCGCGCCCGGCATGCCGATGTGCCGGTGATCATGCTGAGTGCCCGTTCAACCGAGGCGCATCGCGTGCTCGGTCTCGAACTCGGTGCCGACGACTATCTGGCCAAGCCGTTCTCGATGCTCGAACTGGTGGCGCGGGTGCGCGCCTTGCTGCGCCGGATCGAGCAGATGCGTGCGTCGCCCGCAGCCACCGCGGAGCTGCGCTTCGGCCCGTTTCGCCTGGACACCGTGCGCCGCGAATTGCTGCGCGATGGTCGGATCGTGGCGCTGACCTTGCGCGAATTCGACCTGCTGCATTTCATGGTGCGTCACCCGGGCCGCGCGTTCGGCCGCGGCGAACTGCTGGAGCGGGTCTGGGGCGCGGCCTTCGAGGGCTACGAGCACACTGTCAATTCGCACATCAACCGCTTGCGCACCAAGATCGAGGACGATCCGCGTGAACCGCGCCGCATCGTCACCGTTTGGGGCGTGGGCTATCGTTTCGATGTGCCCGCCGCATGAACAGCGGCCGCTCGTTCGCCAGCCGCTTGACCATCGCCCTGGCGGTGCTCCTGCTCGGCTTTGGCGCGCTGGTCGGCCTGCTCGGCCGCCATGTCGCCACCGAGCATGAGCAGGAGGCGCTGCAACGCCTGTCGCATGGCCTGGCCCGTCACATCGTCGAGCATTGGCCCGAGATCACCCTGGCCGACCCCGACCAGGCCGACCTCGCCGCGCGCCGCGCCCTGCTGTCGATGCTGATGGTGGTCAACCCCGGCATCCAGGTCTACCTGCTCGATGCCGACGGCCGAGTGCGCGCCTATATCGGCGATCACAGCATGGTGCGCGAACCGCAGGTCGATCTGGCGGCGGTGCGCGAATTTCTCGGCGGCGCCGCCTTGCCGTTGCGCGGCACCGATCCGATGGGCTCCGGGGTGGCGCGGATATTCAGCGCCGCCATGTTCCCGCCCAAGGCCAACGATGTGCGCCCGCCGGGCTACCTGTATGTGGTGCTCGATGGCCAGGCGCGCGACCAGGTGGCCGGGCAATTGAGCCTGCGCAGGGTGTGGCAGAGCGCCGGCGCCGCCGCGCTGACCGGATTGCTGGTGATCCTGCTGGTTGGCGCGTTTGTATTCCGCCGCCTGACCTGGCCCCTGCATCGCCTCGCCGACCGCATGCGCGACTATCAGTTGAGGAGCGGCGCCGCGGTCACGGCCGGCATCAACCAGCCACCCGCCAACGGCGATGAGGTCCTGGCCATCGGCCGCGCCTTCGACCAGATGACGCAGCGCATCGAGACCCAAGCCGCGCGCGAACAGCAGCAGGGCCAGGCGCATCGCGAAATGATGGCCAGCGTGGCCCATGACCTGCGCACGCCCCTGACCGCGCTACATGGCCATCTTGAAGCGCTGGCCGGGGCCGCGGCTGCGCAGCCGGAGCGTCACGAGCGCGTGCTCGGCGCGGCACTGGCGCAAAGCGACAAGGTGCGTCGTCTTTCGCAGCAACTGTTCGAACTCGCGGCCTTGCAGTCGACCGATCAGGTGCTGCACCGCGAGCGCTTTCGCTTGGACGAACTGGTGACCGACGCGGTGCAGAAGTTCGACCTGAGTGACAGCGCGCCAGTGGTCACCCTGGATGGCGAGCCGCCCGGCCGCCTGGAACTCGACGGCGACTTGCAGTTGATCGAGCGCGCCCTGACCAACCTGATCGACAACGCCATGCGCCACGCGCCGGGTGCGGCGCCGGTGCGCGTCAGCCTGCAGCGCGCCGGGGCCGAAGCGCAGATCATGATCGAAGACAACGGGCCGGGTTTGCCGGAAGAACTGGTGCAACGGCTGGAGCACAGCCAGTCCTTGCGCGATCCGCCGCTCAAGCGGCCCGGCGGCGGCATCGGCGGGCTTGGCCTGGCCATTGCGCAGCGAGTGGCGATGCTGCATGGCGGCAGCCTGCGCGCCTTGCCGGCGCCGCAGGGCGGCACCCGCTTGTGCATGGCGCTGCCGCTTGCTATGTGAAGGCTTGCGGCGGCGAATCCAACGTTGCCGTCGTTGCCGGGCTCCGGACTGGCCCGAAGTGGGTCGCGTGGGCTGGTTGTCGCTGATTCGATCGACGACCGGCACCGTGGGTGAGTGGAGCAGTGTCGATTTTCCAGTCGGCGTTGGCCGCGGCTGCAAGGCCGCACTGCGGTGATAAGAGCCCATTATCGCCGCAAATTGTGCGGTGAATAGCTTGCGCGAGCGGCGAATGCGCCTCATAATCTCCGCATGACGCACGGTGATCGCCTCTACATATGGCACGCCACAGATTGGCCGAAGTGGCGCTACGACCTTGCAGCCTTGGCCCAACCCCTGGCCCATGTCAGCCGCTCCCAAGGGCTGTTGCATGGACGCTTGGCCGATGTCGGCATGGCCTTGCGTGATCAGGCGAGCCTGTCGGCCCTGACCGAGGACGTTGTCAAGACCAGTGAGATCGAAGGCGAGCACCTCAACGTGGCGTCAGTGCGTTCTTCCATCGCGCGCCGTCTGGGTGTCGACATCGGGGCACTGGCTGCGGTGGATCGCCATTTCGAGGGCGTGGTCGACATGGTCCTCGACGCCACCGCAAACTGCATAGCGCCGCTGACCCGCGACCGCCTGTTCGGATGGCACGCAGCGCTTTATCCCACCGGCTACTCGGGCCTGGCACCGATCAAGACTGGTGGGTGGCGTGATGATGCAAGCGGGCCGATGCAGGTGGTGTCGGGACCGACCGGGCGGCAACGCGTGCATTTCGAAGCGCCGCCCGCCGAGCGCCTGGAAGCCGAGACCGCGCGGTTTCTTGACTGGGCCAACAACGCATCGAGCGAGCCGCCGCTGATCAAGGCCGGCATCGCGCATCTGTGGCTGGTCACGCTGCATCCCTTCGACGATGGCAATGGCCGCATCGCGCGCGCGGTTGGCGACCTGTTCCTGGCTCGCGCCGATGGCAGCCCGCAGCGTTTTTACAGCCTGTCGGCGCAGATCCAGCGCGAGCGCCACGCCTATTACGACGTGCTCGAACGAACCCAGAAACAAACGCTTGATGTCACCGACTGGCTGGGCTGGTTCCTCGCTGCGCTTCACCGCGCTGTGGATCAGGCGCAACACATGCTCGATGCCGTGCTGGTCAAGGCGCGCTTCTGGCAGCAATGGGCCACCACGCCGCTCAACGAGCGCCAGATGAAACTTCTCAACCGGCTGCTGGATGGATTCGACGGCAAGCTCACCAGCGGCAAGTGGGCGACGATCGCCAAGTGTTCGGCGGACACGGCGCTGCGTGACATCAATGATCTTCTGGCGCGCGGTGTACTGCGCAAAATGGAAGCCGGTGGGCGTAGCACCAGCTATGCGTTGCGTGGTTTGCCGAAATAGGTCGACCAGCCGCTTGAGGTTTTCGAGCGGATTGCGGATCCACGTTCCTGCTCTTTCTCCACCGGCATCACGAGATCTGGAGCGGGTCGCCTGCGGCCGGGGCTCCTGCCCCGGCAGACACCATCGACTAAAATTTGCTTGCCGTCGCCCGCAGCCCTGCAACCATCCGCAGCGATCAACCCGACAGGGAAGACCATAAAAATGAGACAAATCGTTTCGCAACTGGTGCGCGCTTGCGCGTTCCTTTGCCCATTGCTCGCCAGCGCCCAGGAAGCACCATGGCCGAACCGGCCGATCAAGGTGATCGTGCCCTTCGGCCCCGGGTCGGCGGCCGACGGCTCGGGCAGGGCGGT
>JANPGJ010000510.1:0-7620 GCA_031423955.1 Burkholderiales bacterium
CCGTTCAGGATGATCAGGGTCTCCGAGCCGGGCGTATTGCCGCTGTGCTCGACGCCATAGGTCTGGTCGGCCATCGCTTCGACCAGCGCCACCAGGATCGGCATGTATTCCGGGCGGCAACCCGCCATCACACCGTTGATAGCGATGTTCCAGATCGTGGCGGCGCGATTGTCGGGCAACATCACGCCCAGAATTTCGTCCGGGCGGCGGTCGGTGAATTGCAGGAAACGCTCGATGCGCTCGCGTGTCGGCGGCACGATCGGCAGGCCGTCACTCCACTCGTTGTCGCAGTAGTAGTCGTTGACTTCCTCGAAACCGCCACGGAACACGATCTCGTGCTCATCCGGTTCGGCTTCAAGCGCATCCAGGCTGCCGCCCTGCATCAGGTTCTGGATCACTCTTTCAGTGGTGACCTCCAGCGTGTTGCGGCGCAGTTCGTCCACGCTTTGCGCATCCGGATGGCCGACCACCAGTGCCACCGGCATGTTGGGCAGGCCGAGTCCCTTCGAGGTGGCCGTGGCCTGGCGCAGAAAGCCTTCGCAAACCAGGGTCGAGGCCGGCACACCGGCCGCTTCGCAAATCGCACCCACCCGCAGCACGGCGGGTGTGCAACTCCCTCAGCAACCCATCCCGGAAATGGCGGCATCGACACCCAGTTCCTTCATGCGCTGCGGCATGTCGGCCAGGATCTTGCGCTCGTTCGGGCCGTGCGTATTGCCGAATTCGCGCCAGCTGACGAATTTGACATCCGGAAACCGTACACGGATGCCCTCCTCGAGCGCGGCGAACACCTTGTCGCCGGAGAAGATGAAATCCCAGAATTGCGCGATGGTCTTGCCGTTCAGGGTATCGAGGCGGCGCGCCAGGGACTTGCCTTTCACCTGGCGCGGGCCGCGCGGCCAGTAGACCTCGTAGTGGCCGTCGTTGCTCTGCATGCTCATGTCTGTCCTCGCGGATTATTGGCCGCAGCTTGGTCGGCCGGTGTTCTGTATGGAGATTTCTGTTCTCTCCTTAGAATAGTCAATTTGCCATCCGGATGTCACGACGCAGCGCAGCATTGCACCTTCGCGGTGGTCGCAGCAGTCATTCCGGATCGGGTGTTACGAGCGAAGCAGTTGCCGGCGATGTGCTGGTCCGGCGGCGTCGCCGGACGAAAAGCCGGGCCGCATGAGCGGCACGCAATGATAGGATCGCTGTTGACTCCGACTCGATGGATTTTCCTTCAATGTCATCGCAAGCAACGCAGGCAGCAGAACGATCCGGCGCGCTGGCAGGGATTCGCGTACTCGATTTATCGCGCGTGCTCGGCGGGCCGCTGGCGGCACAGACGCTGGCCGACCATGGTGCGGACGTGATCAAGATTGAACCGCCACGGGGCGACGAAACCCGTGAGATGGGACCGCCGTTTTACCAGGATGCGACCTCGATCTTCATCAACGTCAATCGCAACAAGCGCGGCATGGCGCTCGACCTCGGCAGCGAGGCGGGGCGCACTGTGCTGTTGCGCCTGCTTGAGGGCACGGATGTGGTGGTTGACAATTTCAAGCCCGGCACGATGGAACGCTGGGGCATCGGTTTCGATACGCTGTCGCAGCGTTTTCCGCGCCTGATCCATGCCAGTGTCACGGGTTTCGGCGCCGATGGGCCGCTTGGCGGCGCGCCTGGTTATGACGTGATGGTGCAGGCCTGGGCCGGGCTGATCTCGGTCAACGGTTCGCAGGAGAGCGGCCCCTTGCGCATCGGCGTTCCGGTGGTCGACATGAGCGCGGGCAGCAATATCGTGATCGGCGTGCTGCTTGCGTTGTTCGCGCGCGAGCGCACCGGCCGCGGCCAGCATATCGACGTCACGCTCTACGATTCGGCGCTCGGCCTCACGCATCCGCATGGCCCGAACTGGCTCCTGTCGGGCAAGCCACCGCGCCTGTCCGGCAATGACAATCCGAACATTTCTCCCTACAGCCTGTATCGCACCCGGCAGAGCGCGCTATTCATTTCGGTTGGCAATGACCAGCAGTTCGTGCGCATGTGTGCAGTGATTGGCCGCAGCGAACTGTCGCGCGATCAGCGCTTCGCGGTCAACGCCAACCGGGTCGCCAACAATGCCGCGCTCACGCCGATCATCGAGACGGCGATCGCCGAACGCGACGGCGCCGAACTGTGCGACGCCTTGCTGAAGGCGGGTGTACCGGCAGGCTTGGTGCAATCGATTCCCGAGGCGCTGATGCATCCGCATACCGCGCACCGCGAGATGCTGGTACAACTGGGTGAGTATCGCTGGACAGGGATTCCGGTCAAGCTCTCGGATACGCCAGGGGCGGTACGGCTGCCGCCACCCGGCTTCAACCAGCATGTCGACGAAATACTCGCCGAGTCCGGATTCTCCACTGCGGAAATCGAGGCGCTGCGCCAGAAGGGCGTGATCGGAAAACCGCGTCAGCGCAGCGCCGGTGAGTCGAAGCACTGACCGCGAAGCCGGCGCCACATTCAATGCCGGCGCGACTTTCCGGCGGCGGCCGGCTTAGCGTTCCACGATCCGCTCGGTGGTGCTGGAAGTCATGCCGCCAAAGCTGGGAACCACCATCGAATGCAGTCCCGGGCCGCCGGCGACCATGATCCTTATCTGGTTCGGGTCGTCGAAGAAAGGCACTTCGCTCACCTCCTGGCCGAGGTTGAACGCGGTGGGCCGGCGCAGGCGGTACCAGGCGCGCAGGCCCGGACCCATGCGGTCAAGCTGGAAGCGCAGGCGGCGGTGCAGTTCCATCCGCACATCGTTCTTCGACAGGCCATCCTTGGCCAGAATGCGCGCATGCTCGGGGCCCAGGATCAGCATCATCTCGCCGCAGATCCCGATATTGTTGTTGCCGGTGGTGTTGATGGTGTCGGCGATGGTCAGGAGCAACTCGTCAGCGTTGTTGCTGGCGTGATCCTGGATGTTGTGCGGCGCTTCGCCGGCATGCACGGTCACACAGCTTTCGCTTGCGGCCATGCCGTGATCGACATGATAGGGTTGCCACGGACTCTGTTCCTCGTTCTCGCCGGCGCAAAAAGTGAATTTGGCCGGCGAGCCAAGGGTCGCCATGTCAGTCTTGCCGGGCAGGCCCTGACCAATGTTCATCAGCACCAGGCGCACCGCGCGGCCGATGGTGGCATTGGCGCGGAAGCCCTGGCCGAAGGCGTTGCTGCCGCAGTTGAGGCCGATGCGGCCGCGAATCGGGCCGTTGACCATGACCATGGTGCCGACCGGGTGGGTGGTGCCTTGCACGCCGGCCAAGTTGAATTCCGGCCGCGCCAGGGCACGCAGCGCGGCCAGTACCACCGGCATGTAGACGGGGCGGCAGCCGGCCATAACTGCGTTGATCGCGATTTTCTCGACGGTCGCCATCACCATGCTGGGGGCAATGGCGGCGACATCGGTGCTGCCCGCCAGGCCGCTGGCTGCGACCATCGCCGCGACCAGGTCCGGTGTCGGTGGCACCACCGGCAGGCCGTCGGTCCAGCCTTGCGCCTCGAAGTAGTCCTGCAAGGCGGCGGGAGAGGCGTCCACCTGCAATACGCTTGCCTGCGATCCCATCTTAGCGCCTCCCCGGCGGCATCGACTTGCGCGCTTTATCGTTCATGTGATCTCCTCAACGTCGGCCACCGCATCGTTGGTGAAGATGCGCGCGATCGCATCGGCAAAGCGCTCGGCGATGGCTTCGATTTCGTCGGCATCACGATTCATCATCGGATGCGGCAGAAACACCAGCGGCAGCGTCGGCAGCTTCAATGCTTCGCGGCGCCGGTATGACAGCGTGCGGAACGGCGGCGTGACAAAGGTGGCCGTCGGAACGCCGGCGGATTCAATGCAAAACGAGTCGTGGACACTCCACGACGAACAGGACCCTCAGTCGCCGGTGGACACCAGCACCAGGTCCGGTTTCCACGCCATGATCAGGGGAATGATCTCGGCGCCAGTACCACCGGCGTGGCGCTTGCGCCAGACTTTTGTTTCAGCCACGCCGTGACGCGCTTCAAGGTGCTTGCCGACCGCGACCAGGATCTGAAGGGCATTCACCTTGCCGTTCTCGAACAGGGCCAGGCGCTTGCCGCGCAGGGTGGACAGGCGCGCGGAGAGGCGCGGGCCGGCCGCAGGTTCCGGAAGCTTCATGGCGATTGGCGCGGCGGCGCTGCGAAGGGGCGCGGTGTGCGCACTCTCGACGCCCGGATGCAGCACAGCCATCGTGTCTGTCGCACCGCCTTGCGGGAAGCCTGCTGGTGTCTGGTCCATGTCAATCCTCCGTGGGTTTTTTCCTGTCGGCCTCGAGTCATCAGGCCTGGTTCAGTCGGCTTGCATAACTGCTGTCACTGGTCTACTGCGCCTTGATGCCTGCCTCGCGCGCGAGCTTGGCGAAACGCGCGACTTCACTCCTGACATAGGCGGTGAATTCGTCAGGCGATGCGCTGGGCGTCAATTCGATGCCCTGGCTTGCGAAGCGGTTGCGCAGTTCCGGCGCCTGCACTGCACGGACGACTTCCGCATGCAGGCGCAGGACGATTTCGCGCGGCGTTCCGGCCGGCGCCATCAGCGCGTTGATGGTGACATCCTCGAAGCCCTTGAGGCCGGATTCATCGAGCGTTGCGATATTCGGAAACAGCACCGAGCGCGTGAGGGTGGTCACGCCGAGCGAGCGCAGTGATCCGGCGCGCAGGTTGGCGGCCGAGGTGCTGACCTGGTCGAACATCAGGTCGACGCGGCCGCCGATGACGTCGACAATCGCCTGGGCATTGCCCTTGTAGGGGATATGCTGCAGCGTGATGCCGGCATGGCGGCTGAACACCTCCGCGGCGATGTGGCCTACCGAGCCGCTGCCTGCGCTGGCATAGCTTAGCTGCCCCGGTCGCAGCCTGGCCTGTGCGATCAGTTCGTTCACGTTCTGGTAAGGGCTGGCGGCCGGTACCACCAGCATTTCCGGAATCCGGCACACCACGCTGATGCCGACGAAATCAGCCACCGGATCGTAGCCGGCGTTGGCGACGATCGCCGGCGTGGAGAGAAAGGTATTGCCGATGGCCAGCAGGGTGTAACCATCGGGCGGCGACTTGGCGACCAGTTGGGTGCCGATCAGGCTGCTGGCGCTGGGACGGTTCTCGACAATCACCGATTGGCCCAAGCCGACCGCCATGCGCTCGGCAAGCGTGCGCGACACGATGTCGAGGTTGCCGCCGGCGGCGACCGGCACGATGATGCGCAAGGGTTTGCTCGGGAAGAGATCGGCCGCGGTGACGGGTGCGATGCAGATGGCGACTGCGCATGCCAGATGCACCGGAGCCGTCAACAGCCTGAGACAACTTCTTCTCAACATCGGGCACTCCTCCTGATCACCGAACCGGCCTGTTACCGCCTCACCACCGAGTGCAGCGCCTTGCGGCCTGATTTGCACGCAGTGGTTCGCGCGCCGCTATACCTTGCCCATCGCCCGCAGCAAGCGCTCCGGCGTGAACGGCTGATCGGTCACACGCGCCTTGAACGGCAACAGCGCATCATTGATCGCGTTCATCACCGCCGCCGGCGCGCCCGCCGTGCCGGCCTCGCCCGCGCCCTTGGCGCCCAGTTCGGATGAGCGGGTTGGCGTTGATACATGGCCGATCACCATGTCGGGCATTTCGGCGGCCATCGGTACGAGGTAGTCGGCCAGGGTGGCGTTCTGCAACTGGCCTTCGCTGTCGTACAGGCATTCCTCGAACAGGGCGCCGCCGATGCCTTGCGCGATGCCGCCGCGCAATTGCTCGTCGACCAGTAGCGGGTTGATGACCGTGCCGCAGTCTTCCACCATCCAGTGCTTGAGCAGCTTGACGAAGCCGGTGTCGGGGTCGACTTCGACATAGCTGGCCTGGATGCCGTTGGTGAACACGAACGGCCAGTCGCGCTGGCCGTACTGGCGGGTGACGCTCAACTGCGGCTGAAATTCGCGTGGCAGGGTGTCCGGCCGATATTGGCCGATGCGCGCCGCTTCAGACAATGCGAGCACGACCTCGCCGCTGGCGATGTCGACGATCTGCGCATGGCGGAGGTCGAGCCCGGCGGCGTCGCGCGTGAGAATGGCGCCGGCCAGCGCCAGGATGTTGGCCTTGAGCTCCTTGCCCGCCTGCAGTGCCGCTTCGCCGCCGATCCCGGCGCCGCGCGAGGCCCAGGTACCGCCGCCGTAGGGGGTGGTGTCGGTGTCGCCGGTGATCACCCGCACATGTTCGACCGGAATGCCGACGATCGAGGCCACCACCTGCGCGATCATGCCTTCAGTGCCCTGGCCCTGCTCGGTGACGCCGGTGAGCGCAGTGACCCAGCCGGTCGGCTCCAGGCGCAGGGTGCAGCCGTCCTGCGCCGAAATGCGTGCGCCGCCGACGCCGTAGAACAGCGCCGACGGATTGGTTACTTCGATCAGGGCGGCCAGGCCGATGCCGCGATGAATGCCCTTGGCGCGCAATGCCAGTTGCTCGGCACGCAAGGCCTTGTAATCCATCAGGCCGAGCAGCTTGTCCAGGCAGGCGTGATGCGACAGGCCTTCGAACTTCATGCCGGAAACCGAGGTGAACGGGTATTTGTCGTCGCCGATCAGGTTCAGGCGGCGAAACTCGGCAGGGTCGATGCCAAGTTTTTGGGCGGCATGGTCGACCAGGCCTTCGGTCACCGCCACCGCGATCGGGTGGCCCACCGCGCGGTACTGGCAGGTTGGCGTCTTGTTCTGGAACACTACTTTCAGGGTGGCCAGGTAGTGCTTGAAGTCGTACGGCCCGCCGGTCAGGTTGACCACCTGGTTGCCCTCGACCGCGCTGGTGCGCGGATACACAGAATAGGGTCCGATGCCGGTCAGGTCGTCGATTTCGATGGCGATGATGCGGCCGTCACGGTCAACGCCCATTTTCGCCTTGACCCGATGCTCGCGGGCATGGATGTCGGTGGACATCGATTCGAGCCGGTCGGCGGTATAGCGGATCGGCCGGCCGAGCAGCTTGGCGATGCCGGCCACCGCCATCTCGTCCGGGTACACATGCACCTTGATGCCGAAACTGCCGCCGACATCGCGCGCGATCACCCGCACATGGGCTTCGGGGATGTCCAGATGCTTGGCGAACAGATCGCGCATCATGTGCGGCGCCTGGTTGGCCAGGTACACCGTGAGCTGGTTTTCGGAGGCGTTATAGTCGGCGGTGATGGCGCGCGGCTCCAGGCATACGCCGGTGTGCCGTCCGAAGCGGAAGGTGTCCTCGACCACCACATGTGCTCCGGCCAGGGCGTCGGCCACATTGCCGGTGTCGATGCCGCGGGTGAAGGCCAGGTTGTCGCCGAGTTCGGGATGGATCACCGGGGTGCCGGCGTCGAGTGCGGTCTCCATGTTGGTGACCGCGGCCAGGGTTTCGTACTCAACTTCGATCAGTTGCGCCGCATCTTCGGCCTGCGCACGGGTCTGCGCCACGACGACGGCGACCGCCTCGCCCTGCCAGGTGGCGCGCTCGACCGCCACCGCGTACTGCGGCGCCGACTTCATGCCCTTGAAATGCGTCAGCGTGCCGACCCAGGGCGACACCGCGCGCGCCACATCGATGCCGGTGCCGCACCAGAACACGCCCTTGGCCTTGCGCGCT
>JANPGJ010000511.1:0-5490 GCA_031423955.1 Burkholderiales bacterium
TTGTGGGCATGGGTCAATATGGTTGGGGCGTAATAGGCACCCTGGGCCAGGCCCGCCGGTCGCGCTCCACCGGTGAGCACGTTGCAACCTTCGGCCACGCCGGACTCGACGTAGGCGTGCACCGAATTCCATTGCGCCTGCGACACCAGCGGGCCGATCTCCGAGGCCGGATCAAGCGGGTCGCCAACCTTGACTGCCAGCGTCGCTGCGCAAAACGCGGCGGTGAATTCGTCGGCCACAGCGCGCTCGACAAACACGCGGGTACGCGCCGAGCAACTCTGGCCCGCATTGCCAAAGCCGGCTTTTACCGCCTGCGCCGCCGCCTTGGCGATGTCGGCATCGGCAAACACAATGTTCGGGCTCTTGCCGCCCAGTTCCAGGGTGACACGCTTGATGTCGTTGGCAGCCAGTTTCAGGAGCGTGGCGCCGGTCGCGGTCTCGCCGGTGAACGAAATCTTGTCGATCCCGCGATGGGTGGCAATCGCCGCGCCGAGCAGCGCACCCGGCCCCGGCAGGATGTTGAGCACGCCCGCCGGCAGGCCGGCAGCGAGCGCGATCTCGCCCAGCATCAGGGCTGTGAGCGGGGTGTAGCTGGCCGGCTTCAGGATCACCGTGCAGCCGGCGGCCAGTGCCGGCGCGACTTTCCAGGCGGCGGCCAGAAGCGGAAAATTCCACGGCGTGATCGCCGCCACCACGCCGATCGGCTCGCGCAGGGTGAAGTCGAGCACGCCCGCGCCCATCGGAATGGTGTCGCCGAAAAACTTGTCCATCGCGCCGGCGTAATACTCGAACACGTTGGCGGCGCTCTCGACTTCGTTTTGCGAATTGGCGATGGTCTTGCCGCCGTTGCGCGTCTCCACCTCGGTGATGCGCGGCGCATCGGCGCGAATCAGGTCGGCAATCCGGCGCAACAGTTTGCCGCGTGCAAACGGTGCCATGCCGGACCACTTGCCATCGTCGAAGGCACGGCGCGCGGCCACCACCGCGCGGTCGAGGTCAACTATGCCGGCTTTGGCGACGCTGGCAAGCACGCTCAAATCGATCGGTGTCGCGGTATCGAAGGTGCCGCCGGTGGCGGCAGGTGCAAACGCGCCGTCGATCAGCAGTTGGGTCTGCAGTTTCATCGGCCAAGCCTCGGGGCGCGCGTCACGCGAACACCCGTGCGCAGTGCGCAGGCAATTCGGCCAGACTGGTCAGATGTATGTCGACCGCTGGATCGATTTGCGTGGCCTGCGGTGCGATCCACGCGGTATGCAGCCCGAGCGCCTTGGCACCCTTGACGTCATTGGTGAGATCGTCACCCACCATCATGGTCTTGCCGGCGGGTGCGGACAATGCGGCCAACGCCGGGCGGTAGCAATCGGCATGCGGCTTCATCCAGCCAGTGTCCGATGACACCACGATCACCTCGAAATGGCGGCGCAGGCCGAAGCGCTCGAGGGTGGCGCCGACCACCGGACCATGCGGGTAATTCGATACCACGCCCAGGCGATACGACTGGGCGAGTTGTCCGATTACCTCGGCAGCATGATCGAGCAGGCGCGCGCCCTGCGCCACCGCAGTGCCGAGCGCATCGGCCATCGCCGCAAACGCGGCCGGCGGCGGCGCTGCCCTGATGCCGGCCAGATCGAAGGCAAGCGCGAAGCGTGCGTCAAAGCTGTGTTCGCGCTGGGTCTCCTTCGACTGCCTGATCTGGATGCGACAGGCCGTCAGGTAAAACTCCAGAAAGGTCGCCGCCGGCATGTCGGCGCCCGCAACACCCATGTGCGGCCGCACCGCGCTTGCGTACACCTGCTCGACACACGCCAGATGCCGGTCCGGGTCGTGGATCATGCCCGGTATCCACATCAGGGTTTCGCCCCAGTCGAACAACACCACCGGCACCCGCGCCTGGGTCGGGGCCATCAGCCGGCCGCCATCGCTTCATCCACCAGTTTGCGTGCGGCCAGGGTCTGGTCAGGCGCGCCGTACACCGCGCGGCCGACCACGCCGTAGACGCTGCAGCCGTTGGCCGCCGCCACCAGGTCACCGATCTTGCCACCCAGGGGGCCGATGCCGGGCACGATGAACACCGGCGCGGCAAGGCGGGACTTCAGGCGCGCCGAATGGTGGGAGAGCTTGGCCGGCGTATTGCCGGGCACCACGAAATGGGTGGCACCGAATTCGATGGCTTTGTCGATGATGCGTTCCAGCGCGTCGTCGGCGACATAGCCGCCGCCGCTGATGTTGTAGTCCGGAAACGGCAGGTCGCCGCCAACCAGTGCCAACATGCCACGCTTGATGGTCTCACCGACGAAGCCTTCGACCGCGCGCGGCCCGGCAGTGGGAAACAGGATCAGGCCGTCCACCTTTGCTTCCGCACACAGGCCGGCGAACTTGGCCGCCATGTCGAACACATCCGGCCCGGCCTTCTGGTGGTCGTAGAGCAGCGGCAGGTCGGTATGCGCGCGCAACTGGCGCACCGACTCGGCCAGGCCCAGGCGCAGCGCCATGGTCATGCCGAGCTTGTAGCCGACCACCCCATCGACCCTGGTGGTCAGGTCGATGGTCTGTTTGCAGGCTTCGACCGAGTCGGCATCGAGCGCGACGATGATGCCGTGGCGCGCGCGAAACTTGACGCCGCTTGTCATCCGCCGGCGGCCTGCATGCGGCCGATGGTGCGCAGCGCGCTCGGCTTGATGTCCTGCACGTCTAGGCTGATGTCGACCGCCTTCACGGTGTGCGTGAGGTCGCCGACTGAGATCACGTCGACCCCGGTCTCGGCGATCGCCGCCACCGTGGTTTCGTTGACGCCGCCCGAGGCTTCGGTGATGGCGCGCTTGTTGACCAGCTTCAGGCCCGCGCGCATTTCATCCAGATCCATGTTGTCGAACATGATGATCTCGACGCCGCAATCGAGCGCCTCCTGCACCATCGCCAGCGACTCGCACTCGACTTCGAACTTGAAGGTGTGCTGCGCGCGCGCGCGCAGGATCGCCACCGCGTTCTTGATGCTGCCGGCGATCTTGATGTGGTTGTCTTTCACCAGCACACAGTTCGACAGGTTGAAGATGTGGTTGTGCGCCCCGCCTACCCGCACCGCGTATTTCTGCACCATGCGCAGGCCCGGCCAGCCCTTGCGGGTATCGGTCAGGCGCACATTGGTGTGCTTGACCAGGTCCATGTAGCGGCGGGTCTTGGTGGCGATGCCCGAAAGCTGCTGGATCCAGTCCAGCGCGGCCCGCTCGATCATGAAAAACGCCGAAGCACGCGCGCGAATCTTCAGCAGCACCGTGCCCGGGGCGATCGGCGCGCCTTCTTCGACGCAATGCTCGATCTGCGCCTCCGGATCGATCAGCATGATGGTCTCGTCGGCGAACAACAGGCCACAGGCAATGCCGTGCCCCTTGGCGTAGATTTGCGCGGTCTGCACGGGATCGTCGTCCCAGATCAGGAAGCCGCCGGTGGTGTCGCCGGCATTGAGTTCTTCGCGCAGGCCGGCTTCAACCAGCGGGCGGATCATGAAACGGTTCAGGCGCATGGTGTGGCTCCGATTCGGGCAATGCTTACAGTCTACGGGACAGAAATCGTTACGCCAGGTCTATTCGAACTCAGAATAGTCGCTTCACCTTGCCTGCGTCCCGGTTTCAGTCCACTGAACAACCATCGGCGAAGGCTGAATACGTCACATGCGGAATCGACCCAAGGTCGAGTCGGTGCTTGTCACAGCCAGCACTTGCCGCACCTGCTTGCACAAATCGTCCATCAGCCCGGTCAGATAAATCCAGAAGTCGGCCTGGTCGACGGTCTGGGTGACCAATTCCGCAGGCAGGAATCGACGCATTTCCTTCCTGAACTCGATGGCCACTTCAGGCACCGCCGTTAACGACAGTCGCCGCTCCTCCAGCAAGCGCAGGAAGTCTTGCTCGGCGCAGCCATGGTCCGATAACTTGACCGGCACCAGATCGATGTGCGGCTTCACCCCTTGCTGATGCAGCCACGCCAGGTCCCACAAGTCGCGATGCTTGATGCGATTGGGTCGCAAGGCGAATGCCACTAGCTTGTCAGCGAATATTTCCTCGCGGCTTTCAGCCTGCAGAATCAAGCCGCTGGTGCCCATCTCGACGCCGTAGGGATTGATCAGAACCATCGGTCGCGCCAGATGGCTCGGAATGGCGCACACATCGACATTGATGCGCTGCGCCGGCAGATCCTTGCGAACCGGCCGGGTTTGTACCTTGAGCTTCCATGTGTCAACGTTACCCTGCTCGCGCACGGGTTCGCTGACCTCGACCTTGAGCCCGTACTTGGCCATCAAGCTATCGATCAACACCTTCGCCATCGTCGACAGGCTTTCCCGATTGAAGTCCGCGCCGCCGGTGAAGTCCAGGTCCTCGCTCAAGCGATTTGAGCCGTAACAGACACGCAGGCAGGTGCCGCCGATGAACGTCAGCCGGGCCAACATGCCGGCATGACTGAGCACCCGAAGAATGTCATGGTGCAGCAACTCCTTCTCCACCACCATGCGCAGCGGCGCCAGATCACGCCGGTTTTTCAGGGCCTCGTCGACCAATTGGTCAAACAGACTCATGGGCTGCGCTCCAGTCGATCAAATCCATATTCCGGCGGGTCGCACGCATGTCGCGCAAGGCCTGCGCCACGCTGGCCCGCCACAAGCCGCACCGCGCGTCATAGACCAACTGCACCGCCATGTCCGCTGGCCGCTGATCAGTATGAACAAATTCGATGCTACCCCAGCGGCCACAGGAAATGACGTTGCTGCGACCGGATGACATGATCGAAATCCTGTTGATCGGCACCTGCGAGATCACCCCGGCGTCGGAGAGCACGGTCTCCAGGCTGATGTAGTTGAAGCCGTCGGCACGCAGAGTCGCGGCCGCACGAAACAAGGTCAGTCCATCGGCGAGCAAGGCCGGTTCGTAAAGGTACAGCCCGCGACAGACCCTGGCGAGAATGCCTGCCTGCACACTGCGCGTGAGCAGGGCCTTGAACGCTGCATCGGACAAATCCGGCAACAGCGCCCGCAGATCATGCGGGGTGAACATGCAATGCGCAGCGCTGGCAAGCTTTGCCAGGCTCTGTGTCAGTTGCCGGAGCGCTTGCATTTTGAATGACTATACAATAAGTTTCATTTACTGTAACTTATTGTGCAGTCATCGGCAAGCCGAGTCTCTTCCAACGAGGTTTGAGCGAAGTAATCGGCCTGCTGCCGCAAATCGCCCGATAGTCGCTCAGATTCTGTCTTTGAAATCAAGTGCTTGAATCGAGCGACTTAAGAGAGCCTGGGGCGATGCCCGACATTCCAAGGAGAAATGGGCCTGGAGCGATGCAAGGCCGCCCCAGGAGTGAAAAAAGTATATACTTTAGAGACGTATTTCTACTATTGATCGACATGCGCACCGCCAAACTCTTCCAGAACGGGCAAAGCCAGGCTGTGCGCCTGCCCAAGGAATTCCGCTTCGAGGGGGAAGCGGTGTACATCAAGAAATC
>JANPGJ010000512.1:0-26667 GCA_031423955.1 Burkholderiales bacterium
TTGACGCAACATGTTGATCTCGTGCGGCGCCATCAGGGTGGCATGCGCCACCAGCGCCTGCGGCCCGAGCGCGCCGACATGGTCGAGCAGTTCGAGCGGCCGCAGGCCGCGCGCGATCAGCAGGCGCTCGACCGAGGCCAGGTGCTCGTTGACATGAATCTGGAATACCGCGCCATGCGCGGCAGCCAGTTGCGACACCTCGCGCAACATGGCGTCAGAGGCCACCTCCGGCGTCGAGATCGCCAGTGACGGGTGGGTCAGGCCGTGCTGCACGCCGGCGCTGACAAACTTCTCGGCAGCGGCCAGGATCGCCTCACGCGACAGGTCGGTGTGTAGATCGTTGCAGATCAGGCCCAGCACGCAGCGAATGCCGGTCTCCCGCGAGCCGCGGGCCACCGCTTCGAGCCCGCTGGCGGCACGGGTACCGGCATCGCAGACGGTGGTGAAGCCGCCGCGCAGGGCTTCGAGTGACGCCAGCTTGGCGGCCAGATAGAGGCAATGTTCATCGAGGCTCGCTTCAAGCGGCACCCAGATGCGCCGATAGATTTCCGACGGTTCGCCGAATGCCAGCGCCTTGCCGAATGATTGCGTCAGGTGATGATGGGTATCGATCATGCCGGGCATCAGCAGGGTGGCCGGCAGTTCGATCGGGTTCAAATGCGGATGGGCCGGCGCGATCTCGGCCAGAGGGCCGACTGCCTTGAAGCGGCCGTTCGCGACCACCACACCCAGATTGGCTGTCGGACCTTGGGCCAGCATGGTCCAGGCCGGGGCGAGCAGAAGTTCGGCGGCGGCCAGCCGTTGCCGCAACGGTGACGAGTTCATGTCGATAGATCCTTCAAGGTGCCCCAGCCGAACCACAGGCCGACGGCGATCAGGCCATAGGCCAGGAGATTCCTGAGGCTGCCGGTTGGCAGATGGCGCGCCAGCCGCCAGCCGGCGAGCCACCCCAGCAATTGCAGGGCGCCCAGGGTGATGCCGAGCACCAGATCGAGTTGCCCGTTCAGCAAGTTGACCACCCCGGTGGCACCGGCGATCGGCAATTGCACCGCCTGGCCGGCGCCCACCGCCAGCAGCACCGGCACGCGTGCGAACATCAGGATCGGCAGCAGGGAGATCGGACCGCCAGTGCCCGACCATGCCGAGACACAGCCCACCACAACGCCGATCAACCCCGGCGCCGGCATTGCGCCACCTTCGGCGGTGCCGGCACCGGCAAGTCGCACCGGCCGCAACGCCAGGAAACCGGACAACACCGCGAGGAACGCCACCACCATGCGCACCAGGGACAGCGGCAACCACTGCAGGGTCAGGGCGCCGATCGCCGCTCCGGTCAACGCCGCCCAGTAAAACCGGGCGGGCGCGCGGTTCGCTGCCGCAGCATCCGGCGCCACCCCGCGCCGGCTGTGCAAAATCAGCGCAGCGGCACCGCCGAATGCGAAACTAAAATTGGAGGCGGCGATCGCCTCGCGCAGCGGCACGCCGCCGATCGCCGTCAAGGTCGGCACCACCAGAATCCCGCCAATGCTGGTCACGCCTACCGCGAAGCCGGCGAACACCACCAACGCCGTGGCAACGGCGGTCAGCATCGGCGATTGGCCATCATGCCCTTATTCGACCTTGATGCCGGCGGCGCTGATCACCGCACCGAGGGTCTTCTTCTCGCGCGCCAGATACTCGCCGAACTGCGCCGACCCCATGCTCATCGGCTTCAGGCCGGCAGCATCAAGCCGCTGCACCACCTCTGGCTCGGCAACGATGGCGGCGATCTCGCGCGCCAGGCGATCGCGAATCGCCGCTTCGACCAGGGCCGGCGCCAGCACGCCGAACCATGATTCGAGCTCCATCTCTTTCAGCTCGGCCGTCTCGGACAGGCTCGGTACGCCCGGCAGGCTGCCCCAGCGTGCCTTCGAGGTCACGCCATAAGCCTTGACCTTGCCTTCCTTGATGAAGCCCTGCGCCAGGGTCACCGGCAGCATCGCCAGATCGATCTGGTTGCCGGCGACTTCGGTGAGCACCTGCGGCCCGCCCTTGTACGGAATGTGCATGATGTCGATTTTCGCATTCTGCTTGAGCAATTCCATGGTCACGTGCATGCCGGTGCCGACGCCATCGGTGCCATAGTTGAGGCGGCCGGGCTGGCTTTTGGCCATCCGGACCACGTCGCTCGTGGTGTTCGCCGGAAAACCCGGCTTGCCGATCAACACGAACGGCGACAGCGCGACCGGCGCGATCGGCGCCAGTTCCTTCAGCGCATCGTATTTGACGATCGATGGCGATACCTGCGGCGCCACCGTGATCGGGCTGGCGACGGCGAACAGCAGGGTGTAGCCATCGGCCCTGGCGCGAATCGCGCGCTGGGTGCCGATGGTACCGGCGGCGCCGGGCACGTTTTCGATCACCACCGGCTGCTTCAGGCGCTCGGCCAGTCGCGGCATGATGATGCGCGCGGCGACGTCCACACTGCCGCCGCCGGGAAACGGCACGATCACGATGATCGGCGCCGACGGGTATGCGCTTTGGGCGTTCGCGCTTGCGGCCAGCAATGCGCTTGCGACCATGGGTAACGCCAGCAGTGCCCGGAGCATTTTTCGCATGGTCGATTCCTTTGCCTTCAAGTATGAAAATTGGTTGGCCGGCAAGCGCAGTTGGCGACGCGTTGCCGGGATCGGCGCCTGGCGCGCCGCTCTGCAAGCCAAGCGAATTCCGTGCCGCCACCATTGAGTCACGCAATCCTAACGGGTTCGGCAATGGTCAGTAACCCACAGGTACACTCCGCTTGGCCCGACCCGCATCACAACAAAACGACAAGGACCTCCCCCGTGCTGCATCCCCAAGCCCGCGCCCTGCTCGACCTGATCGAAAAATCCGGCCTGCCGGCCACCCACACCCTGGCGCCGGTTGATGCGCGCCGCATGTACCGTGAACGCCGCGCCTACAGCCAACCGGTGCCGCCCGAAGTCGCTTCCCTTGAGGACCTGAGCGCCCCCGGTCCGCACGGTGCGATTCCGTTGCGCCTGTATCGCCCGTTGGGCAGCGCCGCGAATGCGGTGCTGCCGGTGCTGGTGTACTACCACGGCGGCGGCTGGGTCATCGGCGATCTCGACACCCACGACACCTTGTGCCGCGAGCTGGCCAATGGCTCCGGCGCCTGCGTGATCGCGGTGGATTACCGGATGGCGCCCGAGCACCGCTTTCCGGCAGCGGTTGACGATTGCATCGCCGCCACCCACTGGGTGCGACAACAGGCTGCGCCGCTCAAGGTCGATGCGTCACGCCTGGGCGTCGGCGGCGACAGCGCCGGCGGCAACCTGGCGGCGGTGGTGGCGATTGCCGCGCGCGATTCAGGCGACCTGCCGATCGCCTGTCAGCTGCTGATCTATCCGGCCACCGACCAGCGCCGCGCGACCACTTCGCACACCACCAACGGCCAGGGTTACCTGCTGACCACCGACACCATGGACTACTTCCATGATCACTACATCGTCGACCCCCTGCAGGACCTCGACTGGCGCGCCTCGCCGCTGTTGCGCAACGATCTTTCCAACCTGCCGCCGGCGCTGGTGCTGACCGCCGGCTTCGACCCGCTGCGCGATGAAGGCATCCTGTATTCACGGCGCCTGACCGCGGCCGGCAACCGTGCCTCGCATGTGTGCTTCGAGCGTCAGATCCATGGCTTCATCACCATGGGCCGGGTGCTGGATGAAGCCAATACCGCGGTGGCGCTGTGCGCGGCGGAGTTGAAGCGCGCGCTGGCTTGATTTCAGGTGCGCAAGCCGGTGCGGTCCGCAGCAGCCGCCGGGCGCCGGACTAGCCGCCCGCTTTCGCCGCCGCCAGGGCGTTGTTGAATGCGCGTACGCGCTTGGCATTGACGCCGAAATCACTGCGGCCGACGCGCGACAGCGAACGCATGTCGACCCGGCTGCCGGTGGCGCCGCTCCCGACTGCTGCCGACGCGGCCATCTACCCCTTGTACTCCAGCACGTGCATGCCGGCGTTCCAGTCGCTGACGAACATCAGGCCCTCCTTGGTGACATACAGGTCGGCGGTCTTGGCATCGAGCCCGATGTTGGGGCGCGGGTCGATCAGCTTTTTCGGTGTCGGCGGCACCCAGGACGCCACTTCCTTCGGCGCGAACTGGTTCCTGATGTCGAAGGTCCGCACGCCGGCGTTGTTGTAGGTGGCGAAAATCAGGTCTTCGCTCTGGTACGAGCCGGGGCGGTTCTCGTGCATGTTGTGCGGGCCGAAGGTGCCGGGCTGCGCGCAGTAGTCGCGGTCGGTCGGTGTGGGCAAGGTGGAAATCGGCACCGGATTCTCCGGCGCACGCATGTCGAGCACGAAGGTGTGGAAGGTGCCCTTGGCGCACTTCTGCGCATTGGCCTCGTCCATGATCACCGCCAGCTTGCGGCCGGGCAACGGCAACGGCGTATGGGTGCCGCCAGGAAACGGCGGCGACCAGTTGATGTGCGACAGTAATTTGGGCTTGGTCGGGTCGCTGATGTCGTGCACCGTCAGGCCGCCATCGCGCCAGGCGCCGTAGCCGAGATTGCCGGCGGTCAACATGTGGTGCAAGGCGTAGCGCTTGCCCTTGGGGTTGGTCGGCGTCTCGCCGGCGGCGCGATTCATGCCGGGCAAGCCCCACTTGGCGACGATTTCCGGCTTGGTGATGTCCTTCAGGTCGACCACGCACAGGATATGGTCGGTGTAGCCGTCGAAATGCGCCGACACATAGGCGTAACGACCGCCCTGCCAGCCGATGCGATTGATGCCGAAGCCGGGCATTTCGAGAAACGCGATTTCCTTCATTTCGCCGGGTTTGGAGATGTCGTGAATCGACAGGCCGGAGCGGAATTTCTTGCGGTTGGTGATGCTGTCGGCCAGGTTGTTCTCGAAGTAGCCGCGCTGCCCATCATAGGTTTGCATCGCCACGATGTTGGCGCCGTTGGCGAGCAACAGGATGTCTTCGTGATTCTGCATCTGGTGGGTGCGGGTGCCGGGCCCTGCGGTGAAGAAATGCACCGGTTTCAGCTTGCGCGGGTCGGTGGCGTCGAGCACGGTGACGCCATCGGAGAACATGTGGCCGACATACACGTGCTTGCGGTTGACCATCACCTGCACGCCGTCCGGCCGCCCGCCCTGGTCGCTGTAGGAAATGTGCCTGATGCGCCGGCCGATGCCCTGTGGCGGCACCGGCTGGTCGGCTTTCTTGCCGGCAGCGCGTGCGCCAAGCGGCGCGGCGGCCGCGGCAGCCATGCCGAACATACCCAGCAGATGATTGCGGCGAGTGATATCGGTCATGCTTGTCTCCTGGGCCCTTGCGGGCTGTTGTCAGCGAATCAGAAACCCGCCGCTGCGCGCAACAGGCTAGTCTGCCTTGGCGCCGGATGCCTTGACGATCGGCCCCCAGCGCGAAATCTCGGCCTTGTTCATCTCGGTCATCTGCTCCGGCGTGCTGCCGATCATGCTGTAGCCGAGTTCGCTCAGGCGTTTGATGAAATCCGCCGATTTCGTGCCCTTGACGGCGGCGTCGTTGAGTTTGGCGATCACATCCCGGGGCGTGCCGGCCGGTACCGTCAGGCCGAACCAGACGCCGGATTCGTAACCTGCGACGCCGGCTTCGGCCACCGTCGGCAGCTCGGGCAGCAGCGGATCGCGGCGCGCGCCGGTGGTGGCCAGCGCGCGCAATTTGCCGGCCTTGATGTGCGGCAGGGCCGATGGAATGTTGTCGAACATCATCATCACCTGGCCGCCGAGCAGGTCGGTGACCGCCGGCGCACTGCCCTTGTAAGGGATGTGCAGGATGTCGACCTTGGTCAGGTACTTGAACATTTCACCGGACATGTGGATGCTGGTGCCGCTGCCGGAGGAGGCATAGGTCATCTTGCCCGGCTCGGCCCGGGCCAGCGCGATCACCTCGGCCAGCGAATTGGCCTTGACCGAAGGGTGCAGCACCAGCACGTTGGACAAGGACACCAGCGCCGACACCGGCACCAGGTCCTTGTTCGGATCGAACGGCATCTTCGAGTAGAGCGCCGGGTTGATCGCGTTGATTCCGCTGGTGGTCATGAAAATGGTATGGCCATCGGGCGCCGCGCGCGCCGCCTCGGCGCCGCCAATGTTGCCGCCGGCGCCCGGGCGGTTGTCGACGGTCACGGTCTGCCCGAGCGCCTTCGACAATTCGTTGGCGATCGCGCGTGACGCGATGTCGACTGCGCCTGCCGGCGGAAACGGGCAGATCAGGCGAATCGGCTTGGCCGGGAAGGCCTGGGAATGCGCCAGCGATGCCGCCAGAGCGAATGTCGCGCCGGTGAGCATGCGGGTGAGAAAGCGGGTCATGGGTATCTCCTTGGATGGAACGGCCATTTTCGCCGATTTGCCGCCGGTCGAATCGCAACTTGCAAGCTTCGCCCACGCATTCGGTCAGCCTAAGAGCATCGACCGTGTGCAGGCATAGAGGCAATAGCGCTTTTCTTGGACACAACCCGGCTCGCGTGCTGCAAGTGCAGCATACGATACGGGCAAGCCCGTCGGGGCGGCGACGCGATCACGACGGCCAGGCCGGCACGCCACGCGGCCGGCAGGATGCCCGCCAGAGTCCGGAAGCATCGCAGCACAGGTGCCGTTCTGCCTTGCATAATACGAGCTGGCGATTTGCCCGACCAACCGTCCGAGGAGCATCCATGACACTGGCCCATCCGGAACGCATGCGCGCCCAGGAGTTCTACAAACTGGCGCCCGATGTCGCCACCGCCCTGCGCAACCTCGGCACCGCGGTCGAAGCCTCGGGGCTCGACCCCGCGATGCTTGAGTTGATGAAGCTGCGCGCGTCATATATCAACGGTTGCACCTTTTGCGTGCAGCACCACTTGAACATCGCGCGCAAGCTGGAAATTTCACAGACGCGTCTCGATCTGGTCGGCGTCTGGCGCGAAGCCGGCGTATTCACGCCGCGCGAATGCGCCGCACTGGCACTGACCGAAGCGCTGACCGCACGACTGCCGGACGGCCTGCCCGACGAGCTTTGGAGCGAGGTGCTGGCGGTATTTTCCGCCGACGAAGCCGCGTTCCTGTGCTCGGCGGTGGCCAATATCAACGCCTGGAACCGCATCGCCATCGCTCTGCGCTTCGCACCGCCGATGCCGCGCGCGGCATGAACCGGCGCGGCGCACGGCGCTTGCGGCTGCGCGCCTTTTTGTCGACGAGTCCTTCGATTACTCGGGCTCGATACCGGCGTCCTTGATCGCCCTCGCCCACTTCACCGCCTCCAGCGCGGTGCGCTGGGCAAACGCTTCCGGCGTGCCGGGAGATGTTTCCATGCCAAGCGCGGCGAAGCGATCGACCACCTCCTTGGAACGCGCCGCGGCGTTGATCACCTCATTCAACTTCTGCACCGCATCGCGCGGCATGCCGGCCGGGCCGTAGGCGCCGAAAAACGCGATCAGCTCATAGTCCTTGAGCCCGGCAGCCTCGTTGACGGTCGGCAGATCGGGCGCCACCGCCGAGCGTTTGGCGGATGTCACCGCCAGCGCACGCACCTTGCCAGCCTTGACCTGCGGCAGCATCACCGCGAAATCGGCGGTGAACATGTTGACCTGGCCGCCGATCAGGTCGGTGATCGCGTTCGGCGAGCTCTTGTAGGGCACATGGGTCATTTTGATGCCGGCCATGCCGGCCAACATTTCCGACGAGATGCGCTGCGAGGTGCTGGCGGTGGCGAAGGTGATGTTGCCGGGCTTGGCCTTGGCCAGTGCGATGAATTCGGCCAGGGTCCTGGCCGGGAACTCGTTGTTGACCGCGACGATCAACGGAACCGAGCCCATGTAGCCGATAGCGGTGAACGCGGTGTCCTGGTCATAGGGCAGCTTCTTCATCAGGCTTTTCAGCGCCGCATTGGTGCTGTTGGTGCCGAACAGGATGGTGTAGCCGTCGGGCTGCGCCTTGGCCACCGTGTCGGCACCGATCATGCCGTTGGCGCCGGGGCGGTTTTCGACCACGATCGGCTGGCCCAGGGTCTCGACCATCTTGGCGGCGAACGCACGCGCGATCTGGTCGGTGGCGCTACCGGGGGCGAACGGCACGATGGCGCGAATCGGTTTGGACGGGTAAGCCTGTGCAATTGCCAAGCTGGCGCCGGCTAGCGCGCAGGCGGCGATCAGGGAGTGCGCGAAGATACGGTCAAGACGGGCCATTGCAGGGTGCTCCAGAATTCCGAAAGAGCGCAATTGTGCCCCAATCATGCCGGCCAACGGCGATGCGACATAAGGCCTTGAACGCAGGCCTTCGGGCAAGTCACAGGCACCCGCGCCATCGGCGCGAGCGACGCACGGCAGCGAGCCCTTAGTCGAGCTTGGTACCCGAAGCGGACACGGCCGCCGCCCAGCGCGGCATCTCGGCCCTTAGCAAGGCCTGGAAGTCACTGCTGCCAAGGAAGGCCGGATCGGCGCCCTGCTGCACCATGCGGTCACGAATCGCCGGGTCTTCGAGCACCTGCTTGAACGCCGCGGCCAGGCGCTCGACCACATCCTTCGGCGTCGCCGCGGGCGCCAGGATGCCGTAGAACCCGACCACCTCGAAATTGCGCACCCCGGCTTCGGCCATGGTCGGCGTATCCGGCAACGCGGCATTGCGTTCGCGGCTGGTCACCGCCAGGGCGCGCACCTTGCCCTGCCTGGCATACTGCGCGGCCTGCGGCACCGACTCGGCCATGAACTGCACCTGACCGGCGATCAGGTCGATGAACGCCGGTGCACTGCCCTTGTAAGGCACATGGGTCATCGAGATCCCGGTCGACTGCTTGAGCATTTCCGGCACCAGATGCGAAATGCCGCCATTGCCGGCGGAACCGAAATTGACCTTGCCCGGGTTGGCCCTGGCATAAGCGATGAATTCCGGCAGGGTCTTCGCCGGCACCGCCGGGTTGACCACCAGCAGCAGGGGTTGCTGCGCGGTGCGCGCCACGGCCGCGAAATCACGCAGGGTGTTGTACGGCAACTTGCTGTAGACGGCCGGGTTGATCACCATGGTGCCGGTGTTGGCCAACAGCAGCGTGTAACCATCAGGCGCCGCCTTGGCCACCGAATCGGCGCCCACCGCGCCACCGGCACCGCTCTTGTAGTCGATGATCACCGGCTGGCCGAGGGCGGTGGCAAGCTTTTCCGACATCAGGCGCATGTGCGAATCCAGCGGCCCGCCGGCGGGGAAGCCGATCACCACCTTGACCGGCTTTTCCGGCCAGGCGGCATGGGCCGGCGCGCTTGCGCACACGACGAGGCTCAGGAACAATCGCCAAAAAACGCACATGGCTGGGGCACCGTAAGGAAGTGAACAGGCAATTCTATCGAAGGCCATGCCGATTCAATCGACTTTGCCCACGTGCCGAAGCGGCAACTCCGCTATTGCGTCAACCCGCCAATCGCTTTCTTCATCCAGTCGACAAACACCCGTGTGCGCGCCGGCAGCAACCGTGCATGCGGATACACGATGCTGATCGGCCGCGGCGGCGGCTCGTAGGCTTCGAGCACCAGCTTCAGCTTTTTCTCCTTCAGGTACGGCGCCACCTGGTAGGAGATGAACATGCCGAAGCCGATGCCCGCGGCGCAGGCCTCGGCGGCCGGCGCGACATGGTTGAATTCCAGATTGCCGGTGACCGGCACGCTGAACTGGCGGCGCCCTTCATGGAAGGTCCACCACGGCCCGCTGCCGCCGGTGAAGCGCACGCAGTTGGCCTTGAGCAAATCGCGCGGATGTTTCGGGGTACCGGCTTGGCGCAGGTAGGCGGGGCTGGCCACCACCATGCGGCGCACGCTGCCCACCGCCTGCGCCACCAGGCCTGAATCTTCCAGCTTGCCGATGCGCACGCCGGCATCGATGCCCTCTTCAAGCAGGTTGACCACGCGGTCGAACAGCAGCAGCCGCACCTGCACCCTTTCGTGTTCACGTACAAAGCGATTGACCGCCGGCGCCACATACATCTGGCCGAACAGCACCGGCGCGGTGACCGTCAGCAGCCCGGCCGGCTCCCGGACATCGGCCGACATGGCCGCCTCGGCGACTTCGACCGCGTCGAGCACCCGGCGGCAGCTCTCCAGGTAGCGCTTGCCTTCCTCGGTGAGCGCGATGCGCCGGGTGGTGCGCTGGAACAGGCGTGCTCCGAGGTGTGTTTCGAGCGCCGCCAGCGCGCGCACGGTGGCCGGCAGTGATGATTCAAGCGCCCGCGCCGCGGCAGTGAGACTGCCGTGTTCGGCAATCGCAACGAAGGTCTGCATTGCCTTGAACCTGTCCATCGCCGGATATTAGTCCGAATTATGGATTAATCAAATCCTTTTTATGCCATTTATCGAAGGTATCGAAGCTGCCACAATCCGCCCCACGCTCAACAACCACACCCGGAAGGAACCAGCAATCATGACCACCCCCGCACACCCGATCCGCCTGCACCGCTTCGCCCTCTCGGGCCATGCCCACCGTGCCGAACTGTTCCTGTCGCTGCTCGGACTGCCGTTCGAGCGCGTCGATGTCGATCTGGCCAACAAGGCCCACAAAACGCCTGCGTTTCTGGCGATGAACCCCTTCGGTCAGGTGCCGGTACTGCAGGATGGCGATGTCACCCTGGCGGATTCGAACGCGATCCTGGTCTACCTGGCCATGAAGTACGGCGGCGAGGCCTGGCTGCCGCGCGACCCGGCGGGTGCCGCACGGGTGCAGCGCTGGCTCTCGGTGGCCGCCGGCCTGCTGGCGTTCGGCCCGGCCGCGGCGCGTCTGGTGGCGCTGTTCAAGGCGCCGTTCAACCTGTCGGAAGTCAGCGCACGCGCTCATGCCTTGTTTGCGGTGATCGAGGCGGAATTGGCTGCGGCGCCGTTCATCACCGGCCAGGCGCCGACGATCGCCGATGTCGCGCTCTACAGCTACACCGCGCATGCGCCGGAAGGCGGCATCGCGCTGGATGCGTACCCGCGACTGCGCGCATGGCTCAAGCGTATCGAGGCGCTGCCGGGCTTCGTGCCGATGGTCGCATCGCCCTTGCCGCCGACAGCTTGACGCGTCCACTGCAAGCCATACGAGGAGAATGTGCATGTCTTCCACACCGCCAAACACTGATCCGTTTCACCCCGGCGAACGCGCGCTGCAGACCCGCGCCGGCGTGCGCGAGCGCCTGGCGCAGGTAGGCGGGCGGGTGATCCGCGAAGCAATGCCGGAACAGCATCGCGACTTCTTTCGCCAGTTACCGTTTCTCGTTGCCGCCAGCGTCGACGCGTCCGGCCAGCCCTGGGCCACGCTCATGGCCGGCGCGCCAGGTTTCATCGAGTCACCCGACCCGCGGCAGCTTGTGGTGCGGGCGCTGCCGGATCCGGCGAGTCCGCTGGCGGCGGCACTGCGGGTTGGTGCCAGTCTGGGGTTGCTCGGGATCGAGCCACAAACACGGCGGCGCAACCGGGTCAACGGCACGGTGGCCAAGATCAGCGGTGACAGCTTTGACGTCGAAGTGATGCAAAGCTTCGGCAACTGTCCGCAGTATATTCAGGCGCGTGAGGCGCATTACCTCGCCAGCGAACGCGGGCCGGCCGAAGTGGCGCGATCGGACGCCCTCGATCGTTTGGCGCGCGACATCATCACTCGTGCCGATACGTTCTTCATCGCCAGTGCCCACCCGGATGCAACGACCCGCACGGCACGCTCCGAAGGCGTGGATGTCTCGCACCGCGGCGGCAAACCCGGCTTCGTGCGCGTCGATGCGGACGGTACCCTGACCGTACCGGATTTCAGCGGCAACAATTTCTTCAACACGCTCGGCAACCTGACGCTCAATCCGCGCGCCGGCCTGCTGTTTGCCGACTTCGCCAATGGCGACCTGCTGCATGTGGCCGTCGCAGCAGACATCACCTGGGACGGCGCACCGGTCGAGGCGTTCGCCGGCGCGCAGCGACTGCTGAAATTCCGGGTGACCGAGGTATTGCGACTGAAGCGCGCGATGCCGCTTGCCTGGACCGCCGCACAGCTCTCGCCCTTGCTGGCAGCCACCGGCAGCTGGTGAGGCGCTTCGCCGGCCGGTTGGCCGGTCAGGGCGATTCGCCCGGCAGGGTGAAGTAGAAGCACGCCCCCGCGCCCGGCACACCCTCGGCACGCACGCGCCCGCCGTGCAGGTTGACAATCCGCTCGAACATCGCCAACCCGATGCCGTTGCCTTCGTATTCGTCACCCGCATGCAGGCGCTGGAAAATGCCGAACAGCTTGTCGGCATAAGCGCGGTCGAAGCCGACGCCGTTGTCGCACAGGAACACCTCGCTCCCGCCATCCTGTTCAGCCACGCCTAGTTCGAAGCGTGCGACGGCAACATGCGCGGTGAATTTCCACGCATTGTCAATCAGCACGCCGAGCGCCACGCGTGCCAAGTCGGGGTCTGCCATCACATGCAGGGTCGGCGGATGCACCCAATCGACCTGCCGCTCCGGGAAACGCACCCGGCAGGCTTCTATGATCGGCCCGGCGATCGGCACCAGGTCGACCCGCTGCGGGTGCGCCACCGCGCGGCTTACCGTTGCCAGATGCGCGAGGTCGTCGACCAGCCCGGCCATGCGGTTGCTGGCCTTGCGCGTGCGCGCAATCAGATCCGCCGCTTCGGCGTCGAGCGGCTTGCCGGCATATTCCTCGCCCAGAAGTCCAGTGAATCCGTCGATGGCGCGCAACGGGGCACGGAATTCATGGGCCATCGCGTAGGCATGCGCCTGCAATTGCGTGTTGGCATGTTCAAGGTCGACATTGGCGCGCGTCAATTCGCTGGTGCGTTCGGCCACACGGCGCTCGAGTTGCTGATTGGCGGCGTCGGCTTCGAGACTGCGGCCGTGATACGAAACGCGCAGCCAATAGCCGAAATATCCGGCCAGGATGCAGCGGCCAAGAAACAGCGCAAAACTCAACGCGGCGAGCAGCGACGCGAAGGCATCGAACCCGCGCATGGTCGAGAGCCCCAGGTCGGGGCTAAACACCGGGATGATCGCCACGCTGACTGCGGCCCAGGCAACAAGCGTTTCCTTGAGTGACAGGCGCAGCGTCGCGAACGCGAACACGACGAACATTCCGCCCAGGAAAAAGAATGCCAACCCGGGTTCGAGATAAAGACCAATCACCAGGGTGGCCAGGCCGGCAGCTACTTGCCAGGTAGCCAGATAAGGGTCGCGGTAGTTGTCAGCCTGGGGACGGCGCAGGATGCACCAGAAAGTCAGCGTCGCCGACAGGGAAAGCACCAGATAAACAGCAACGGTCGACCAGTGTGCAACACCTGCGGCGGCGAACCCGAGCAGGAGCAGGCAATCGACACCATAACTTGCGCCGATCAGAAACACGCGGTTGACGCGGCGGCGGCGCCGGGCTTCCAGCTTCGCGGCATCGACCGGACGCGCGGTGTCAGTCAGCGGTTGCAGTCGCGCCGACAGCGGCGGAAAAAGCGAGCTCATGCCCGCATGCTACCTGCGTACACCGGGCGACTCCAGCGGCAGGGATTCGCCGCGCCACGCCAGATACAGCGAAAGATCGAGCAGGTCCGGCGAGTTGTAGGCCGGCAACTCGGCACGCACGCCGGAATAGCAGGCGCGCAGGCGCCGCTGCAATGACCCGACCGCCTGCCATTCGAGGCGGTAGATCGGGTAGGCATTCGGATGGCCCTGGCTGATGGTCTCGGCCAGCAAGCGGCGGCCGGCGTTCTGTTCATGGCAATGCCCGCAGGCCAGATTCATCTGGCCGATGCGCCGCTGGTAGAGCGCGCGACCGCGCTCGAAATGCGCGGCCGCGCCGCCCTCGATCGACACCTTGTGCGGCATGCCGCGCGACTGGCTGGCGACGAACGCGGTCAGGCCCAGCAGTTCGTCGGACTCGAACGCCAGTGCCGGCGCCTGCTGGCGCCGGGTGCGGCACTGGTTGATGCGGCCTTCGAGATCGACAATGCGCGCGGACCCGGCGTCGAACGCCGGGTAGCGTGTCGCCACGCCTTTCATGCTGCTCTTCGCATCCCGGTGGCAATCGGCACAGGACTGGTTGGCGGCGCCAGCTTTCGCGGCCCAGGATCTGGCGCCCTTCTCGACCCACAGGGTGCCGGGGTTGGCGAAATCATCGGCTTGCATGGACCGCAGATCGGCACCCATGTAGCTGCTGCCCGAACGCAGTGCCGGCAGCGGCAGGCTGCGCTCCTCGGCCGCGGCTGCGACCCAGTACGCGGCCAGAAAGGCGATCGCGGCCATTCGAAGCAGCACGCGCATTTCCGCCTGTCAGCCGGCGACGGAGATGCTCGCGCGTTCACTGCCGCGCTCACCGGAATCGTCCTGCCATTCGAACAGCATTTCGCCGGAATCGCGCGCGGTGACATAAAACGTGAACAAGGGGTTGGCAGCGATGCCGGAACTGGGCTCGGCGCGAAATACCTCGACGCCGTTGTAGCGGCAGGTGACCAGGCGAATCACGTTGCGCGGGATCGGCTTGCCGTCGTCGGTCAGGCGATAGCCGGTTTCCATCGCATGACGAATCAGGATCTTGACTTCGAAGGCTTCGCCGCGCTTGACCTGCGGCGGCACCTGAATCCGCGCTTCGGCCATCTCAGCTGCCGTCGATGCAGGCCGACACGGTGACGACGATGTCGGCGCTTGCCGCATGTAGACTGCCGTCGGCCATGGTGGCCACCGCCGCCACCCGCTGCGTGCCGGCCAGGCGCACCCGCGACTCGACCTCGACACGCGCCACCGGTTGCGGAAAATGAAATACCGCCATCTGCGGCACCGGGTTTTTCTCGGAAAACAGGTGGATGCTCCTGACTTCTGCGCCGGCGGCGAACGGGCCGGCCAGCGCGATCCGCACCGGCACCACATTGCCGTTGTCGGCGATGCGCGGGATGTCGAGCGTCATGCGGTCGATGCCGGCTTTGCGGCCGGCGAGAAACGCCTTGAAGGCCGCCACTTCCGGCTCCGCTTCGCTCTGTGCCGGCGCTTGCGCCGGCAGCAGCGGCATTACGGCGGCGCCGGCAAGAAGCCGGCGCCGCATACGGCGGTGTTCGGGGGAATGCTGGGCGGCTGTTTTCATTTAAGTGTCGAAAGATACGCTATCAGGTCTTCGATTTCACGTGCCGACATGATCGGCTTGCCGCGAAAGGCCGCGGCGACCTCGGTCAGGCCCTCGGTGCGGAAGTAGGCCGGCATGATGGTTTGCGGGTTTAACCGCGCGCTGTCGACCAGGCGCAGGCGCAATTGTGCCGGCGTCCAGCGTGCGCCGGCGCCATCCAGCGGCGGCGCCAGATCGCCCGAGAAACGCGCCCCGGCGTCGCGCAGCGCGGCCGGTGCGCCATGGCACAGGATGCAATTGGCCGGATCGCGCGCCACCAGCAGTTGCCGGCCACGGGCGGCGTCACCGCCGCCGGCAACCAGGGGTTGCGCGATGGCGTCGCCTTCGACCAGGTAGGTCGCGGCCGTTTGCGCCGCCGCGATCGGTGCCAACACCAGCGAAATCGCCAACACCAGCGCGCGCAGCATGCAAAGCCTTTTCAATTCAACCAGCAGCAGTCGGGCATCGGCCCGGACCGTGCCGGAAAAGGAGGAGTCGAGATTATCCCAAAACCCGCCCCGGGCACCACAAGCTGTTGCGCACAGGTGTTCGCAAGTCAATGTCCGATTCCCCGGGTTCGACATCGCCTCACTGGTGGTTCGATTATCCCGGGACGGACAGGCGACGGCACCCCTTGCCAGATCCGTCTGCTGCGGCATGCGCGGCAAGCATCGGGCTCTGCCGCTTCGCTGCACGCTCTTCGGATGCCGGGAAAGGTGCCGCCACGCGATTAATTTTGCGGCGACGCAACATGGCGGCGCGTGCAGTTTGTTAAAGACAGTCACAGAAATATTGTGTTTAATCCGGGGTTGGCACGAGCAAGCGCTGCTTGCGCGATCCGCGTTTCGAATTCCTGAATTCCTGAAATCCTGAAATCCTGAATTGCTGAATAGCTGCCTTTAACCCGACTGTTTACCCGCACTGGAGAAACTCCGATGGCAAAACTCAATGTGAACGGCGCGACGCGTGATGTCGACGCCGAACCCGATACCCCGCTGTTGTGGGTGCTGCGCGAACAAGTCGGCCTGACCGGCACCAAGTTCGGCTGCGGCGTGGCGCAATGCGGCGCCTGCACCGTGCATATCGACGGCACCCCGGTGCGCTCCTGCGTGATGCCGTTGTCGGCGGTCAAGCCGACGCAGAAAATCGTCACCATCGAAGGGCTGTCGAACGACTCGACCCACGCGATCCAGAAAGCCTGGATTGCGATGGACGTGCCGCAATGCGGCTACTGCCAGTCGGGCATGATCATGGCGGCGGCGGCACTGCTGAAGAAGAAGCCGAAGCCGACCGATGCCGACATCGATTCCGCGATGACCAACATCTGCCGCTGCGGCACCTACCAACAGGTGCGCAACGCCATTCACGCAGCCGCCGGCACCATCGGCAGCAAAGCCTAGAGCGGCCAGGGGAAAAATCATGAACTTCCAATTCAACGAATCACGTCGCAAATTCATCGTCACTTCGGCCGCCGTCACCGGCGGAATGTCGTTCGGCTTCATGCTGCCCTCCGGCGACGCCTTTGCGCAGGTGCAAAAAGGCGCCGACCTGAGCAAGCCGGAAATCAACGCCTGGGTGGTGATCAACCCGGATGACACCGTGGTGATCCGCATCGCGCGCTCCGAAATGGGCCAGGGCACGCTCACCGGCCTGGCACAGATGGTGGCCGAGGAACTCGAGTGCGACTGGTCGAAAGTGACCACCGAGCAACCCACGCCGGGCCAGAATCTGGCGCGCAAGCGGATCTGGCGCGACATGTCGACCGGCGGTTCGCGCGGCATTCGCCAGTCGCACGAGTATGTGCGTCAAGGCGGCGCCGCCGCGCGCGAAATGCTGATCGCCGCCGCCGCCAAGGAGTGGGGCGTGCCGGCTTCCGAGTGCAGCGTCGCCAACAGCGTCATCACGCACAACGGCAGCGGCCGCAAGACCACCTACGGCAAGGTCGCCGAGGCAGCCGCCAAGATGGAGCCGCCAAAGGAAGTCAAGCTCAAGGACCCGCACCAGTGGAAGCTCATCGGCAAGGGTGTGGCGCGCCTTGACACCAAGGAGAAGGTCAACGGTTCGCGGGTCTACGGCACTGACCTCAAGCTGCCCGGCATGCTCAATGCCGCGATCAAGGCCTGCCCGGTGTTTGGCGGCAAGGTGGCGAGCTTCGATGCCGACAAGGTCAAGGGAATGCCTGGTGTCAAGGCGGTGATCAAGGCCAGCGACGACGCAGTGGTGGTGGTGGCCGACACCTGGTGGCGCGCCAAGAAAGCCCTAGACGCCCTGCCGATCAACTGGGACCTGGGCCCCAACACAGGTGTGAGCAGCGCCACCATCGCCGAGCGCAACAAGGCCGGCCTGGACGCCACCGAATCGGTGTTTGTCGGCAACAAGGTGGGCGATTCGAATGCCGCCATCGGCAAGGCCGCCAAGAAGATCGAGGCGGTGTACAGCTACCCGTTCCAGAACCACGCCACGATGGAGCCGATGAACGCCACGGCGGTCTGGACCGCCGACAAGTGCGAGGTATGGTGCCCGACGCAGAACGGCGATGCAGCGCTGTCCGCCACTTCGACCGCTGCCGGCCTGCCGCTGGAAAAGTGCGACGTCTACAAGATCAACCTGGGTGGCGGCTTTGGCCGGCGCGGCATGACCGACTACATCCGCCAGGTGGTCGCGGTGGCCAAGCAGATGCCCGGCACGCCGATCAAGCTGATCTGGAGCCGCGAGGAAGACATGCTGCATGGCGCCTACCATCCGGTGACGCAGTGCAAGCTGACCGCCGGTGTCGATGCCGCCGGCAATGTCACGGGCCTCAACATGCGCATCTCCGGCCAGTCGATCCTGGCCTCGGTGCTGCCCACGCTCCTGGTCAACGGCGCCGACCTCTTGACCTTCCAGGGCCTGTTGCCGGTCGGCCACGAGCGCTTCGGCGACCACGCCATCAGCTATGCGTTCGACAACCTGACGATCGACCATGCGATGCGCAACACCCACGTGCCGCCGGGGTTCTGGCGCGGCGTGAACGCCAACCAGAACGCGATCTATATCGAAAGCTTCATCGACGAGATCGCGCACGCGACCAACCAGGACGCCCTGGCGCTGCGCCAGAAGCTGCTGGTCAAGAACCCCAAGGGCTGGGCAGTGTTGAAGGCGGTGGCCGACCAGGGAGGCTGGGGCCAACCGACGCCGAAAGGCACCGGCCGCGGCCTGTCGGTGTTCTACTGCTTCGGCAGCTACATTGCAGCCTGCGCCGAGGTCAGCGTGTCGGCCACCGGCAAACTCAACGTCAAACGAATTGTCGCGGCCACCGACTGCGGCCATGCGGTCAACCCGAAGCAGATCGCGCATCAGGTCGAGGGCTCGTTCGTCTACGGCCTGGGGGCGCTGCTGCACCAGGAATGCACGGTCAAGGACGGCCGCATCGAGCAGGACAACTTCACCACCTACCAGCCGCTGCGTATTTCGGAAATGCCCAAAGTCGAAACCCTGGTGATGCCTTCGGGCGGATTCTGGGGCGGCGTGGGTGAGCCGACCATCGCGGTGGCGGCGCCGGCGGTATTGAACGCGATTTACAACGCGACCGGAAAACGCATCCGCAACCTGCCGATCAAGAATGCGGACTTGAAAGCCTGATACTCGGCTTGCAAGCCTGCGTTGCAAACCCTGGGGGCCGCTTGGCCCCCTTTTTTTTGCCAGGCTGCCAAGCTCGCCGCGGGCCCTGGCTCAGCCGAGCTGGCTTACCAGTTCGGCGAACGTCGGATTCGCGTGCGTGGTGTGGATCGGCATGCCCAACTGGCGCGCGATCTGCGAGGTCGAGAAGATACCGCGTACTACCTTGTTCCCCTGCGGGCTTTGCTCGACCACCAGTGTGTGCTGGCGCCCCGCCTTGCGCAGACTCGCAACCACGTGGCCAACTTGCGCGTGGGCTACGTCCTCAAACCAAAGTCCCTCCAGCTGCGCGACCGGGGTCATCAGGTCGTCGACCGTGATCTCGCTGTGGTGGATGCCGCGCTCCTGCACCACGCGCATCGGCTTTTCGCCCAGGATATCGGTGGCCGTCACCAGGCCCGCGAGATGGCCGTCGGCACCGTTGACGAACAGGAGCCGCACCCCCAGGCGCATCATGATCCTGTGCGCCTCTTCCATTGGCACATGCAGATCGACGCAGGCGGCATCGACCAGGGTCAAGTCGGTCATTACCGCAAGCGCCGGCGAGCCGGGCGTGATGCGGGGACCGGCACGATCATCCGGGCGGGCGAGGTCGGCGCTGCCGCCAATGATCCTGCTGCTGATTGGGGCGTATTGGTCCATGGCACCTCCTAGTCAACTGATGAGACGCATGCTACGCCTGCGGATCGATCGCGACAATGGGCGCGCGCAACCCTGGGGCGGGAACTTCGACCATGCAGCCACTCTTTCACGGCACCGCCTTCGCGGTGGCGCGCTATCCTTGCCATTTTCCTGAAAAGCCACCCCGAATGAACCTGCCCCCTGCGGCGCCGCGGCGCGCCCTGCATCAACGCACCATCACCTGCGAAGGCTACGCGCGCGACGACGGCCTGTGGGACATCGAGGCGCGCATCGTCGACACCAAAACCTACCCGATGGATGAACCCTATCGCGGCCACCGCCCGGCCGGCGCGCATGTGCACGACATGTGCCTGCGACTGACGCTCGACGCCGACCGGGTGGTCAGGGATATCGCGGTGGCGACCGCACACGCGCCATACGACGCCTGCTTCACCCTCGAGACCGCCTTCAAGCGCCTGATCGGGGCGCAGGTTGGCAGCGGCTGGCGCAAGGCCGTGCAACAGGCCGTCGGCGGCACCAAAGGCTGCACCCACCTGAAGGAGTTGCTGATGCCGGCGGCAACGGTGGCGTTCCAGACCATGGGCAACTGGCCCAGGGAGGGCGAGGCGGCTACCGCGTCGAACACGAGCGAGGGCACCGTGCGGCCGCATTTCATCGACGGCTGCAAGGCCTGGGCCGCAGATGGCGAGGTCGTCCATCGCCTTTACCCCTTGTACTATCGACCAGCGCAGGGTTCGGGCGCCTGACGCAGGGTCAAACGCGGTCCGGACAAGCGTCGACGCATCCCGCAACGCGCGGACTGCTTGGCGGCTCCAATCAGTCCAGCGGCGCCGGCGTACCGTGCATATAAGGCTTGAGCGTCAGATACAGCATCTCGTGCACCGGCGTCGGCACGCCCAGTTCCCGGCCCTTCCTGACGATGTAGCCGGACAGGCTGTCGAGTTCCATCGGCTTGCCTTTGGCAACATCGTGATACATTGAGGCGTACATGGTCTTCGGAAAGCCCTGGTGCATCGCCACCGCGCGCTCGGCGGCATCATCCGGCAGCGCAATGCCCTGGGCGCGCGCCAGCGCGGCGACTTCCTCGAAACCGCGGCGCGCCAGCGGAATGATCTCGGGGTCGTGATAGATGTAGCCGGCAGGCAGGCGAAACAGGCTGGTCAGCCCGGCGTTGGTGGCCAGGCCGACGAACTTGGTCCATTGCGCAGTGCGGATGTCGGCCACCAGTTCGGCGCCGAAACCGGCAGCCACGCAGGCATCGCGAAACGCCGTGGCGCGCGCGCTCATGCTGCCGTCGGCTTCACCGAAACGCAGGGCCGACATCGGCGAGGTGTAGCGGATCACCCCGGGCGCGGTGATCACGCCGGATACCAGCGCCAGGCCACCGAGCACGCGATCGGCGCCGACCACCGCACCGATCCGGTCCTGATGGTCGACACCGTTCAACACCGATACGATGATCGCACCGCCCTCCACCAGCGGCTTGAGCGGCGCTGCCGCGGCTTCGATGTCGTAGGCCTTGACGGCGAACAGCACGACGTCGCAGGCATCCACATCTGCCGGATCGCCGACGAATCGTGCGTTCCCGATGTTCAGGGTGCCTTTGGGTGTTTCAAGGGTCAGGCCGTTTTTCTGCATCGCGCGCAGGTGTTCGCCGCGCGCGATAAAGGTCACCTCGTTGCCTGCCAGCGCCAGCAAGCCACCAAAATAAGCGCCCACCGCACCCGCACCCATGACTGCTATCCGCATCGAATTTCCCCATTTGCTTGAATGTCAGGCACCAACTTAGGCTTGCGCCACGGTTGACCCGCACCGGAAATCCGAGTTTGCCACACGTCAAGCGGAGTTATGATTGCACTCCCACCAATCGAGGAGATCACACACCATGGCCCAGGCATTTGTTTTCGACGCCATCCGCACGCCGCGCGGCAAGGGCAAGTCCGACGGCTCGCTGCATGAAGTCAAGCCGGTCGCGCTGCTCTCGGGTATCCTCAAGGACCTGCAGGCGCGCCATGATTTCGATACCGCCGAGGTTGAAGACGTGGTGATGGGCTGCGTTTCGCCGGTCGGCGAGCAGGGCGCGTGCATCGCCAAGACCGCGGCGCTGGCGGCAGGCTGGGACTGGCGGGTGGCCGGCCTGCAGCTGAACCGTTTTTGCGCCTCCGGCCTGGAAGCGGTGAACCTGGCGGCGCAAAAGGTGGCCTCGGGCTGGGAAGACCTGGTGGTGGCCGGCGGTGTCGAATCGATGAGCCGGGTGCCGATGGGGTCGGATGGCGGCGCCTGGGCGCAGGACCCGAAGACCAATTTCGATACCGCCTTCATGCCGCAGGGCATCGGCGCCGACCTGATCGCCACCCTTGAAGGGTTTTCGCGCGATGACGTCGACGCCTTCGCCTTGCGTTCGCAGCAGAAGGCCAGCGCGGCGCGCGACGCCGGGCGTTTCGACCGCAGCGTGATGCCGGTGCGCGACATGCTCGGCATGACCATTCTTGAGCGCGACGAATTCATCAAACCGCGCACCACCTTGGAAGGCCTGGCGTCGCTCAAGCCCTCGTTCGCGCAAATCGGCGAAATGGGCTTCGACGCGGTGGCGATCGCCAAGTACCCGCAGGTCGAGCGCATCATGCACGTGCACCACGCCGGCAATTCCTCAGGCATCGTCGACGGCGCCGCCGCCGTGCTGGTGGGTTCCGAAGCCAAGGGCCGGCAACTGGGCTTGACGCCGCGCGCGCGCATCGTCGCCACCGCCCTGTCCGGCGCCGACCCCACGATCATGCTGACCGGCCCGATGCCGGCGGCGCGCAAGGCGCTGGCCAAGGCCGGCCTCACCATCGACGACATCGACCTGTTCGAAATCAACGAAGCCTTCGCGGTGGTGCCGATGAAGTTCATGAAGGAACTCGGGGTGCCGGAAGAAAAGGTCAATGTGAACGGCGGCTCGATCGCGATGGGCCACCCGCTGGGCGCCACCGGCGCCATGATCATCGGCATCCTGATCGACGAACTGGAAGCGCGCAAGCTGCGCTATGGCCTGGCCACCTTGTGCGTCGGCGGCGGCATGGGGATTGCAACCATCGTCGAGCGGATCTGAAGCATCAAACGTTCTGAAGGAATGGAAGCTCGACATCTGCTTCGTCTCGGCGCTTGGGTCACCGGGATCTCGATGGTCGCTGCAGTATGGGCGATTGCAACGATCCTTTTGGCAGGCGGCAAGATTGGCTACGGGGCCGTGACTCTCTTTTTGATTGTTCCATTGGCTTGCATTGGCTTCGTGGCTGGCATTGCACTTTTCGTCTTGGGCACCTTTAAACACAGAAATAGTTCGGTCGCCAAGTGAGCGAGCTATCGTATTCGAGGCAGGCATGAGTATCCGCATCGAATCCTTGGACCGGGTCACCACGTTTACGCTGGACCGCCCGCAGGCGAAAAACGCAGTCGATGGCCCAACCGCCGAGGCGTTGTTCGCCGCCTTTCGCGCCTTCGATGCCGACCCCGGTGCCGACGTCGCGGTGCTGTGCGGCGCCAGCGAGACCTTCTGCGCGGGCGCCGACCTGAAGGCGGTAGCCGGCGGCATCGGCGACAACGCACGCGCCAACCCACTCAACGAGGACATGACGGCCGCTGCGCCGATGGGCTGCACGCGCCTGATGCTTTCCAAGCCGGTGATCGCGGCCGTGAGCGGCTACGCGGTGGCGGGCGGCACCGAATTGGCCCTGTGGTGCGACTTGCGCGTGATGGAAGAAACGGCGACGTTCGGCATTTTCTGCCGCCGCTGGGGCGTGCCGCTGATCGACGGCGGCACGGTGCGCCTGCCGCGCCTGATCGGCATGAGCCGCGCGATGGACCTGATCCTCACCGGCCGGCCGGTGGGCGCGAAAGAGGCACTGGAGATCGGGCTCGCAAATCGCGTGGTGCCGCATGGACAGGCACGCGCAGCGGCCGAAGAGCTGGCGCGGCAACTCGCGAAGTTTCCGCAGGCCTGCCTGCGCTCGGACCGCGCCAGTGCCTACGAGCAATGCGGCATGGCACAGCCCGACGCGATGAAGAACGAGTTTGCCCATGGAATGGGCACCATCCGCAGCGGCGAGACCGTCAAGGGCGCGGCACGCTTTGCCACGGGCGCGGGGCGACACGGGAAATTTGGATAGATCCTGTACCGAGGCCCGCTTTCCAAGTCAGCCAGGCGTCGTTCACCGTACTCACCGTTATTTGAAGGCACGGGGCTACTCCATTGCTCCGGTTCCACTTCACCTGATCGCGCCGCATAGACTCGCAGGCCTGGCAAGCGTGATGTTGGAGTCTGCGCGCCGGAATAGTCGATGCCGATAAAAACGTCGAGTCCGCCCATATTCATTTCTTCACTAGCGTGCGTGGACGCTATCACGCCTCTACTCTGGGATCTGCTGCGTTATCCCTTGTCAAGATCAGGTTCAACGCCACGTTGATGTAGTAATTCGATCTCCCCACCTTTACCTTCTGTACAAACCCAGCCATCGCCAATGCATCCAAGTACTTGGTGGCTGTCAGCCGCGATACCTTCAGATCGCGCTCGACAAATTCGATCTTGGTATACGGATGCATGAACAGGTTGTTGATGAGGTCCTGGCTGTAGAACTTGAAAGCCGCGCGGATGCGGTGCTTGTAGTCCATCAGCGCGGTCTTGATGTCGGTGACGGTGCGGATAGTCTGCTGCGCCGTGGTTTCTACCGCGGCCAGCAGGTACAACACCCATTCCTGCCACAGTTCGGGCGCGTCGGCCTGCTCGCGCACGGCCTGCAACAGACGGTAGTAGTCGGGCTTGCTGCGCACGATGGCGCTGCTTAGATAGAGCACCGGAATGTCCAGCAACCCCTTGTTGACGAGGTAGAGCACGTTAACGATGCGGCCGGTGCGGCCATTGCCATCGTAAAAGGGATGGATGCTCTCGAACTGGTGGTGTGCGATGGCCATCTTGATCAACGGGTCGGCGTCGAAGGCATCGTCATCGTTGATGAAGCGTTCCAGATCACTCATCAGCTCCACGATCCGCGTCGGGTCTTGCGGCGGCGTGTAGACCACGGCGCCGTGCTGGTTCTTCAGTGTGGTACCAGGTAGCTTGCGAAAGCCGGCGTTGTTTTGCTCCAGCTCAGCCTGTATGGCCACCATGTGGTTGGCGGTAAGCAGGCGGTTCTGCTGCACCAGACCGAGGCCCACGCGCAACGCCTGCACGTAATACCGCACCTCCTTGGCGGCGGGGGAGGCGAACAGGTCCGGATAGGTGGCACTGCGGAACAATTCATCGTGCGTGGTAACGATGTTCTCGATCGCCGAGCTGTCCTTTGCCTCCTGCAACGCCAGGGTGTTGATGAGGATGGCCTGGTTGGGCATGGACGCGGCCAAGCCCTTCAGTTCGGCCAGCTTTCGTCCGGCAGTGGCCGTCTTCTTCAAAACCGCCGGGGTTTCGAAGTGAGCCGCGCTCAGGCGCGTGAGAGGTTTCAGGGGCAGCAGAGCGGTCATGGCCGAGCGCCGAGCGTGCTGGCCTGTATGGAAAGTGGGGATGAGCTATGCATGTTGGCATGAAGTATATAGAAATTAGTTATTTTCTATGCATTTCTCCGACATCTGTATAGCTGAAAGCGAGTCAGGAGAGGGCTTTGACCGCATATCCAAGCTGACCAGCTTATCGCGGAAGCCTGTGCGAGCCGCACGCCCGATCTGATCCCGAACGGCTGGCCGGTTATCGCCTACCAGTTTAGGTAGCCGCACCCTCGCGAAGAACCTTCGCGCTGCCCGGCGCGACCCGCTTCACCAAGCTTGCCAGCGGCGATGCGCTGGTGCGCGCCAGGATCACGGCTCGGATACTGCGCTCGAACTGCGCGGCTGCACGCGAGCGCGGTCGTTCGCGCGCGCGGATGATGCGCAGGCGGTTCGGGATCACCGGGCGAAAGGGCACCGCTGCCAGCGCCGGCCGATGGGCGGCGATCAGCAGGAACGGATCCATGACGGCCACGCCCGCGCCGGCCTCGACCAGATCGAGCGCCTGCTGCGACTGGTTGATCACGATGTCGACCTCGCGCCGCTCGCCGGCGGCACGCAGGGCGCGCCGCACCAGAGCGCCGATCGCCGTGTCCTCGCGGTAGCAGATCAGCCTTTCGGCAAGCAGCTCGCGCGCGCTCACGCTCTTGCGCTGCGCCAGCGGGTGAGCACGGCGCATCACGCACACGCCGTCGGCCTCGCAGATCACTTCGCCATCGAGATACGGGTTGTCGGTGGGCTGGTGGACCACGCCGAAATCGGCCTGGCTTTCAGCCACCCGGTCGGCCACCGCGGCAGTGGGCAGGATCATCACCTCGACGCGGATGTTCGGCCGCTCTTGTGCGAAGGCGGCTATCGCGGGGGTGATGAAGCCGTGCGCCACCGACCCTGGCGCGGCCACCGTGACGCTGCCGGCGTTGCCGTCGCGCAGCTGACGGATCAGGAGCGCAACCGTGTCGAGATCGCCACGCACGCGCTCGACCTGCGGCAACAGGGTCTCGGCCTCGGGGCTCGGAAAAACCCGCCCGCGCACGCGTCGGAACAGCACGAATCCGGCCGCCTCCTCGGCTAGCCGCAGGGATTTGCTGATGGCCGGTTGCGAAACATTGAGCGCACGAGCCGCCTGGGCGACCGAGCCGGTCCGCATGACAGCCTCGAAGACTTCAAGCTGGCGCAGATTCATCGTTAACCTGAAGTTTCATTTACTGGAACCTGGAGTATAGCCAGCACTTCCCATAATGGAACCTGAACCAGCACTGCGGAAGAAACAACCGTGGCCAGCATCGGCATCGACATTGGCGGCACCTTCACCGACGTAGTGGCGATCGACGACGCCGGCACGCAGCACATCGCCAAGCTGCCCTCCACACGCGCCGACCCTAGCGCCGCCGTTCGCGAGGCGCTGACCTGCCTGCTGCCCCAATGGAAAATCGCGCCGGGCGCGGTCACAAGCTTCGCCCATGGCACCACGGTGGCAACCAACGCGGTGCTGGAACGCAAGGGCGCACGCCTCGGGCTCCTGACCACCGCGGGCTTCGAGGATGTCATCGAGATCGGGCGGCAGAACCGCCGCCAGATCTACGAGCTTCTGCTCAAGCCCGAAACCCCGTTGTTCCTGGCGCCGCGCGCGCGCCGCCGCGGCGTGGTGGAGTCGATCGGACCTGACGGCGCGGTCGTCACCGAACTCGACACCGCATCGCTCGCCGAAGCGGTCGATGCGCTGGTTGCCGACGGTGTCGAGGCGATCGCAGTGAGTTTCCTGTTTTCCTTTGT
>JANPGJ010000513.1:0-14982 GCA_031423955.1 Burkholderiales bacterium
TCGAACACCAGCGGCACGTGGGTGCCTACTGTCGGATGCAGCGCAGAGGGCGGGTCCCAGGCCTTGTAGCGCACGCCGCCGACGAACTCGCCGACGTTGCCGGTGGGCTGCAGCGGTATTGCGCGGCCATTGCAGGTAAGCACATGGCGTGAATCGATCAGGCCGTTGGCCTTGACCTGCAGGCGTTCGAGCGAGGAGTCGACGTAGCGCGCGGTGCCGCTGGCGGAATTCTCCTCGCCCAGCACGTTCCACGGCTCCAGCGCGCAGCGCAGTTCGACTTCCACCCCGGCGGCGGCAAACGCACCGTAGCGCGGGAAGCGGAATTCCAGGTGGGTGTCGAACCAGTCGGACGCGAACTCGAAGCCATCCTCGTTCATTTCGGCGATCACGTCGGCGAAGTCCTGCCAGACGAAATGCGGCAGCATGAAGCGATCATGCAATTCGGTACCCCAGCGCATCAGCCGGGCCGGCCGGAACGGCCGGCGCCAGAAACGCGCAACCAGGGCGCGCAGCAGCAGTTGCTGGGTGAGCGACATGCGCGCATGGGGCGGCATCTCGAAGGCGCGCAATTCGAGCAGCCCCAGGCGGCCGGTCGCAGAATCGGGCGAGTAGAGCTTGTCGATGCAGAACTCGGTGCGATGGGTATTGCCGGACGAATCGATCAGCAGGTTGCGCAGGATGCGGTCAATCTTCCATGGCGGGCAATGATTGCGTCCCATGCCAAGCAGGCGATCGATCTCGGCGAATGCGATTTCGATTTCGTAGACCGAGTCGTTGCGCGCTTCGTCGATCCGCGGCGCCTGGCTGGTCGGCCCGATGAACATGCCGGAAAACAGGAATGACAGTGACGGGTGGTTGTGCCAGTAGCCGATCAGGCTCTTGAGCAGGTCGGGGCGGCGCAGGAAAGGCGAGTCGAGCACGCTGGCTGCGCCCATCACGAAATGATTGCCGCCGCCGGTGCCGGTGTGTTTGCCGTCGACCATGAACTTCTCGGTGGTGAGGCGGGTCAAGTGCGCCTGCTCGTAAAGGAACGTGGTGTTGGCTACCAGTTCGTTCCAGCTTGACGCCGGTTGCACGTTGACTTCGATTACCCCGGGGTCCGGCGTGATGCGCAGTTGCTCGAGCCGCGGGTCGCGCGGCGGCTCGTAGCCCTCGATCACCACCGGCAGTTTCAATTGCGCCGCGGTGGCTTCGACCGCCGTCACCAGTTCGAGGTAATGCTCGAAGTTGGCCAATGGCGGCATGAAGATGTAGAGCACCCCGTTGCGCGCCTCGGCGCACATTGCCGAGCGGGTGATCCAGCCGGCCGATTCAAGGAAGCCGACCGGCGCATCCGGCCCTTTCGCAGCCATGGCACCCGGCTCGGCCGGGTGACGGTCGAGCCAGGCACCCTGGTCGCGCCTGGGGTCGCCCGGCGACTGTAACAGGCGGGCGATTTCGCTCTGTGCGGGAAGGCGTGCGAAGGTCTGGGTCTGGTCGGCAGGGTGGATCCATGGCTGATCGCTGTCTTTTGCCCAGGGTTGCGAATCAAGCGGCAGGCGCAAGCCGATCGCCGAATCGCCGGGTATCAAATAGCAGCGTTCATCGCGCAGGAACCAGGAGCCGGTCTGCCAGCGCTGCGTCGGCACGCTGCTGCGCTGGATCGGCAGCACATGGCCTGCCACCTTGTCGAGGCCTTCGCTGAATATCTTGCGCAGCCGCTTGCGTTCAAGTTCGTCAGCGAGTTTCGAGTCGAACGGATCGACATTGGTCGGCAGGCGCCGTTCGCGCCACAGGTAGTACCAGGTGTCTTCAAAAGCCGCGAAGACCTTTTCCGGGTCCAGTTCTAGCCGTCCCGCAAGGGCGCGCAAAAACCGGCCGGCTTCAACCGCGGTGGCACCATAATCCACCGATTCATCGGCGAACAATGATTGGTCGGTCCAAACCGGCTCGCCGTCGCGGCGCCAGAAGCAGGTCAGCGACCAGCGCGGCAATTGCTCGCCCGGGTACCACTTGCCCTGGCCGTAGTGTTTCAGGCCGTGAGGTGCGTAGCGCAGCTTGAGGCGATCGAGCAGTTTGGCGCCGAGACCGCGCTTGGTCGGGCCGACCGCGTCGGTATTCCATTCCGCCCCATCGCGATCATCGACCGATACAAAGGTCGGTTCGCCGCCCATGGTGAGCCGGACATCGTCGGCCGCCAGTTGCGCGTCAATGTGCTTGCCCAGGGATTCGATGGCACTCCACTGGTCGTCGGAATAGGGCAAGGTCACGCGCGGCGTTTCGAATACCCGTGTGACTTCCATCAAATGCTCGAACTCGACCTCGCATTTGTCGCTCGCGCCGGTGATCGGCGCTGCGCTGCCGGGGTCCGGGGTGGCGGCCAGCGGAATATGCCCTTCGCCGGCGAACAGGCCGGAGGTCGGGTCGAGACCGATCCACCCGGCACCCGGCAGATAGACCTCGCACCAGGCGTGCAGATCGGTGAAATCAACCTCGGTGCCGCTGGGGCCATCGAGCGACTTGACATCCGCGGTCAACTGAACGAGGTAACCCGAAACGAAACGGGCGGCCATGCCGAGATGGCGCAGCAACTGCACCAGCAACCAGGTGGAGTCACGGCACGAGCCACTGCCGAATTCCAATGTCTGCTCCGGCGTCTGCACCCCTGGCTCCATGCGGATCAGGTAGCGGATATCGCCCTGCAGGCGCTGGTTCAGGGCGACCAGAAAATCATTGGTCGGCATCGGCTCGACCGGCACCGCGTCGAGATACTTCTGCAGTAGAGGCGTGGCCGGCAGCTTGACCAGGTAAGGTGCCAGTTCGTGCGCCAGCGAAGGGTCGTACTTGAACGGGATTTCCTGTGCGTCCGGCTCGAGAAAAAAGTCGAACGGGTTGATGACCGACATTTCGGCGACCAGGTCGACCTCGATCTTCAGTTCGCGGGTTTTTTCCGGAAACACCAGGCGGGCCAGGTAGTTGCCCTGGGGATCCTGCTGCCAGTTGATGAAATGATTGGCCGGCGTGACATTGAGGGAGTCGGCACGGATCGGAGTGCGCGAATGTGGCGCCGGACGCAGGCGCACGACCTGAGGCCCCAAATTGACCAAACGGTCGTAGTGGTAGTGGGTGATATGGCGCAGGGCGACGTGGATTGACACAATGACTCCTAGGGAATTGCCTGCTTACAAGCAATTTACGTGCACACTTTTGGTTCACGCAATAAGTTAACCGGGATTCGCATAGGGTAACTCATGCGCCTACAGGAAGTCTGCGACTGCGGGTTTGAACCCCGGCGTACCTAAACGTGGGAAAATCATGGGCTTGATCGATTTGGTTTCGGACCAGGCAATGCCAGCGTTAGTGGTCGGCAATCCGGTCATCGGCGCCAATTTGCTGGGTGTTGGCGAAAGGTTCAATCACTCGTAACCACAGGATGCCGGCGGTTCGGCCGCCATGGCTTTGAAGGCTTCTGAACCCGGGCGGAGTCCAGTTCTACTTAATGCAAAGCATGCCAAACAGCCCCCAATTGAGTGCGACGGGCCTCGGGTGCCGCCGTGGTCGGCGCCGCTTGTTCGCCGACCTGAACCTGCACCTCGGCGCAGGCCAGATGCTGCAGGTAAGCGGGCGCAACGGGAGCGGCAAGTCGACCCTGTTGCGCACTCTTTGCGGGCTGACCCGGCCGGAAAGCGGGGTGGTGGCCTGGCGCGATGCACCGGTTCGGGCCAATCGCGATGCTTTCAATGCCGAGTTGTTGTATTTGGGGCATGCCGCTGCACTGAAGGACGATTTGAGTGCAAGCGAAAACCTGGTGGCGGCCCTCGAGATGGCCGGGCAACCGCAGGCGGTACCGGACGCCGCCCGGGTGCTTGATGACCTGGGCCTGGCCTCCTGCGCCGCTCTTCCAGCCAGACTGCTGTCGCAAGGCCAACGCCGCCGCGTTGCGCTGGCGCGCCTGTGGCTGTGCCATTCCGTGCCGCTGTGGGTGCTGGACGAGCCGTTCGTGGCACTCGATGCCGAGGCGACCGAAATGCTGCGTCAACTGCTCGCTGCGCATCTTCAGAACGACGGCATTCTGGTCCTCACCACCCACCAGGAGGTCGACGTTGCGCCGGATCGAACGCAGCGCGTGCTGCTTGGCGCCTGAGGCCCGCCTGCATGAGCCGGGTACTGTGGCATCTTCTGCTGCGCGACCTCGGGCTGGCCTGGCGCCAGCGCGCGGATGTGCTGTCGACCGTGATTTTCTATGTCATGGTTGTGAGCCTGTTTCCGCTTGGCATCGGGCCGGAGCCTTCGACCCTGCGGGCGATTGCGCCCGGCGTGCTTTGGGTGGCGGCGTTGCTGGCATCGATGCTGTCGCTGCCGCGCCTGTTCGCGGCCGATCACGCCGATGGCACGCTGGAGCAATTGCTGCTGTCGCCCGCGCCGCTCACTTTGCTGGTGCTGGCGAAAATCCTGGCGCACTGGGCTGCCACCGGTCTGCCGTTAGTGCTGATGGCGCCCTTGCTGGGGCTGCAATTCGGCATGACCGGCGGCGACATCGGTGTGATGTTTGCAAGCCTGTTGCTTGGCACTCCGGTCTTGAGCCTGATTGGCGCGGTCGGGGCGGCCTTGACCGTAGGGCTGCGTGGCGCCAGCGTACTGGTTTCGCTGCTGGTGATCCCGCTGTGCATTCCGGTGCTGATCTTCGGCGCCGGTGCGGTCGATTCGACCGCCGGCGCTGGTGCATACTTCTCGCTGCTGGGTGCGCTGCTGACAATGGCACTGGCCGGCGCGCCGTTGGCGGCCGCAACAGCATTGCGCATCTCGCTGGATTGATCAATGAGTAACGCATGAACGGCTCGACCAAACCGCACGCACCGGGCCTGATCGCGGCCTCATTCTGGCTGCGTTATGCCGCCCCGGCCGCATTCGATCCGCTGGCGGCGCGCATGATCCCCTGGTTCTTCGGCCTGGCTGCCGTGCTCGGGCTGGCCGGTTTGTACATTGGATTCTTTGTCGCCCCCACCGATGCCCAGCAAAGCGAGGTCTATCGGGTGATCTTCATCCATGTGCCGGCGGCCTGGATGTCGATGTTCATTTATCTGGTGATGGCGTTCTGGGCCGCGATCGGCCTGATTTTCAATACCCGCCTGTCCTCGATGATGGCCAGCGCTCTGGCGCCGACCGGCGCGATGTTCACTTTTGTCGCCCTCTGGACCGGCGCCCTCTGGGGCAAGCCGACCTGGGGCACCTGGTGGGTGTGGGATGCGCGCCTGACCTCGGAACTGATCCTGTTGTTCCTGTATGTCGGATTCATCAGCCTGGAAGCCGCGATCGACGATCCGCGGCGCGCCGATCGCGCCGGCGCACTGCTCGCCATTGTCGGGGTGGTCAACATTCCGATCATTTACTTTTCGGTGCGTTGGTGGAACACCTTGCATCAAGGCGCTTCAGTGAGCCTGAGCACGGCACCAAAAATGGCCGCCACCATGCTGACCGGCATGCTGGTGATGAGCCTGGCGTGCTGGATGTACGCGATCGCAGCCGCCCTGTGGCGCCTGCGCTCTATCATTGCTGAACGGGAAGCCGATTCTGCGGTCGAATCTGGCGCGCGATTGTGAAAGGCGGGGCAGGGCGATGAACTGGGGTACCGCGGGAGAGTTTTTCGCCATGGGCGGCTACGGCTCTTATGTGTGGGGTTCGTACGGCGTCAGCGTTATGGCGATCGTGATCGAACTGGTGGCACTGAAGGCACGGCGCAAGCGCGCCCTTCTGCTGGCGCGGGGTGCGATTTGAAGCCGCGCCACAAACGCCTTGCCGCGGTGGCAGTCGGCGTCGCCGCGTTGGGCATCGCCACCGCCCTGATACTGAACGCGTTTCAAAGCAATCTGGTGTTCTTCTACACGCCGTCGCAAATCGCCGCCAACGAGGCGCCGCAAGGCAAGAGCTTCCGGGTCGGCGGCATGGTCGAGACCGGCAGCGTCAAGCGCAACGGGGTCGAAGTGCGTTTCATGGTGACCGATACCGCCAGGACCATTCCGGTGGTCTACAACGGCATCCTGCCGGACCTGTTTCGCGAGGGCAAGGGCGTGGTCGCGCAAGGGCAACTCGGGCCAGATGGCATTTTTCGCGCGCGTGAAGTATTGGCCAAGCATGACGAGAACTATATGCCGCCGGAAGCCGCCGCGGCCCTCAAGCAGGCGCATGAGAAAGGCAAGCCGATGGGCAGCATGAAAGGCAACCTCCAATGATTCCGGAAATCGGCAATTTCGCGTTGGTGCTGGCGCTGGCCATCGCGCTCATCCAGGGGGTGGTGCCGATGATCGGCGCCGCCCGCGGCCGGCGCGACTGGATGCTGCTGGCGCGCCCGGCGGCCGAAGCGCAGTTTCTGTTTGTCGCGTTCGCTTTCGGGTGCCTGGCGTGGTCGTTCGCCAACAACGACTTTTCAGTGCTGTATGTGGCCTCGAACTCGAATTCGTCGTTGCCGGTGCAATATCGGCTGGCAGCGGTGTGGGGCGGGCATGAAGGGTCGCTCCTGCTGTGGGTTCTGATCCTGACGGTCTGGATGGTGGCGGTGGCGCGTTTTTCCGATCATTTGCCGCAAGTTATGGTGGCGCGCATCCTGGCGGTGTTGGGCCTGATCTGGGTGGGCTTCCTGCTTTTCTTGCTGTTCACCACCAATCCTTTCGATCGCCTGTTTCCGGCGGCCGCCGACGGCCGCGACCTGAATCCGCTGCTGCAGGACCCGGGCATGATCTTCCACCCGCCGATGCTCTACATGGGCTATGTCGGCTTTTCGGTCGCGTTCGCCTTCGCCATCGCGGCGCTGATCGGCGGCAATCTAGACGCCACCTGGGCGCGCTGGTCGCGCCCCTGGACCACGGTGGCCTGGCTGTTCCTGACCCTTGGCATCTGCCTGGGCAGCTACTGGGCCTATTACGAACTCGGCTGGGGCGGCTGGTGGTTCTGGGACCCGGTGGAAAACGCCTCGTTCATGCCATGGCTTGTGGGCACGGCGCTGATCCATTCGCTGGCAGTGACCGAGCGGCGCGGTGCGTTCAAGGCGTGGACCGTGCTGCTGGCGATCATGGCCTTCTCGCTGTCATTGCTCGGGACTTTCCTGGTCCGCTCCGGGGTGTTGACCTCGGTGCATGCCTTTGCCACCGATCCCTCGCGCGGCATTTTCATCCTGGGTTTCCTGGTGGTGGTGATCGGCGGCTCGCTGTTGCTGTTCGCCTGGCGTGCGTCGAAAGTGGGCATCGGCTCGCGCTTCGAACTGGTGTCGCGCGAGTCGCTGCTGCTGACCAACAACGTATTGCTGCTGGCGGCCACCGGCACGGTATTGCTGGGCACCTTGTATCCGCTGATTCTCGATGCGCTGGGGTTGGGCAAGATTTCGGTCGGCCCGCAGTACTTCGAGGCGGTTTTCGTGCCGGTGCTGGCGCCGGCGATTTTCCTGATGGGGGTGGCGCCGATCGCGCGCTGGAAGCAGGCGGATCTGCCCGATCTGGCGCGCCGCCTGCGCTGGGCGCTGGTAGTGGCAGTAGTGTGCGCCTTGCTGGTACCGGCGGTGCAGGGGCAGTGGAAGCCGCTGACCAGTTTTGGCCTGTTGCTGGCGTTCTGGATTGTCGCCACCGCATGGGTCAATTTGCGCGAGCGCGCCGGCGATGCCTGGCCACGCCCGCTGGCAGTCTGGAAACGCCTGGCGCTGTTGCCCGGCGGTTACTTCGGCATGCTGCTGGCGCACCTTGGCGTGGCGGTGTTCATCATCGGCGTGACGATGGTCAAGTCCTACGAGACCGATGCCGATGTGCGCATGGTGACTGGCGAGAGCGTGACCGTGGGCGAGACCACCTTCCGCTTTCGCGGCGTGCGCGAAGTGCAGGGGCCGAACTATGTGGCGCTGCGTGGCGAGCTCGAAGTGCTCGAAGGGGATCGTGTGGTCAGGACGATGGCGCCGGAAAAGCGCGTCTACAAGGTGCAGAAGAACGCGATGACCGAAGCGGCGATCGACTCCAGCCTGCGGCGTGACCTTTACGTAGCGCTCGGCGAAGCCGATGGCGCCGGCGCATGGATCCTTCGCGTGCACGTGAAACCCTTCGTGATCTGGATCTGGCTAGGTTGTGTTCTGATGGCGCTCGGCGGTCTGGTCGCGGTCAGCGATCGACGTTATCGCGCCGCCGTCGATCGCGCCCGCATTGCCCAATCGGCGGCAGCCACCGGGATGGCCGGCGCATGAAACGAACCCTGATCCCGGCGATCATCTTCGCGGTGATCGTGGTGTTTCTGGGTATCGGGCTGACGCTCAACCCGCGCGAAGTGCCGTCGCCACTGATCGGCAAGCCCGCGCCCGGCTTCCAGCTCGCCACCCTCGAAGCCCCGGACAAGACCTTGACCCTGCGTGACATGGCCGGCCGCGCCTGGGTGCTCAATGTGTTTGCTTCATGGTGCGCGCCGTGCCGCGAGGAGCACCCCTTGCTGGTCGACCTGGCGAACAAGACGCCGGTGCCGATCTACGGTCTCAACTACAAGGACCGCCAGGCCGATGCCGAGCGCTGGCTCAAGCAGTTCGGCAATCCCTACCGCTCGGTACTGGTCGATCGCGACGGCCGCGCCGGCATCGACTACGGGGTGTATGGAGTGCCGGAAACCTTCGTCATCGACAAGGCCGGCACCGTGCGCTACAAGAAAATCGGGCCGCTGACCCCGGAAGTGATCGAGAAAAGAATCCTGCCCCTGCTCAAGGAACTCAATGGCTAAGTGGCTTGTTTGCACGATGCTCTGGGTTCTGGGTAGCGGCGCGCTGCAGGCCAGGGACATCGCACCTGCGCCCGCCGATCCGGCCCTCGAGAAACGCGTGATGCATTTGTCGGAGGAACTGCGTTGCCTGGTGTGCCAGAACCAGACCATCGCCGACTCGAATGCCGAACTGGCGATTGACTTGCGCAACCAGGTGCGCGAGCAGATGCGCCAGGGGCGGTCGGACGACGCGATCCGCAGCTACATGGTCGAGCGCTACGGCGATTTCATCCTGTATCGCCCGCCGGTCAAGGCGAGCACGGCGCTGTTGTGGTTCGGCCCGCTGGTACTGGTGGTCGGCGGCATCGGTGGTCTGGCACTGTACGTCCGGCAGCGGCGCAGGCTGGCGGTGGACGACGATACCGAGAACACAGGTTTCGACGACTACGATCTGCCGGCCGCGCAACCGGTGTTGGCCAACCACAAGGCAGAGCAGAAACCGTGATTCTTTTCGCCGTACTTGCCGCCGCCATGTGCGTGGCCGCATGTCTGATCGTGCTGCGACCGTTGTTGTGGCCGGCACCCCCGGCGAGCAAGCGGCCGGATCTGGGCGCGTTCCAGGCTGAGCATGCCGTACTTGAACGGGATCGCGAGGCCGGCGCGATCACGCCGCAAGCCTTCGCCGAGGCGCGTGATCGGCTGGCCCGCCGCCTGCTCGATGCGGTGCTTGCAACGCCGGCAGCGGCTGCCCCGGCGGGGGGCGCCGCGCCATACCGGCGCGCTGTGCTGATGGTGGTGCTGTTCATTCCACTGCTCGCCCTGCCGGTCTACTGGAAGGTCGGTGCACCGCAGGCGCTGCGTGCGGATAACGTTGCCGCCGGCGACACCAGCCCGGCCGCCGCCATCGAGCAGATGGGCGAGCGCATTCGTGCTCTAGAGGAGCGCCTGGCCAAGTCGCCGCAGGACGCCAAGGGCTGGAGCACACTCGGACGCTCGTATGCGGCGCTGGGCGAGTATCGCAAGGCCACCCTGGCGTTCGCGCGCGCCGATCCGCTGGCGCCGAATGATGCGCAGATGCTGGCTGACTACGCCGACGCGCTGGCGATGGCGCAGGACCGCAAGCTGCAAGGCGAGCCGCTCGGCCTGCTCAAGCGGGCTCTGGCGGCGGACCCCGACAACGTCAAGGCGCTGTTGCTGGCCGGCACTGCCGACTTCGAAGCAGGCGATTTCAAGCGCGCTATCGAATTGTGGGAGCGGGTGACCACCCTTGCGCCGCAGGATACCGAGCTGATCGCGTCGCTGCAGAAAAGCATCGATGAGGCGCGCGCCAAGGCTGCAGCGCCGGACAACGCAGGCGCCGGCCGGCCTGCCGGCACCGACAAGGCGGCGGTTCCAGGGGCGACGGCGGGCGATCCCGCGGTCAGCGGCCGAGTCACGCTTTCCGGCGCGCTTGGCGGCCTGGTCAAGCCCGAGGATGCGGTGTTCATCTTCGCGCGCGCCGCGAGCGGCACGCGCATGCCGCTGGCCGCAATGAAAAGGCAGGTCCGGGACCTGCCGTTTGACTTCAGGCTCGACGACAGCATGGCGATGGCGCCGCAATTCAAGCTGTCTTCAGTGCCGGAGGTGATTTTGACCGCACGCATATCGAAATCGGGCGACCCGATCCCGCGGCCGGGTGACCTTGAGGGGAGTTCGGCGCCCATCCGGATCGGCGCTGCCGACATCAAGCTGGAGATTGGCAGCATCGTGAAGTAGGGGATGCATCGCCAAGCGTGGCCTGCGCCGCGCCTGGCCGATGATCCTTCGCCTGGCCGCCGATGGCGGCACCGCAATCGATTACAGTACGGCGCCGCGCCTGCGGAGCCGATCAGGAAGACTGTATGCCAGCATTGCGCAACATTACCGAAGCGGCGTTGCAGGATGTCGCGACCGAAGCCCTTTGCAGCTACGGTCTGGCGGCGGGCGACGCTGCCGATGCCGCCCGTATCCTGGTGCTGGCAGACCTGTTTGGTCTCGCAACCCACGGCGTGATGCGCGTTCAGTCATACGGCGAGCGGCTGGCCCTGGGCGGCATCGATCCGCATGCGCGCATCATGGTGCGGCGAACCGCGAGCGCGATCGCGATGGTTGATGGTGGCAACGGTGTCGGTCCGCTGGTGGGGATGCGGGCACTGGAAGCTGCGCTCGATGGCGCGCGCGAAACTGGTGTCGGCGTGGCGTTCGCGCGCAACAGCAATCACTTCGGTCCGATCGCTTCCTACGCATGGATCGCGCAGGAGCAGGGGTTTGCCAGCATCATTGGCAGCAACGCCACCACCACGATTGCGCCGACCGGCGGCAGCGACACCCGGCTTGGCAACAACCCGCTCGGCATTTGTGTGCCGAATCCGGGTGGCGACCCGGTGTTGCTTGACATGGCCATGAGTGTCGTTGCGCGCGCCAAGATCCGCCAGGCAGCCCAGCGCGGTGAATCGATTCCCGCCACCTGGGCGACCGACGCCGCCGGGCGTGCGACCACCGACCCGCACGCCGCGCTTGACGGCATCCTGTTGCCGGTGGGTGGCTACAAGGGCTACGGGCTGGCGCTGATGGTTGACCTGTTCGCCGGGCTGCTATCGGGTGCCGCTTTCCTGACGCACGTGAAGTCATGGGTCGACGAACCGGAGGCGCCACAGAACCTCGGGCATTTCTTCGTCCTGATCGATACCGCGCGACTCGGGCTGGGTGACCTCGCCCGTCGCATGGCCGATTTCGCGCGCATCGTGCACCAATCACCGCCGGTTGACGCCGCCACGCCGGTGTTGTTGCCTGGCGAGCGCGAGATCAGCCGCATGAAAGCGCAGCGCCGCGACGGCATCGCCCTTGACGTCGAGGTGCTGGCCTTTCTCGAAACGCGGGCCCGGCTCGGGCCAGCATAGCCCGTACGGGCTATTCTGGCAGGGTCACCCGGGCCTCGTCGATGATGCGTTTGAAGTTGATCGACTCGGCCTGCACGAAGTCGCGGAATTGCGCCTGTGACATCGGGTCAGCCTCGCCGCCAAGCGCACGCATGCGCGCGACAAACTCGGGCTTGCGCAGCACTTTGGTGACTTCCGTGTTGAGTTTCTCCGCCACCTCGGGCGGCGTGCCAGCCGGGGCGAACAGGCCGTACCAGTTGACCAGTTGGTAGCCCGCCATCGTTGGCGTATCCGCCACCGGCGGCACGTTGGGCAGCACCGCGACCCGGTTCCGTGAACTGACCGCAAGCGCCTTCACCGTACCCGCACTCAGGAATGGCTGCACCACGGCAACGCTGGCGAAGGTCATGGTGATGTGCCTGGCGGCGACATCGGCGGTCTGCTGCGCCGCGCCCTTGTAGGGCACATGCACGATATCAACCCCGCCCATCCGGTTGAACAGCTCGCCGGCCAGATGCAAGGGGTTGCCGACGCCGGATGACGAGTAGTTGAGTTTGCCGGGCCGCGCCCTGGCGTAAGCGAGCAGCTCCTGCACACTGTTGACGGGAATGGCGCTGTTGACCACCAGCACATTTGGCATCATCACCACGTTGGTGAGCGGCAGCAGGTCTTTTTGCGCGTCGTACTGCATTTTCTGCTTGTACAGATGGGGATTGGCGGCGATCTCCCCGGAGGCCGCCAGCAACAAGGTATGTCCGTCCGGGGCAGCCTTTGCCACCGCCAGCGCGGCCAGCATGCCGGAGGCACCGGCGCGGTTCTCGACCAGCACGGTCTGCCCAAGTTCGTCGCGCAGCGCCTCTGCCAGATGGCGTGCGGTGATGTCGACGCCGCCACCAGCGGGGTAGCCGACCATCAGCTTTAGCGGACGGGCGGGAAACCCCTGGGCGCCGGCGGCAGGCACGGCTAAGGCGCAGGCAACGAGCAGCGCGGCGCGTGCCGCCGATGAAACGAGCCTGGGCATCAATCCGGTTCCTGGGAGAGGGTTGCGACGGGCGACGGAGTCTATCAGTGCGCCGACCGGATTGACAGGATTGGCATCGCGATCACGGCGACAGCAACTGCCTGAGCACATAGGGCAGGATGCCGCCATGCCGGTAGTAGTCGACTTCGATCGCGGTATCGATGCGCAGAATCACCGTCACGTTGCGCGCATTGCCGTAGATGTCGTGAATCACCAGCCGCGCCTCCGACAGCGGCCGGACCTCGCCGTCGAGCACCACATCGATGCTTTCGCGGCCGGTCAAGCCAAGGCTTTGCCAGGAGTCGCTGGGCTTGAACTGCAGGGGCAACACGCCCATGCCGACCAGGTTCGAGCGGTGAATGCGCTCGAAGCTCTTGGCCACCACCGCCTTGATGCCCAAAAGCTGGGTGCCCTTGGCAGCCCAGTCGCGCGATGAACCGGTGCCGTATTCCTCGCCGGCGAAAATCACCGTGGGCGTACCTTCGGCCTGGTATTTCATCGCGGCGTCGTAGATGAACATCTTCTCGCCGCCGGGCTGATACAGGGTCATGCCGCCTTCCTCGCGCGCGCCGTCGCGTGCGGCGGGAATCATCAGGTTCTTGATGCGCACGTTGGCGAAGGTGCCGCGCATCATCACCTCGTGATTGCCGCGCCGGCTGCCATAGGAATTGAAATCGCCCCGCGCCACGCCATGCTCGATCAGATACTTTCCGCCCGGCGTCGCCTCCTTGATGGAACCGGCCGGCGAGATATGGTCGGTGGTGATCGAGTCGCCAAACAGCGCCATGATCTGCGCGCCCTTGACGCCCGCCTCGGTCGGCGGCGGCTGCAACGCGAAGCCGTCGAAAAAGGGCGGCCGTGCGATATAGGTTGATTTCGGCCAGGAATAGACCTGGCCCTTGACCCCCCTGATCGCGTTCCACAGCTTGCCCGGTTCGCTCCTGACGCGGTCGTAGTTGGCCTTGTACGCCTGCGGATCCATCGCGAACTTCATCAGCCTGTAGATCTCGTCGGAGGTGGGCCAGATGTCACCCAGATAGATGTCGCGGCCGCCGCTGCCTTTGCCCACCGGCTGCGTCATCAGGTCGACGGTCACATTGCCGGCAATCGCGTAGGCGACAACCAGTGGGGGGCTGGCGAGGAAATTGGCCTTGAGATTCGGGTGAATGCGCGCTTCGAAGTTGCGGTTGCCGGACAATACCGCGGCGCAGACCAGGTCGTTGTCGACGATCGATGCGTTGATCTCCGGGGTCAGGTCGCCGGCGTTGCCGATGCAGGTGGTGCAACCGTAGGCAGCGACCGCGAAGCCGAGCTTTTCGAGAGATGGCAAGAGGCCGGCGCGGGTCAGGTACTCGGTGACCACGCGCGAACCGGGCGCCATCGACGTCTTTATCTTCGGATCGACCGTGAGGCCGGCGGCGACCGCTTTTTGCGCCAGCAGCCCGGCAGCCAGCAGCACGCCGGGGTTCGAGGTGTTGGTGCAAGACGTGATCGCGGCGATCAGGATGTCGCCATTGCGCAGGCTCACGCCGTCGCCCGCGGCGAATGACTGCGCCAGCCTGGCAGCAGGCTGGTTGAAGCCATTGTCGGCGATCGGCTGCGAAAACAACTCGCTGAACTTCGACGCCAGATGGGTGATCTCGATGCGGTCCTGCGGGCGCTTCGGACCGGCCAGCGACGGTACCACCGAGCGCAGGTCAAGCTTGACCACCTGGCTATAGTCGATTTCGCCGGCCAGCGGTACGCCGAACATGTGCTGTGCCCTGAAATAGGCCTCGAAGATGTCGATCTCTTCCTTGCTGCGGCCGGTGCCGCGGAAGTATTCGATGGTGCGCTCGTCGACCGGGAAAAAGCCCATGGTGGCGCCGTACTCGGGTGCCATGTTGGCGATCGTCGCGCGGTCGGGCAGGGCCAGGGTGCGGGTCCCGGCGCCGAAGAACTCGACGAATTTGCCGACCACCTTTTCGCGGCGCAGGATTTCGGTGACGGTGAGCACCAGGTCGGTGGCGGTGACGCCTTCGCGCAATTGGCCGCTCAATTCAAACCCGACCACATCCGGGGTCAGCAGATACACCGGCTGCCCGAGCATGGCGGCTTCGGCCTCGATGCCGCCGACACCCCAGCCGACCACCCCGATACCATTGATCATGGTCGTGTGGCTGTCGGTGCCGACCAGCGTATCGGGATAGGCAACGCCGTCCTTCTGGAACACGCCGCGCGCCAGGTATTCGAGGTTGACCTGGTGCACGATGCCGAAGCCGGGCGGCACCACACCGAAGGTATCGAAGGCCTGCATGCCCCATTTCATGAACTCGTAGCGCTCCTGATTGCGCTTGAATTCCAGTTTCATGTTGAGGTCGAGCGCGT
>JANPGJ010000514.1:0-2479 GCA_031423955.1 Burkholderiales bacterium
ATCGACGAGGTGCCGATCATGGATGCGCTGGCCTGCACGCTCAAGATGGCGGAGTCGATGGCGGACTTGAAGAGCCTCGGCATCAGCGTCACCCGCCGCGGCTACAGTCACGCGCGGCCGTCGCGCGAGATGGTCGATCAGGTGCGGGCGCTGCATGGGCGACCGCCGATCGTGCCCGGCAAATAGTTTGGAGTGCGAAAGCGAAAGGTAATGCAAGCGATGCGTGTAGTCCTGGCACTATCAATGTTTCTTTTGCTGGCGGGCCCGGTGTCGGCACAGGTGCCGCCTTACCCGGCCCGGCCGGTGCAGATCGTGGTCGGCTTTCCGGCCGGCGGCGGGGCGGATGTGGTGGCACGCAGCGTGGCTGCACGGATGGGCGAGTTCCTCGGCCAGCCGGTGGTGGTGGAGAACCGCGCCGGTGCGTCCGGCAACATCGCCGCGGCGGCGGTGGCGAAAAGCGCGCCTGATGGCCACCTGGTGTACCTGGCGACCGCTTCGAATGCGATCAACGCCGGTGCCGCCGCCAATGGCAGCCTCAAGCTCGACTACGATGTGCAAAGGGATCTGCGACCGGTGGTCCTCCTGGTGCGTAACCAAAATGTGCTGGTCGCCAACCCGGCGCTGCCGGCGGCAAACCTGCGCGAGCTGATCGCGCTGGCACGGGACAAGCCGGGCAAGCTCAATTTCGGCGTAATGGCGCCGAGTTCGCAACTGGCGGGCGAACTGTTTCGCCAGATGGCTGGCATCTCGATTGTCGACATCCTCTACAAGGGGGCGGCGCCGGTGGTCACCGATCTGGTCGGCGGCCAGGTCGAGCTGGCGATACTGGACGTGGTGGCGGCGCTGCCGCACATCCGCTCGGGCAAGCTGCGCGCGCTGGCGGTGACCAGTGTGCGCCGTTTCGAAGGCCTGCCGGAGGTGCCGACCTTTGCCGAAGCAGGCGTGCCCGGTTACGAGGCCATCGGCTGGCTGGGACTGATGGTGCCGGCGGCGACGCCGAACGACGTGGTGGCCCGCCTGCGCGAGGCGGCAACCCGCGCGCTGGCCGGCGGCGAGATTCGCGAGCGCCTGGTCAGCCTGGCAGTGACCCCGGCGGCTGGTGGCAGTGAGGAGTTCGGCAGCTTCCTGCGCAGCGAAATCGAAAAATGGGCGCGTGTATTGCGCACCGGCGGCATCGTGCTGGGTGGCTGAACCGACATCGACCGAAGGAAGATTGCAAATGACTGTGCATCGTTTTCTGGGCCTGCTACTCGCGGGCTTGTTCTGCGGACACGCGTTGTCGTTCCCCGACAAGCCGATCCGCATTGTCAACGGCTTCGCCGCCGGTGGCGGCTCCGACATCCTGTTGCGCGCCCTGTTGCCGGCGTTTTCCGAGAAGCTTGGCCAGCCAATCGTGGTCGATTACCGGGTTGGCGCCGGCGGCAACGTCGCGATCGAAGCGGTCACCAAGGCGGCGCCTGATGGCTACACCCTGCTGATGGGCTTCGCGGGCCTGGCGACGGCGCCGTTTCTCAATGCCAAGCTGGCGTTCGACCCGATCAAGGACCTGGCGCCGGTGACTCTGGTCGGTATCGTGCCCAATGTGCTGATGGTGCATCCCGCGATGCCGATCAAGTCGGTGCGCGACTTCGTTGCCTACGCGCGGGCCAATCCTGGCAAGCTCAATTTCACCTCGCCGGGCGCCGGCACCACCCAGCATCTGGTCGGCGAATTGTTCAAGGTCGCCGCCGGCATTGACATGGTGCACATTCCCTACAAGGGCGGTGGTCAGGCGCAGGTCGATGTGGTCGGCGGGCAGGCGCAGAGCCTGTTCAATGTGGTGCCGGTCGGCTTGCCGATGATCCGCGCCGACAAGCTGCGTGCCATCGCGGTCACCGGCAAGCTGCGCTCGGAGGCATTGCCCGAGGTGCCCACCATGATCGAGGCCGGTTTTCCGGCGGTCACTGCGGTCACATGGAACGGCATTCTGGCGCCGGCCAGCACGCCGCGTGACATCGTGGCGAAACTCAACGAGGCGATGGTCGCCGTGCTGCGCACGCCGGAGATGAAGGAACAACTGGCGAAACTGGGGCAGGAGGTGGCCTGGAGCACGCCCGACGAATTCGCGCAGTTCCTGCGCGAGGAGACCGAGAAGTGGCGCAAGGTGATTGCGGCCGCCGGGCTCAAGGCGCAATGAGCATCTTGCAGGAATCGGGCTGCGCGACGCGGCGCGCGGGACTTCAGGCGCCGCGGATTTCCTGCGCGGCATGCTCGCCCGCTATCAAGCCCAGGCCCAGCGCCGACAACAGGCCGTTGCCCGACAGGTAACCATCCGCGCCGTCGCCGGAAATACCCGCCGCGGTGCCGCCGCCGGCATACAGGTTCGGGATCACCGAGCCGTCCGGCCGCAGCACGCGCGCATGCACATCCACTTTGAGGCCGCCTTGCGTGTGGGCAATCGCACCGGTGATCAGGGCGCCGTGGAACACCGGCTTGAGCA
>JANPGJ010000515.1:0-2563 GCA_031423955.1 Burkholderiales bacterium
TGCCGCTGCCACATACGGCGCCGCTGCAGGCGCTGTAGCCGAAGCGGCCGAGGTCGGCGAACTGCATCTCAAGGCCCCAGTTGGGCGTGAACTGGTAGCCGCCCAGCAACTTCAACGAGGTGCTGCGCGAATCGCGCGCCGTAAGCGCAATGGCGCCGGACGAACCGCCGAGACTGCCGTTGGCCACGCCAAGGCCGCCGCCGGCGTACCACTGTGCGGCCGCGGGTGTCGCCGATACACTTGTGACCAACGCGGAAACCAGGATCAGTGCTTTCACTTGGCGCTCTCCTTGCGGCAGGCGTGTCCGGGGGAACGCAGCGCCTGCCGACGCCGCGTCCTCTAGTGCATCGGGGCACCTGCGCGCGGTGTTGGTACCGGCGTGCCCCGCTCCCAAGACCTTAACGGCCGTGCATCGACGGAACTAAGGGGGTTTTGGCCATGTTTTTCGGTATCTTGACCAGACAAGATCAAAAACTGGCCTCGCTACTTTTCGCTACATCGCAAAAATAACCTCGTGTTTTTTTGCATATGCGCAAAAATAACCGCGTGTATAATCTTATGTCATGAGCACCGTTTCACGCTATCCGCGCTACTTGCAGCCAACCGTTGCGGACGACCTCGCCCGCAAGATGGTGTTTCTCGGCGGGCCGCGCCAGGTGGGAAAAACCAGTTTGGGCAAACAACTGATCCCTGATGCAAATGCCTATCTCAACTGGGACTTCGCGGCGCATCGTGCCCTGATCCTGAAGCAGCAGTTGCCGACCACGGATGCATGGTTTTTCGACGAGATTCACAAGTACCGCCTCTGGCGCGGCTATCTCAAGGGGCTGTTTGACTTGCACGGTCACGACAAGCGGATTCTCGTCACCGGCAGCGCTCGGTTGGACTATTACCGCTTCGGGGGGGATTCCCTGCAGGGGCGCTATCACTACCTGCGCCTGCATCCGTTTTCGGTTGCGGAACTTGGCATCAAGACCCAGGAAGATTTCGAGCAGTTGCTGCGCCTCGGCGGATTTCCTGAGCCGTTTTTCTCCGGGTCCGAGCGGCAGGCACGGCGCTGGGCTCGCGATTACCGTGACCGCCTGATGCGCGAGGAAATCACCAGCCTGGAGCGCATCGACAATCTGGGCCAGCTTGAACTGCTCGTGATGCGCCTGCCTGAACTGGTGGGCAGTCCGCTCTCGCTCAATGCCCTGCGCGAGGATTTGTCGCTCTCTCACCGCACGGTGGGCAACTGGATCGATGTGCTTGAACGCCTATACGCGATTTTTCGGATCGCGCCTTTTGGCGCGCCACGAATTCGCGCTGTCAAGAAAATTCAAAAGCACTATCACTTCGACTGGTCACTGGTGCAAAACGAAGGTGCGCGCTTTGAAAATATGGTGGCCAGCCATTTGCAGAAATGGGTGCATTGGCAGCAGGATGTTGAAGGGCGCGACGCCGAACTGCGCTACTTCCGCGATACCGACGGCCGTGAGGTTGATTTTGTGGTGATGGTCGCTGGCCAACCGGTCAGTTTCATCGAATGCAAGCTCGCTGATGGTGGCCTTGGAAGTGGTATACGCTATCTGAAGCAACGCTTCCCGCAGGTCGATGCCTGGCAGGTCACCGCGCGCACTGCGCGTGATTACCTCACCCGCGAAGGTGTGCGAGTCGCGCCGGTGCTACGCCTGCTGGAGGGGTTGAAATAAGCGGCAGCGCAACCAGGAGAAATAGGAAATCCGACGAACTTTCAGCGGGGAAGGCTGAAGCCGGTTGGCACAGTCGATCGACGATTTCGCACCGGCACGCGCATCGCCTGACGAGCAATGGTCGGCCATCGCGATCAGGCGAAAAGGCTATTGGAGTTTGATGTTCGCAGTACGCGCGATCGCGCCCCACTTCGCACGCTCCTCCAGCATGAACGCGCGAAACTGCTCGGCGCTGCCGGCGGCCGGCGCTGCGCCCAGGGCCTTCACCTTCTCCACGATATCAGGTGCCTGCATCGCCTTGATGATCTCGGCATTGAGTCGTTCGACGATCGCTGCAGGCGTGCCCCTGGGCGTCAGCACGCCATACCAGCCTAGATACTCGCGATTGTCGAAACCGAGTTCGATCACGGTGGGCACATTGGGGAAGGCTTCAACCCGCGCTTTGGTGGTGACCGCCAGCAGCAGGAGCGAGCCGCCGCGTATGTGGCCCATGGCGGCGCCCATCGAATCGACCATCACCGGCACCGTGCCGCCGATCACATCCTGCTGGGCATTCGGCGTCGACTTGTAGGCGATGGTCGTGAGGTCGAGCTTGTTGGCCTGCTTCAGGCCCTCATACACCAGATGATTGAGCGAGCCGTTGGCGGCGAGCGCGAAGTTGACCTTGCCGGGCGATGTTCTGGCGCGCTGCACATAGTCGGCCAGGGTGTTGATGCCGCTCCTGGGCCCGGCGACCCAGATCATCGGCACGGTTGCCACCATCGCAACCGGGTCAAGCTCGGCGATCGGATCGACCGGATTCTGGTCATAGATCGAGGAATTGATGGTCAAGGCGCCGGTGGCGGCGAACAGCAGCGTGTAGCCATCGGCCG
>JANPGJ010000516.1:0-32054 GCA_031423955.1 Burkholderiales bacterium
CCAGGTCGACCTGCCCGCTTACCGTCAAGGCGTTGCCGGCGCCGGCGCTGATCACGCTGCCTGCCGCGCCGATCGTCACCGCGCCTGAATAGGTGCCGCCGCTGCCGCTGCTGCTGGTCAGCTTGCCGCCGTTCAGGGTCAGCCCCGGCGTGCCGCTGACCACCAGTCCGTTCACATCGAGCACGCCATTGGCTGCCGCCGTCACCCCGCTGGTCGCGCCGAGTCCGCCGGCCTTGCCCAGCTTCAATGTGCCGTTGGTCAGCGTGGTCGCGCCGATGTAGCTGTTTGCGCTTACGCCACCGAGGGTCAGGGCACCGATTCCGGTTTTTGCCAACCCTCCCGCGCCGCTAATGATGCCGTCGACATTAGATGCGCCGGAAACGTTGACCGTCACCAGCCCGCCCGCGGTGCCGATATTGCCACTGCCCGACACCGTGCCGGCATTGATGGTCAAGGCTCCGTTGGCCAGGGAAATTGTTTGTCCGATCGCGACATTGCCAGCCGTGGCATTGAGGATCAAACCACCGGACCCGCCACTGAGTCCGCCATTGACGGTGATGTTGCGGTCGGCATTCAAGGTGAGGCTATTTGAAGTCGCCCAGGTCACCGCATTGACCACAGTGATGTCACCAGCCGCGGTGGCTCCGGCGTTGGCGGTGGTCACCACGACATTGGCGGTGGCCAGCGCGGTTTGCAGTATCGAAACGGTCAGCAATGAATCGACCTTGTTGCCGTTCTCGTCGAATTGCCGGGGGTCGGCCCCGCTGCCGGCGACGGTGTTCAGGGTGGTCATGCCGGCAGTCGTCGCCGCAGCCTGGTCGGTGGCGATGAATATATTGGTCGGGTCGAGCAGCAAGGTGCCGGTTTCGAATCCCTCGCGGCGCGAACGTACGTCCACCCGCCCCTCGAAAAACAGCACGCCCTTGCCGGATGTTTCGACAAAGCCGCCATTGCCGCCAGCAACCCCGCCGCGCGCGGAAATGCTGCCGACGAAATTGGTAGCGTTGTCAGCCCACACGATGACCTTGCCGCCGTTGCCCTTCAATTCCGCATCAGCTCTCAGCACCACGCCAGCCGCCACGGAGGTGAAGCGCGCATTCTGAACCGCCGAATTCCGGCCCTGGTAATCGCCGCCGATCAATATCGTGCCGCCGCCCTGCTCGCCGGAAACGTTGATGCGGGCCTCGGCTACCAGCGCAACCTCGTCACCCAATACCTCGACGATTCCGCCGATTCCTCTGCTGCTGCCCGCAGCCGTGGCAGTGGCCGCGACCGCGCTCGGCGCGCGCTCGCCGCCAACTTTGGCGAGCCGCTTGGAAGCCCGCACGCTCGCGGACTGCTGGGAATCCTTTTCCGCCGTCGCGAAAGTCGTTGCGAGCGGGCTGCTTGAAACGATGCCGGCATTGATCGCAGGCGGCAAGGGTTCGAGGACTGGAGCGCCGATCGCCCTGGCTTCGACCACGCCAGCAACGGTCGCTGTCCCGGTTTCAGCGGAAATCGTAACGCTGCCGGCGCTCGGACCATTGGCCTCGGTGCGACTGGCGGCAGCGACTTCGATATCCTTCTTCGCACGAAACACGATGCGCCCCTGCGCATTGACTTCCGCCGTGCTGGCACTGGCTACACCACGTTGCTTGATGCTGCCGGCGAACATGCCGATGGTGCCGCCCGAAGCCACCAACCGTCCCAGATTGACCGCCTCGTTGGCGCTGGCCGATATTTCCACCCGCAGGTTCGGTGACTGCGGATTGATGATCTCCACCGAGTCGCCGGCCGCCAGGATGATCTCGCCTTTGGGCGTGTGGATCACACCGCTGTTATCGACATTCTTGCCGATGAAATAGACGAACCCCCCGCTTTGGGTAACGATCGTGCCCTGGTTGACCACGTTCGCGCTGCCCGGCGTCGCCTCGAAGCGGAACTTTCCGGCCAGCAGATCGGCGTTGCTGATGCCGAGGCTGGATGCGACAAACGCAGCGGTATCGATGAATGCGCCAGCGCCGATGGTGATGCCGCTCGGATTGATCAGGAACACCCGGCCGTTCGAACTCAGGTTGCCGAGGATCTGCGACGGGTTGCCGCCAATCACGCGGTTGAAAACAGGGGAGGCCACACTCTGCTGCACAAACTGGGTGCTGGCCCCGGTGCCGATCGAAAAACTCTGCCAGTTGATGATCGTACCCGGCGTATTGGTCACGGTCAGCTTGTTGCCGTTTTGCTGGAAGCTGGCAGCGCCATTGACAACGGTCCCCCCGGACGGCAGGGTTTGTGCCAGCGCCATTGGCGGCGCGGCAAATGCGGCGGCGACTGCAAGTGCGATAGCCGCAGGGCGCCAGAGCGGCGTCGCGGCAAAATTGCGAAACCGGGTGGATTCAACATACGTCATGGCAGTCCCCGTCCCGCGATTCGTTTGGCCGGCTGGCAAGTCGGTCGGCCGGCAACGACGCGAAAGCAATATTCGTCGTGCGCGAAGATGTGCTCGCGGCGACACACAAAACAACGAAACCCTCCAGGCGCGATGCTAACGCATGCCAAGCGGAGCGCCCACTGACTTCAGCGCCCGGATCGCAAAAACTTGTGAACTTTTCGAATTCGCAGCGTGCCTAGGCACGCTGGCGGCGACTACATCGTCGCCGACAGGCGTTCGCGCAGAACGATGGCGCCGTCCGGCAGCACCTCGATATAGCCTTCCACCTCCAGGCCTTTCATCACCCGGCTGACCATCTCGCGCGATGCGCCGATCATTTTCGCGATGTCCTGGCGCGGCAACTTGCCCTTGACGATCTTGCGCCCGCCAACATCTTCGGAAAATTCCAGCAAAACCCGCGCCACTCGCCCGTAGACGTCGAGCAAAGCCAGACTTTCAATCTTGCGATCGGCTTCGCGCAGCCGCTTGACCAACCCGCGCATGATGATCATCGCCATCTCGAAGTTGTCCTGCAGCAATGCGTGAAAGTCTTCCTTCGAGATCCAGACGAACTCGCTCTGCTCGATGGTCACCACCGAGGCCGCGCGCGGCGCCCCGTCGAGCAGGCCCATCTCGCCAAAAAAATCGCCCGGTCCGAGCACGCTGAGGATCACTTCCTTGCCCTCCTCATCCGACATCTGCACCTTGGTACGCCCGGCAATCACGATGTACAGGCTGTCGGTCGGATCGCCGGCCTTGATGATGGTGCGATTCTTCGGCGCCGACTTGCGCGTCATGACCCCGGCAAGCGCCTTGAGTTGCGCCTCGTCCAGCACCGCAAACAGCGGAACATTGCGCAGAACTCCCACATGAATGCTCGGTTGAGCCATCTTTGCTCCTCGATATTCGATATGCCGTTGTCAAAACACGTAGGCAACAGCGCCATGCAAGCGAAACTGCTTCAGTGATACCGGCAGCTGCGTATTGCCGGTATTGCTCGGCAGATTGGCGAACGACGCGTCCAGACGCGCGCTGAAACTGCTGCCGAGCGTCAGCCTGAGTCCGGCGCCGGTTCCGTGGGCGCTGACGCGCGCTGTGTCGCCGGGTTGCGGCTGGTTGCGCACCAGATGCCCGGTATCGTGGAACAAGACCGCACGCAGCCTGGCGCCTTCACCGATCTTCATAAGGCCCGACAGTTCCGGGGTGTAGAGCTCGAAGTTGGCGAACACACCGGAGTCATTGGCGAACTGGCGCTCGGCGAAGCCGCGCACCGTATTCGCCCCGCCAATGCCGAACTGCTCGCCCGCCACCAGCAGGTCGCTGGTCGCCTGGCCGCTGATATTGATCCGCATTTGCCAATCATTGGCGAATGCCCGATTGTGGGAAATTCCATAGCGGAGCAATGTATACCCGGGGCGCGCACCGGTCACAAGGCCGGTGCCCGAACTTCCGCGCGAGAAATCAAATGCACGGCTGCCGCCGAACGAGCCGCCCGGGAGGTTGCGCACAAAGCTGCCGTAAAAACTGGTCTCTGACGTCTGGTCACGCAGCGTTCCGGCATAAGTCAGGCTGAGCGGCCTGACTGTGATGTCCGGAACGATCTGCTGCCCACCGCCAAGCGGTGTCACGCTGTTTTCGTAGAACCGCAGGTCCTGCGCATAAATCAGGCGATGTTCATAGCGGCCGATTGCCGCCAGATTCTGCGTGTAGCGCACGCCATACACGGTGCCGCGGCCAGAGACGTTGAAAATATTCTGCACCGCCCCGGAATTGACGTTTGAATAGCCGGCGGTGAACTCGAGCGAATCGCCGAGCGAATACAGCGGGATGCGGTATTGCAGACCGAGAATCGCGACATCCCGGCTATAGCCGCGGAACCGGTTGCGCTCATCCGGCGAGGTCACGACCTGGGCGGCGAAAATGTGATCGCGGCCGAGCACATTGGCCATCTGCACGCCGGCGCCTATCCGGTACGAACCTGTGTTGCCGGAACCGGTGTTGTCGGCGGACAGATTCCAGCGCGTGGTCTTGTCCTCGACCACCCTGACCACCGCGTCGACCTCACCTTCCGCGCTGCCCGCACGCAACAGCGCAGTCGTGGCCTTGCCGGGATTTTCATTGGCCAGGCGCAAATTGCGGGCAATCGCGATGCTGTTGGGCGCCTGCCCTTCCTTGAGAGCCGGCAGACTGGCACGGATATTCGCTTCGCTGTAGGCGGAATTGCCTTCCACCATCACTTTGCCGATGCGTGGCTCGATCACCTGGAACTTGACAGTGCCCTGCTCCAGTTCCTGTTCCGGGAGCAACACTTGCACCGAGCCATATCCGGCGTCCACAAAGCTGCGCTCCAGAGCCTCCAAGGCCCGTTGCACATCGCCAAATTCGCGATCGGTCCCGACAAACGGGGCAAGAATCGCGTCGATGCGCGCGGCGCTTACCAGGGTTGCGCCGGCGACATCGAACTTTCTGATAGCGAAACGTGGTCCGCCGGACGTCGTCGCGGCCGGACTGGCAGCCGCCGCAGGTGGCGGAACCAACGGGGTCGAGGGCACCGCCGGTACCACCGCGCCGCCGGCGCCCGGCGCCTGCGCCAATTCATGGCGGTCCACCATGGCCGGCCGGGCGCTGGCGTCGAAGCCCTGTGCCATTGCAGTACGCGCAACCCACAGCCCGCCTTGCATGGCAAGCAGCGTGCAACAGGCAATACGGACCATTACCCTCGATCCACTCGGTTGGCACGGCAAATTCATGTCTTCGGCCCGAAAATCATCCGCGGTTCAGCCATATGGTTGTGGCGATGAAGACTGGTTGGTGTGGGATAATCCCAGCGAAAGCTTATGTCAGATAAAGGCATACGCCCTGCTACCTAAAGCACTTTCTCAAGTATATCCACAAAAATGCACAAAGTGGCGCAATCATGAGCACATCCAGACACGTGAAAGTCCTGATTTTGGGCTCCGGCCCGGCCGGTTACAGTGCCGCCGTCTATGCCGCGCGCGCCAATCTCAAGCCAGTGCTGATCACCGGCATTGAACAGGGCGGCCAGTTGATGACCACCACCGATGTCGACAACTGGCCGGCCGATGCGGACGGCGTGCAGGGACCGGAACTGATGGATCGTTTTCGCCGCCATGCCGAACGCTTTGGCACGGAGATGATCTTTGACCAGATCCACACCGCGAAACTTGCCGACTCGCCGATCACACTGATCGGTGACAGCGGCACCTACACCTGCGATGCGCTGATCATCGCCACCGGGGCATCGGCGATGTATCTCGGGCTCGAATCGGAGCAAAAGTTCATGGGGCGTGGTGTGTCGGGCTGCGCCACCTGTGACGGGTTCTTCTACAAGAAGCAGGACGTTTGCGTGGTGGGAGGTGGCAATACTGCGGTGGAGGAAGCGTTGTATTTATCCAACATTGCCAATACCGTGACGGTGATCCACCGTCGCGACCGCTTCCGCGCCGAGGCCATTTTGATCGACAAACTGATGGCCAAACAGGCCGAAGGCCGGGTCCGCATCGAGTGGAACCACACGCTCGATGAAGTGCTGGGCGACGAAAAAGGAGTCACCGGCGTACGCATCCGGGATGCCGCCGACGGCGCCAAGCGTGACCTGGCGCTGACCGGTTGCTTCATCGCCATCGGCCACAAACCGAACACCCAGATCTTCGCCGGGCAACTGGAGATGAATGCCAGCGGATACATCAAGACAAGGAGCGGCATTGACGGCATGGCGACAGCAACCAGCCTGCCCGGCGTATTTGCCGCCGGCGACGTGCAGGATCACATTTATCGCCAGGCGGTCACCAGTGCCGGTACCGGTTGCATGGCCGCGCTCGACGCGCAGCGCTATCTGGAAAGCCGCTGACCCGCGCGACGATCCATGGCCAGTCGAGACTTGCGTCAGGACCTTGCCGCCATCGGTCGCAAGTTGGCGGCCGAACGTGCCCAGGCCGAACAACAAGCGCGCCAGCGGCAACAACAGTCGCTCGCGCGCGCACGCGACCACGGCCTGTTCAAGGCCGCCATCGGCGATATCGTGCCGCTCGCCCCGGTCAACCGGGCAAAGCCGCCGGCCCCACGACTGGCGGCGCGCCCGCTGCAGGCGCCGCCGGCAAGCCAGCCGGCAGCGTTTGCCGCGTTTTCCGATGGCCCCGACGGCCGCTCACTTGACGGGGCCGACCAGGCGCCGGTGTTCGCGCGGAGCGGCATTGATCGGCGCACCTTGCGCAAGTTACGGCGTGGCGAGATCGCGATTGGTGGCCAGTTGGACCTGCATGGCCTGACGCGTGACGGCGCGCGCGATGCCCTCAGCGAATTCCTGCGCGCTGCCGCTGAAAGTAGTTGGCGCTGCGTGCGCGTGGTGCATGGCAAGGGGCTTGGATCGACCGACCAGACGCCGGTACTCAAAACCCTGGTACGGCGCTGGCTGGTTCAGGCGGCGCAGGTACTCGCCTATGCGGAAGCAGGCGTGGCTGAGGGAGGTTCCGGCGCTCTGCTCATCCTGCTCAAGACGTCGGCAGCGCAAAGCGACGCTCACCAAAGCGGCTGGCCGGCAGCGGCGCTTGCGCCACGCCAAGCTCGATAAATCCGCTCGCCAACCCGGGATCTTCAGGCATGCCTCCAAATTCGAACGCCCGCTCGCAGTTCATGCAGCGCCGGCGCGTGCTCGCGCTCATCGCTGCTTCGCCCCTGCTCCCCTTGACCGCGCCGGCGGCCGCGCAAGCCGGCCTCGCCGACGATCTCGACGTCCCTTATGTGACCACGCCGCAGAATGTGGTCGACGCCATGCTCGAGCTGGCCGGCGTCGGCGCCGGTGACGTACTGCTCGACCTTGGTTCCGGCGACGGGCGAATTGTCATCACCGCGGCACAGCGCTTTGGCACCTCCGGCACCGGCATCGAGATCGACCCGCGCCTGGTGACGCGCGCCCGCGCCAACGCGCAGACCGCTGGTGTTGCCGGCAAGGTGTCGTTTCTCGAGCAGGACCTGTACAGCACCGACCTCGGACGGGCCAGCGTCATCACGCTTTACCTGCTGCCGGCGGTCAACTTGAAGCTGCGGCCGGCGCTGCAACGACTCAAACCCGGAACCCGCATCGTGTCGCACGACTGGGACATGGGTGACTGGCTGCCGGACCGCACCGTTGTCGTCGATGCGCCGGAGAAGAAGATCGGGCTGGCCAAGAACAGCCGCCTGATGCTGTGGATCATCCGGTAGGCAGAAGGGAAATCCTTACATGTTGGCCTTGCCGCTGCGATTCTTGTCCATCCGCTTCTTGCGTTCGGCCTCGAATTGCTCGTGCTCTTTCTTCTTGTCGAGCGCGAACAACGGCACAATCACCTCCCACCAGAGGATCACGCCGACGAACGGCAGCGCTACCCACCACCAGGACATGGTGGCAAAGGGCCCCAATTCCGCATAGCGCAGAATCGCCATCAAGATTCCGATTACAAGTAAAGGCATCTGCTTTCTCCCGGCTGGCGAATTCAACCTGCGGGGCCGTGCCGACACCACAGGAACGCGACCAATTGTAATGCCCAACGCATATTTGAACGAACTCGCAACCGAAAATCGCGCCATGTTCCGGCAAGCGGGTGCACGTCGACCCGGCCGCCGTGCGCTCGCCGCCCTGCGACTACTGACCCTCGCCAGTGTTGTCATTGCCGCGCCGGTCCTGGCCGATGAAAAGCTGGCGCGCAGCCGCAATTGCTTCGCTTGTCATCAGATCGAATCCAAACTCGTCGGCCCCGCCTGGCGCGAGGTGGCGCTTCGCTACGCCCGCGACCCCGAGGCTGAACTGCGCCTCGCACGCAAGATTCGCGAGGGCGGTTCCGGCGTCTGGGGCGTAATCGCGATGGCACCCAATCCGGCTGTCTCCGAATCTGACGCGCGCGCTCTCGCGCGCTGGGTGCTGTCGCTGCGCCCCCCGGGATAGGCGAATTGTTGACGGCAAGGGGAGATTTGCCGGCAGCGGGACACGCGCGCTCCCCGCGCGCCGCACCGGACCAGCGAGGATTCGGGATTTCCTGATGCACAGGGGCCGCCATCACCCATATAATCCGCGCCTGCAGCCACAGCACTTGGCACTTGATTCTCGGCAACATGCCAATGGTCAACATTCAACACCATCCCGGAGGAAGCATGCACTCGATCACCGTTTCAACCTGGCGCCTGCGCGCGCTTGCCGCCGCCACCATCCTTGCCCTTGGCGCCTGCGGCCAGGAGGCGCCGAAGCCGGCGGCCCCGGCGAAGTCTGCCGAGCCGGCAAAGCCGGTCGAGCCGCCACCGATGATCGTGAAGATCGGCCATGTCGGCCCGCTTACGGGCGGCATCGCGCATCTCGGCAAGGACAACGAAAACGGCGTGCGCCTGGCGATCGACGAGGCCAATGCCAAAGGCATCATGCTTGATGGCAAGAAAGTCACCTTCGAGCTGATGGGCGAGGACGATCAGGCAGATCCCAAGGTCGGCGCCACGGTGGCGCAAAAGCTGGTCGACGCCAAGGTCGCCGGCGTGGTCGGCCACTTGAATTCGGGCGTCACCATTCCCGCCTCGGAGATTTACAACAAGGCCGGAATTCCGATGATTTCCGGCTCGGCCACCAATCCGAAAGTCACCGAAAACGGCTACAAAGTGGCGTTTCGCACCGTTGGCCGCGATGACCAGCAAGGCCCGGCGGTGGCCCAGTACCTGGCGGCCGAAGTCAAACCCAAGACAGTTGCCATCATCGACGACGCCACCGCCTATGGCGAGGGCCTGGCCAACGAAGTCGAAAAGACCCTGACCGCCGCCGGCATCAAGGTGTTGCCGCGCGAGAAAGGCACCGACAAGACCAATGACTGGAAAGCGGTGCTGACCAAGGTCAAGGGCAAGAAACCGGATGCCATCTTTTACGGCGGCATGGACGCCACCGGCGGGCCGTTGATCAAACAGGGCAAGGAACTGGGCCTCAAGGTGGTCTATGCGTTTGGCGATGGTGCCTGCACCGATGAAATGGGCAAGCTTGCCGGCGAAGCAGCCGAGGGCCTGTTGTGTTCGCAGGCCGGGATTCCGACCCAGGCTTCGTCGAAGTCGTTCCTGGCGGCGTTCAAGGCAAAGTACGGTGACGTCAAGCAATACGCGCCATTCACCTATGACGCGGCCAACCTGCTGATTGCGGCAATGCAAAAAGCCAACTCGGCCGACCCGGCGAAGTACCTTCCGGAACTGGCGAAAATTTCGCTCACCGGCGCCACCGGCAAGATCGAGTTCGACGCCAAGGGCGACCGCAAGAACGCTGAAATCACCATCTTCACGCTCAAGGGTGGCAAGGTCGAGCCGGTCGCCGTGGTCCAGGCCGGCAAGTCAATGAAGATGGAAGAGTTCATGGCCGCCGCAGGCGCAAGCGCATCAGCGGCAGCGCCGGCCGCGGCCCCCGCAGCTGCAGCCGCAGCACCGGCACCGGCCGCGACAGCGGCACCCGACGCCAAGAAAGCCGACGACAAGAAGTAATCCTTCGACACTTTCTGCGCATCACAACGGCATCGCTGAGCAATCAACGATGCCGTTTTACTTTTTGAAGTCGCCGTGGACATCTTCCTGCAGCAGATCATCAACGGCTTGACCCTCGGCTGCGTCTACGCCGTGGTGGCGCTCGGCTACACCATGGTGTACGGCATCATCCAGCTGATCAATTTCGCCCACGGCGAAGTGGTGATGATCGGTGCGATGGTGGCCTTTTCGGTGATCGGCGCCCTCGCAAAATCCGGTCTGCCGCCGCTGGTGATTGTGCTGATCGGCACCGCCGTCGCGGTGCCGGCCTGCATGCTGGTCGCCTATCTGATGGAACGCGTCGCCTACAAACCGCTGCGTGGCGCGCCGCGCCTGGCGCCCCTGATCACCGCGATCGGCATTTCAATCATCCTGCAGCATCTGGCGATGCTGGTCTGGGGCCGTAGCCCGATCGCGTTTCCGCAGATCATCAAGACCCAAACCTTCGAGGTAGGGGGCGCCCTGATCACCAGCGTGCAGATCGCCATCATCCTGATTTCCTTTGCCCTGATGGGTGCGCTGCTGCTCCTGGTCTATCGCACCAAGCTGGGGGTGGCGATGCGCGCGACCTCGCAGCGCCAGGACATCGCCGGCCTGATGGGCATCGACGTCAACCGGGTGATTTCCGCCACCTTCGTGATCGGCGCCGCGCTTGCCGCGGTGGCCGGCGTGATGATCGGCACCTACTACGGCCAGACCCAGTACACGATGGGCGAACTGCTCGGGCTGAAGGCGTTTTGCGCGGCGGTTCTGGGTGGTATCGGCAATCTGGGCGGCGCGGTGCTCGGCGGCATCCTGATGGGTCTGGTCGAGGCGCTGGGCACCGGCTACATCGGCGACCTGACCAACAACTGGTTCGGCTCGAACTATCGCGACGTGTTCGCCTTCGTGGTGCTGATCCTGGTGCTGGTATTCCGCCCCTCGGGCCTGCTCGGCGAACGGGTCGGAGACCGCGCGTGATTGATGCACGAGGCGACGATCGAGAGCGCAGGTTGCGCATCGCCGGGCTGTTGCTGGTCGCGGTCGCCCTGGTCGCCCTGCCGTTCGCCCTGGTGCAGGCCGGCACTGCCTGGGTGCGCATCACCAACCTGGCGATCCTGTTCGCCCTCCTGGCCCTGGGCCTGAACATCGTGGTCGGTTTCGCCGGCCTGCTCGACCTCGGTTACATCGCCTTCTATGGCGTCGGCGCTTATGTCTGGGCCCTGCTCGCCTCGCCGCACTTCAACCTGCACCTGCCGTTCTGGGTGATCCTGCCGATCGGCGCGCTGACCGCCTGCTTTTTCGGCGTTCTGCTCGGCGCGCCGACCTTGAAGCTGCGCGGCGACTACCTGGCGATCGTCACCCTGGGCTTCGGCGAGATCGTGCGCATTTTCCTCAACAACCTGTCGCGCCCGGTGAACATCACCAACGGCCCACAGGGCATCGCCAGGATCGATCCGGTGCGCATCGGCGAGCTCGACTTCTCCACCACCAGCAACCTGTTCGGGCTGGCGTTCTCAAGCCCGATCAAGTACTACTACCTGCTGCTGGTGTTCCTGCTGCTGGTGATCGTGATCAACATGCGCCTGCAGGACTCACGCATCGGCCGCGCCTGGGAAGCGATCCGCGAGGATGAGATCGCGGCTCGCGCGATGGGCATCAACACCACCGCGCTGAAGCTGCTGGCGTTCGCCATGGGCGCATCCTTCGGCGGCATCGCCGGCGGCATGTTCGCCTCGATGCAAGGCTTCATCAGCCCGGAGAGCTTCGTGCTGGTCGAATCGGTGATGGTGCTGTCAATGGTGGTGCTGGGAGGCATGGGCAACATCTGGGGCGTGATCCTCGGTGCGATCCTCTTGACCTTCGTGCCGGAGATCCTGCGCTACACGGTCGAGCCGCTGCAGAAGGCCGCGTTCGGCAAAATGATCATCGAACCGGAAGTCATTCGCATGCTGCTGTTCGGCCTGGCGCTGGTGCTGATGATGCTGTTCCGGCCCGCCGGCCTGTTGCCCAAAGCGACGCGTCGACGCGACCTCCGGGCCGCGGCCAAATGAGCGAAGTCATGCTGGCCGGCCGCGGCATCGGCAAGCGCTTCGGCGGCGTGCAGGCGCTGGCAAACGTCAGCTTTTCGATCCGGCGCGGCGACATCTACGGCCTGATCGGACCCAATGGCGCCGGCAAGACCACGCTCTTCAATGTGCTCACCAGCGTCTACAGCACGGACGCCGGCTCCTTCGAATTCGACGGCGCGCCGCTCGGTGATGCCAAACCGCACGAGGTCGCGGCCCGCGGCATTGCGCGCACCTTCCAGAACATCCGCCTGTTTGCCAACCTGTCGGCGATCGAGAACGTGATGATCGGTCGCCATGTGCGCACCCGCGCCGGCGTATTCGGTGCCATCCTGCGCACCGCCGCGACCCGCGCCGAGGAAGCCGGCATCGAGGCACGCGCGCTGGACCTGCTCGACTACGTCGGCCTGGCGGCGCGCGCCAACGATGCCGCCGGACAGTTGCCGTACGGCGCGCAGCGGCGCCTGGAAATCGCACGCGCACTAGCCACCGATCCGAAGCTGCTCGCCCTCGATGAACCGGCGGCCGGCATGAACGCCACCGAGACCGCCGACCTGCGCGCCCTGGTCGAACGCATCCGCGGCGATGGCACCACGGTGCTGCTGATCGAACACGACATGAAGCTGGTGATGGGCCTGTGCGACCGCGTGCTGGTGCTCGACTACGGCCGCCGCATCGCCGAAGGACCGCCGGCAGACGTGCGCGCCGACCCCGCGGTGATCGAGGCTTACCTGGGTGCCGGCAGCGCCCGCGCGCGAAACGCATGAGCACGATCCTCGAATTGAAGGGCCTGGAAGTGCGCTATGGCGGTATTCGAGCCGTCAAGGGCATCGACCTGCTGGTACGGCAGGGTGAATTGGTATGCCTGATCGGTGCCAACGGGGCCGGCAAGACCACCACCCTGAAAGCGATCGCCGGCATGCTGCCGGCAGCCGTCGGCAGCATCGCTTACGACGGCAAACCTGCAGCCGGCCTGCGTCCGTTCGAACTGGTGCGGCGCGGTCTGGCATTGGTGCCCGAGGGGCGCGGCGTGTTCGGCCAGTTGAGCGTCGCCGAAAATCTTGCGATGGGCGCCTACGTGCGCGACGATCCGGAAGGCGTGGCAAGCGATCGCGAGCGCATGCTCGGCCTGTTTCCGCGTCTCAAGGAGCGTCTGCTGCAATCCGCCGGCACGTTGTCCGGCGGCGAGCAGCAGATGCTCGCGATTGCACGCGCTCTCATGTCGCGGCCCCGCCTGCTGCTGCTCGATGAGCCCAGCATGGGCTTGGCGCCGCTGGTGGTCGAGACGATTTTCGAGATCATTACCAACGTCGCGCGCGAAGGCGTCACCATCCTGCTGGTCGAACAAAATGCCCGCCTGGCGCTAGAAACCTGCCAGCGCGCCTACGTGATGGAGAGCGGCGTGGTCAGCCTCGAGGGCAACGCGGCCGGCCTGCTCGACAACCCGCAGGTTCGCGCCGCTTATCTGGGCGAATAAGGGCGGCAATCCACCGCCCGCCTGTGGGTTGTCGCAATGGCACGATGCGTGTGATGCCGGCGCCAGTGCCGAACGCCAGGCGTGTCAGTTACTTAGTGCCTGGGTCGGCGCCGGAATCCGTCCGCCGCGCGCGATGAACGCGCTGCTGTCTTCGCGACTCACCGCCATCACCGGCGCATAGCCGAGCAGGCCGCCGAATTCAACCTGATCGCCAACCTTCTTGCCGGGCGCCGGGATCAGGCGTACCGCGGTGGTCTTGCGGTTGATCATGCCGATCGCCGCCTCGTCGGCGATGATCGCGGCAATCGTCGCTGCCGGCGTGTCGCCCGGAATCGCGATCATGTCCAGGCCCACCGAGCACACCGCGGTCATGGCTTCGAGTTTGTCGAACGACAAGGCGCCCATGCCGGCCGCCTCGATCATGCCGATATCCTCGGACACCGGAATGAATGCGCCGGACAGCCCGCCGACGTGGCTGGAGGCCATCGCCCCGCCCTTCTTTACCGCATCGTTCAACAGCGCCAGCGCGGCCGTCGAGCCATGCGCACCGACCCGCGACAAGCCCATCGCCTCGAGAATCCGCGCCACCGAGTCGCCGATCGCCGGCGTCGGCGCCAGCGACAAGTCGACAATGCCGAATGGCACTCCCAGCCTGGCCGAAGCGGCGCGGCCGACCAGTTCACCCATCCGCGTCACCTTGAAGGCAGCACGCTTGATGATCGAGGCCAGTTCGCCGAAGTCCGCATCCGGCGCCGCCTCGACCGCGCGCATCACCACGCCGGGGCCGGAAACGCCGACATTGATCACGCAATCCGGCTCGCCGATGCCATGAAAGGCGCCGGCCATGAACGGGTTGTCCTCGACCGCGTTGCAAAACACCACCAGCTTGGCCGCCCCCAGTCCATCGGCTGCCGCCGTCAATTGCGCTGCCTCCCTGATCACCCGCCCCATCATGGCCACCGCATCCATGTTGATGCCGGCCTTGGTCGAGCCGATGTTGACCGATGCGCACACCCGCTCGGTCTGCGCCAGGGCCTCGGGAATCGCCTCGATCAGCGCCAGGTCGCCGGGGGTGAACCCCTTGTGCACCAGGGCCGAGAAACCGCCGATGAAGTTGACACCGATCTCGCGCGCGGCGCGATCGAGCGCATCGGCCACCGCCAGCATCGAGTCGCGCAATGCGATATCGGACACGCCTTCGGCGATCACCGCCACCGGCGTCACCGACACCCGGGTATTGGTGACCGGCATGCCGTACTCGCGGGCGATTGCCTGGCCTGCGGCCACCAGGGGCGCACCGCGCCGGCACACCTTGTCGTAAATCCGCTGCGCCAGCCGGTCGCCGGTTTCACTGACGCAATCGCGCAGCGATATGCCCATGGTGATGGTGCGAATGTCGAGCTTTTCCATCTGCACCATGCGAATGGTCTCGACGATTTCCTGCGGCGAATAACTGGAGATGGACATGAGGGAAGGTTGTTCCAGGCCTTTATGTCATGCATTCCCGCGGCTCCGCCGGAAATTGCATGCAGCAATGCACAAACAGGAGCAGGGTATTACTGTCGCTGATCGTCAAACCCGGTGCATCAGCTTGAACACGTCTTCGCGCTGGATGTCGATCTTCAGGCCCATCTCGACACCACGCGCGTTGAGCGCGTCTTTCAGTTGATCGAAGCCGGCGTTCGACTTCGCCAGATCGACCATCATGATCATCACGAAGAATTCCTGCATGATCGACTGCGAGATGTCGAGAATGTTGACCTGTGCGGTGGCGAGCATGGTGGCAACCGTGGCGATGATGCCCACCTGGTCTTCGCCGATCACGGTGACGATCGCGCGGTTTCCGCCAGCCGCGGATTGCGTTGTCGACGACATCAGCCGGCCCGCGCCAGATCGGCTTCGGTGGTGAAGCTGTCGGCGAAGAACTCGTCTTCCGGCAGCCCGCAATGTTCGATGAAATCCTTTTTCGCCGAATCGACCACGATCGGCGCCCCGCAGGCGTAGACCTGATGGCCGGAGAGATCGGGGAAATCGGCCATCGCTGCGCGATGCACGAAGCCGTCGCGCCCGTTCCAAAGGTCCTCTGGCAGCGCATCCGAGACCACCGGCACAAAGCGGAAATTCGGCAGCTTGTCAGCCCAACTGCGGCACAGTTCCATCATGTAGATATCCTTGGGCCGGCGACCGCCCCAGTAGAGCGTGATCGGCCGCGTCGTCTCGCGGTAAATCGCGTGTTCGATGATCGCCTTGATCGGCGCGAAGCCGGTGCCGCTGGCGACGAACACGATCGGCTTGGAACTTTCCTCGCGCAGGAAAAAGCTGCCCAGCGGTCCTTCAAAGCGCAGGATGTCGCGCTCCTTCATCTTGCCGAACACGTGGTCGGTGAAATGCCCGCCCGGCATGTGGCGGATATGCAACTGCACCAACTGGTCTTCGTGCGGCGCATTGGCCATCGAGTAGCTGCGCCGCTTGCCGTCCTTCAACATGAACTCGATGTATTGCCCGGCCAGATACTGCAGCCGCTCATTGGCCGGCAGCTTGAGCGAAATCACCATCACGTCATCGACCGGTCGTTCGATCGTCTGCACCCGAGACGGCAGTATCTTCACCTGCAGGTCCTTGATCGCGCCCACCTCGCGCGCCTCGATGGTCAACTCCGACAACGGCCTGGCGCAGCAGAACAAGGCCATGCCGCGCGTCTTCTCGTCGTCGGTCAGGATCGACGGCGCATGCTTGCCGTAATCGACTCTGCCGGCCATCACCCGCCCCTTGCAGGAGCCACAGGCACCGTTGCGGCAGCCATATGCGAGGCCGATGCCGTTGTTCAAGGCACCCTGCAGGATGGTTTCCCCCTCCGTGCACTGGAATTGATGTCCGGACGGTTGAATACTGACCTGAAAGCTCATGGCGGAAGATAAAATTCAATGATGAAAAACGGGAAGCGCAATGTACTGCTGGTCGGCGCTGGCGATATCGGTCGCCGCATCATTGCAACGATCGCGCCGGCGTTTGCGGTCACTGCTGTCACATCGCAGCAGGCCAATCGCCCGGCGCTGCGGCGCCTGCGGGCCGATGCACTCACCGCCGACCTCGATCGCCCGGCCTCACTGCGGAGACTTCCGCTAGATTGGGACATTCTGCTGCACTGTGCGCCGCCGCCAGCAGGTGGAACCAGCGACACCCGCACGCGAAACCTGTTGCGATCGATTGTTGCGCACAAACCGAAACAGCCAAAAATTTTAACACGCGTGATCATTTACCTGAGTACCAGCGGCGTCTATGGCGACTGCGGCGGTGCACTGGTGAGCGAGGCCGCCAGGCTGCGCCCGGCCAATCCGCGGGCCAAGCGGCGCGTCGATGCCGAGCGGCGGTTGAGCCGTACCGCCCGGTGCCACGGCATGCGCCTGGTCATCCTGCGCGTACCCGGCATCTACGCCGCCGACCGGCTGCCGATCCAGCGCATCATCGCCGGGACCCCGGCCATCATTTCCGCCGAGGATTCGTATACCAACCACATCCATGCCGACGACCTGGCCGCGCTGGCGGTGCGTGCGATGCGGCGCGCGATCAAACGCGGCAAACCCCAAGTCCGCGCCTACAACGCCAACGACGACAGCGAAATGAAAATGGGCGACTACTTCGACCTGGTGGCGCGCACGTTTGGACTGGCCGCTCCGCCGCGACTGCCGCGCGCCGCAGCGGAACAGGCGGTCTCGCCGATGCTGCGTTCCTTCATGCGTGAATCGCGGCGCCTGGACAACCGCCGGCAAAAGCGCGAACTGCGCCTCAAATTTCAGTTTCCGACCGTGCTCGATGGCGTCGGCTTCGCGCGCAACCAGCTGTAGAGCAGGCCGCCGAGTTCGTTGAACGCATAGTGGCTGCGCATCAGTGACTGCGCGTTGGGCAGAAAGTCCTGCCAGTCGATCGGGCCCGGCGGCCCTACCGGCGGCGCCTGCGCAGGAATCACGTTGAAACCGGCCTGTTCGAATACCGTGATGGCGCGCCGCAGGTGAAATGCGGAGCTCACCAGGATGATGGTGCGAATCTTCTGCGGCAACAGAATGCGCGCACTGAAATCGGCGTTCTCTGCAGTATTGCGCGAGCGGTCTTCGATCCAGCGCACGGCGATGCCAAAGTCGTCCTGCATGGCGCGGCGCATCACTTCGGCCTCGCTCGGGTCGTAACCATCCGGCTTGCCGGCGCTGACCAGCAGGGGCAAGCCGGTTTGCCTGGCCAGGTGCGCCCCGACACGCAGGCGCTCCAGCGTGAATGCATTGGGATAGGCCGCGAGCACCTGTTCGTAGGCAGCATCCCAGACCAGGCCGCGCCCGCCACCCAGCACGACGATCGCCTGTGCCTGTGAATGCCTGGCGGGATCGCTGGCGACCCGCACCTGACGCAACAACAATTCGGAGGTCAGCGGCACCGCCATGAACAAGCCGCCAAGCAGGACGCATGCGATCAGCCCGCGCGCCAGCCGCGGCCGTCGGTGGAACTGCCACCACGCCAGCACCAGCAACCAGCCCAGGCCCAGTGGCGGCAGCAGCACATGCTTGGCGACGGTACCGATCTCCCAGATCATCGAGGCCCCCGATTCAGCGTGCCGCACCCGCAGGGACCGGCGTGATGCCATCGGCGCGGGCCACCGGTTGCAGCTTGCGCGCAATCACGATACATGCCACCGTCAGGCCGGCGGCGCACAGTCCGACGATCGAAAACCCGGTCAGCGCACCATTGGCATCGTGACCGATGACCGCGCCTGCCAGCACCGAGGCAATGCCGGCTGCCAGGTTCTGCGCCGAACTCGAAAGACTCATGAAGGCGCCGCGCATGCGCGGGTCGACGCAAGTGGTGACCAGCGCCATCAGCGGGATGAAACGGTCCGACATCAGTACCATGAACAGGGTACTCACGCACAACAGCATCCAGAGCGGTGCGCGTGGCAGGTTGGTCATTGCCAGGATCGGCACGAGTGAACAGCAAGCCAGGATCAGGAACACCCGGCGCTTGCCGAAGCGGTCGGCCGACCATCCGACCAGGCGTGAAGTGACGATCGAGGCAAGCCCGCCGGCAAAAAACACCCACGCGAGTTCGGCTTCGCTGATGCCGACATTCTTGACCTGGTAGGCGCTGAGGAAGGGAAAGACCGCAAACCCCGACAAGGTGAACAGGAATACAGCCGCCAGCGCGCGCCGGTGCGTGCCCGAGGTGAATAGCCCGGTGAAGCGCGCCAGGGTGCCGAGCGGCGCCGCAACCGCCGATCGCAGATGCGCGTTCACCGGCGGCACCAGGCTGCCGATGCAGGCCAGGAACAACAGGCTGATCGCGGCCAGCGTGAAGAACGGCGCATGCCAGCCCAGATGGTTCGCCAGCAACAGGCTGGCCGGCACCCCGAGCACCGAAACCAGCGGAAACGCCGACAGCACCACGCCCATGGCCCGGCCACGCCGCTCGGCAGGAATCAGGTCGCCGATGATCGCCATCACCACCGACCCGACGATCCCGCCCGAAGCGCCGGCCAAGGCGCGCGCGGCCATCAACCACCAGTAACCGGGTGCCAGTGCGCACGCCACCGTGGCAAGCACGAACAGCGCGTAGACCGCGAACAGCACCGCGCGGCGATCAAACCGGTCGATCACGAAAGTCGCGCCCAGTCCCGCCACCGCCGCAGCCAATGCGTACACCGACACCATATAGCCAAACTGGCTGGCGGTGATGCCCCACAGCCGCATGAACTGCGGCGCGAGCGGCGACAGAATCATGAAATCGAGCAAGTGGGTGAACTGAAGCCCGGCCAGGAGCCAGAGCAGCAGGCGCTCGCGCCGGGTGGACAACACTATCGCGAAATCCCGCATGAATCCTTGCGTGCGCCGGTCGCGCACAGAAAAAGGCAATCGGCCCGCGCGGGGCCGATCGATTGGAACTGCAATGAGCGTTCGAACTGTGATCAGCGCATCAGTTTACTCCCGCCTGCCGACGCGCCGACACCGTCGCACGCGGCGGCATTCGCTCACCCAGTTCAATCTCGCCTGCGCTGACATCGGACTGATCGGGCGCGACTGCATTGTTGCCTGGGTTCATTCCCATATTCAATGTGGCGTTCCTTGGGCTGGATGGCATGGAGGATTTCAAAGGTCCAGCGGCACTGCCATCCGGACATCACGACAAGCAGAGGGAGGATCTTGTGTCGCCCAGCTTGCTGCCGGCATCCGCACTCGTCGCGTCCGTGTTGCTCGAGCCAGGCTTTTGGGGCTCCAATTTGTTGATTTGAAAAGACTCCTTCGCCAGTCCTTGTTGTTTTGAGGGGACGCTGCGGGGGGCCCGACGGATCGGCAGATTGGCATGATGGTACGAGCAGCCGCGATCAAACTGTGAAGCCTCCACCATGTCCGGGCGGTCCACCTACGCAGTTTTGGGGATGGTTGGTGATGACGCGGCTGTCGCACCGGCATATACTTTTCCATCGCTGGCGCTCCAGATGCATCCCTTGCTCGGGCGCGCCCGAAATCGATGGAGGGGAGGGATGAACATGGCACCAAACCGCTTGGCGATATTCACCACCATTCTCGCGTGCATGCTGATCGCGCCCGATGCTGACGCGCGCGGCGCCCGAATCCGTATACCGATCCGCGTGTTCAAGAGCACAAGCCCGCCGCCGCCACCGGTTAAGTCGCCTGCGCCAGCATTGCAAGCGATGCCGCAGACGCAGCAACCCAATCCCGCACCGCCACCGAAGCCACTCACGCCCCAGGCGCCGGCGCAAGTCGCGACCGCAGCGCCTGCAGCGGCTGCGGCGGGCCTGCCTTCAGCCAATGCAACGGCACCGAAACCCGCAGCAGTGCAGGCGAGCGCGCCTTTGCCTCCCGGAGTGCGTGCCATCAAGACCGATTCAGGGAATGTGTATCGCTGGACGGATGCCCAGGGGAGAACGCAGTACAGCAATGAGTTGCCCGTCCGCGCGCGTTGACGCGGGGCGCCATCGACCGCCCCCTCTACTCCGCGGCACGCGTTCGAGCCAAGGTCTGGGAGTCGAATACCTGCAAGTACCAGGCGATGCCGCGCGAGCGGCCGAAGTCGGTCGGGATCTTTCCGCGCATCTCTTCGGGGATCACCACGGCTTCCGCCACCGTGTCGGCGCCGAAGAAGAACGCCTGGTTGCTCTTTCCCTGGGACCAGTTCTCCTTCGAGATGTTGGTCTGCTCGACAAAGCGCGCGGTCTCGTGCCGGCCGACCTCGCCGTTCAACACCAGCTGGAACCCCATGTCGACGTATTTGCGCACTTGCTCCAGGTCGTTCTTGAAGTTGCGCAGCGTAGAGCGGTGGGCGATGGAGACGTAGTCAACCCACAATAAATTAAACGCCCTCTATGTACGAAGCTGGCGCCTGGCGCGCCGATTTCCTCCGGGAATTTGTCGTCGCTCGGCATCTCCGCCGATCTGGCCGTCCATTACGTCCGCTCAGGCTGGCTATCCCGACTCGCCCGCGGTGTCTACTTCCGCCCGAATGAAACCCTGACCTCGCATCCGTGCCTCCTGATGCTCCAGCGCCAAATTGAGGGTCTGCATGTTGGCGGGAAATCGGCGCTCGATTGGTACGGGGTGCGCCAAGACCTGGCCCAACAACCAGCCCTGCATCCCTACGGCAGGGATGCAGCGCGTCTGCCGCCCTGGTTCACCGAACGGTTTCCCGCCGAGTACCGCCGCAAACGAATCTTTGAAGAATCACCCGGCGCCCTCCTCCATGCCGGCCCCTTCGAGAAGCGAAGCAGTGCCCCGGCAGTCTCGGCTCCAGAGCGCGCGTTGCTGGAAATGCTGAGCGAAGTTGGCGTACGTCAGCCATTGCAGGAGGCCCGCGAGCTGGCGGAGCGGCCTTGCGACCAGCCAGGGACAGGATGATGTCGTCGGTCTCCCGCGCTATTCAAAAGTGGTACGCGCTGGCGCGTGACCTGACATACTTTGCCGTGGTAACTTGAATTTTTTGGACAGGAAACGGCATGAACATTTCCGCTAAATGCCTCGGTATCGATCGTCTTGACGTCGACCTACGTTTGGCTCTGGTGGAAGAGATATGTGCCAGCATTTGGGCAGACGCAAAGGTTTTCCCCTTAACCGACGCTCAGCGCGCCGAACTTGATCGGCGTATTGCCGACGATGACGCATTCCCTGATGACGTCCTGCCGTGGAATGACGTCAAAGCCGCAGTCCGCGACCGCTTGGGTCGATGACGTTGCGCGTCGTCATTCGGCGCGCCGCCAAGGTTGTTGAGTTCGAAGAAAGCGGCGGCCTGGTATGAGAAGCAGCGCGCCGGACTCGGCGACGAGTTTATCCATGAGATCGAGCAATCGCGGATCGTCGCTGCCAGGGTGCCAGAAAGATTTTCTACGGTTTTCAGCGATGTACGTCGCACCGCGGCTCGGCGATTTCCCTATTCCATCTACTTCCGAGTTCGGAGGAACACATTGGTCGTGCTTGCCGTATTCCATGGTCGGCGCGATCCTGCCGTCTGGCGTAGGCGTTAGATGAATTGATTTTGCCAACACCGAACCAGCACATGACGCGTTTGATCTGTTCCTGCGGGCTGGTGAGGCCAAGGCCGACGCAGACGTTGCGGGTCAGTTGCTGCTGAGGCAAGTCGTCGGAGCCTGCATATAGCCCAGATGTCTGAGGCAGCTCGGCTATGTACTGCTCGAAGAAGTTGATGATCAAATTGTCGAAATTGGTAGTCGCGCGCGCAAGCGTCGCGCGTGACGGCAAGTCAGTCAGATCGTCTTGCCTGCCGGGACGAAATCGCCAAAGGTTGAATACACGAGGACTGCCGAATGTGTAACAGGCGGAATCATTCCGTCGGCCAATTGTCTTAAGCACACAGGTCATTGGTCGAGAAATGGCCTGTTGGGAGTAACCATGCTTCTGTTGCGTCGAACAATGATGTGCACGGCGATCCTGCTGGCTGCGGTGCTCGCGGCCGACGCGCTTGCCGCGCGCGGCGGTGGTCGTTCCGGATCTTTCGGCGGCGGCCGCTCCGGCAGCCATGCGGCAAGTGGCGCAGGCCATGCCGCCAGGTCCGGTTCGTACCACGGGCATCGTGGCGTCGGCGTTTACGTCGTGCCGCGGTTCGGCGCCGGCGTAGTCTTGGGCGCGCCGCTCCTTGCACCCCGATATTACGGCTACGCGCCGCCACCTTACCCTTATTACCCGATGCCGCTGGTAGTTGAGCCGACCGGCCAGGTCTATATCGAGCAAGATCAAGGCGTGCAGACTCCGGGGTTGGTTGTCCCGGAGCAGTCTTCTAGCTGGTATTACTGCGCTGCCTCGAACGCCTATTATCCGTACGTTCAGGATTGTCCGGGCGGCTGGCAGCCGGTTGCTCCGCAGTCATCACAGTAGGCGGATGGCCGCTCTACTATTCGGTACCGGTTGCCGGAATTCGCGTTTGTTCGCGCGACGCTCACCGCGAGAGTCGGCTTTTTCGAGAGGGGGAGATGGTGCCGCTTGCCGGAATCGAACTGGCGACCTACGCGTTACGAGTGCGTTGCTCTACCAACTGAGCTAAAGCGGCATCAGTCCGCGATTTTAGCAAACAATCCGCACTCAGGCAGCCAGCATTTCACGCGCGGCGCGGCGCGTGGTGGCGGTGATTTCGGCGCCACCGAGCATCCGTGCGATCTCCTCGACACGGCCGTTGCGCGCCAGCGGCGTCACCTGCGACAGCGTGTTGCCGCCTTTCGACTGCTTGGCCACCTGCCAGTGCACATCGCCCTGCGAGGCAACCTGCGCCAGATGGGTGACACACAGCACCTGGCGTTCGCGGCCCAGCGTTTTCAACTGGCGCCCGACGATCTCCGCCACCGCGCCGCCGATGCCGGCATCCACCTCATCGAAAATCAGGGTCGGCACCCGCGCTGCGCGGCTGGTGATCACCTGGATCGCCAGCGCAATGCGTGACAACTCGCCGCCAGAGGCGACCTTGGCCAGCGGGCGCGGATCAACACCGGCGTGCCCGGCGACCCGGAATTCAACCCGCTCCAGGCCGAACGGTCCGCCCTCTTCCTGGGCCTCGAGTGCGATCTCGAAGCGGCCGCCAGCCAGCGCCAGTTCCTGCATCGCCGCCGTCACCTCGCGTTCCAGAACCGCCGCCGCTTTCGCGCGTGCCGCCGACAAGCGCTTTGCCAATGCCGCGTAGGCAGCCTGCGCCTTGTGCATTTCGGCGGTCAGCGCGCCGATGTCGGCGGCCAGCTTCAATTCCTCCAGCCGCGCCACCAGTCGCGCATGCTCGGCATGCAGTTCGCCCGGCGCCACCCGAAAGCGGCGGCCGGCGCCATGCAATGCCTCGACTCGCGCGGCGGCGTGTGCCAGCCGCTCGGGATCGAGTTCGGCGCGCCGCAGGTACTGGCCGAGTTCGCGCGCCGCTTCCTGCACCTGGATGCGCGCCGGTTCGAGTTGCTCACTGATCGCTTTCAGTGCCGGATCGTAGTCGGCCAGGCCTTCCAGCCGCGCGACCAGTGCCGAAAGCGTGGTCAGCACCGCACCGTCGCTCTCGGAAAGGCCTTCGATCGCGGCCTCCACCCCCTCGATCAGGCTGGCCGCATGGGCCAAGCGGGTGTGCTCGCGCTGCACTTCCTCCCATTCGCCGGCCGCCGGCGCCAACCGGTCAAGCTCGTCGACTTGCCAGGCGACGCGCTCGCGCTCTTCTTCAAGCCGACGCGCATCCCCTTCGGCGGCGGCTACTGCATCCTTGAAGCGGCGCCAGCGCGCATGTGCATCACGCACCGCTGCAGCATCGGCTTCCAGCCCGGCATGGCTGTCGAGCAGGGCGCGCTGCGCCTCGCCGCGCCCGAGTGATTGATGCGCGTGCTGGCCGTGAATATCGACCAGGAACTCGCCGGCCTCGCGCAACTGCGCCAGGGTCGCACTGCGGCCATTGATGAAGGCGCGCGAGCGGCCGCTGGCATCGATCACGCGGCGCAATATGCAGCCGCCCTCTTCACTTGCCAGTTCGTGTTCGGTAAGCCATGCGGTGAGCGCCTCGGGCGCATCGAAATCGGCGCTGATTTCGGCCTGGCGCGCGCCCTGGCGGATGATGCCGGCCTCGCCGCGCTCGCCCAGCACCAGATTGAGCGCATCGATCAGGATCGACTTGCCGGCCCCGGTCTCGCCGGTCAATACGGTGAAGCCAGGCGCCAGTTCGAGATCGAGTGCCTCGACAATGACGAAGTCGCGAATGCTCAGGAAACGCAACATTGCCGGTCCGGTAGGGTCATCACTGCGCCGGCGGGAGCGAGCTCCAGTGGAGCTTTTCGCGCAACATGCGGAAGTAATCGTGGCCGAGCGGATGCAGGAAACGGATGTTGTGCCGCGCCCGGCAAATGGTGATGCAGTCGCGCTCCTGCAAGGTGAAATGCGCCTGGCCGTCAAAGTGCGCGCCGGCGTCGCGGCCGCGGGTCAGGGTCATCTGCACCTTGCAATCGTCCGACAGCGCGATCGGCCGGTTCGACAGGGCATGCGGCGCCACCGGCACCAGCACGATCGCCGCCAGATTCGGATGCATGATCGGGCCGTTCGCCGACAGCGCGTAGGCGGTCGAACCGGTCGGGGTGGCGACGATCAGGCCGTCGGCGCGCAGGTTGTAGACAAATTTGTCGTCAATGGTCACGGTCAGTTCGACCATACCGCCGATCGCGCCGCGGCTGACCACCACATCGTTGAGCGCCAGGGTATCGAGCAGCACCTGGCCCTGGCGCGTCACCGTGCCCTGCAGGATGTGCCGTTCCTCGGTGACATACTCGCCTTCGAGAATCGCGGTCAGCGCCTTCTGGGTATCGCGCAGCGCGATGTCGGTCATGAAGCCGAGCCGGCCCTGGTTGACGCCGACCAGCGGCACATCGTGCGGCGCGAGGATACGCGCCACCGACAGCATGGTGCCGTCGCCACCAACCACCACCGCCAGATCGGCTTGGCGGCCGATCTCGGCGACCGGGGCGGTGGCATAGCCGGAGAGCCCGATATTGTCGGCGGTGTCTTTCTCGACGATCGGGTTGTAGCCGCTTGCCTTCAGATGACTCGCAATCGCCACCAGGGGCTCGGCAATCCCCTGACTCTGGTACTTGCCGACGATCGCGATGTTCTTGAAGGCGCTCTGCATGAATCGAATTAAAGCACAAGGCGGAGCGCGCCGAAACGCCGGAGATCGAAACGCGCGCGCCGGCTGCGTGACGATCGGCAGTGCGACAAGCGAGCGCAGGCTTGCAGATGACTCATCGTCCGTCGAGTTTTCCGCTTGGCAGCTGTGCCTCGCGCAACCTGTGCAACAATTCCGCGCTCCAGAACAGTGCCGCGAGCGACCATTTCCATGCTGTTTCGCCTATTCCTGCTTCTGCTGGTTCCGGCCGGCGTCCTCGCACAGGGATCGAACCTGCGCATCGGCATTGGCGCCGACATCACCTCGCTCGATCCGCACCACATCAACATCGGCTCCAACAACAACGCGTTGTGGCATATCTACGACGCACTCACCCATGTGAATGCCGACGCACGTCTGGTGCCGGGCCTGGCCGAGAGCTGGAAAGCGGTCGACAAGACCACCTGGGAATTCAAGTTGCGCCGCGGCGTGAAGTTTCATGACGGCGCGGAACTGACGCCGGATGACGTGATCGCCTCGATCGAACGGGCACGCCTGGCTGAAAAGAGCGGCGGGCAGTTCGGCTCTTTCACCAAGGCGATCATCGAGATGAAGGCCGTCAAGCCCGACCTGGTGGTGTTCAAGACGGCGACCCCGTATGCGATGCTGCCCTACGACCTCAATTCGATCTTCATCATCAGCGCCAAGGCCAGGACTGCCAGCACCGAGGACTTCAACAGCGCGCGCGGCGGCGCCGATGGCAAGGTCGCGATCGGCGGCACCGGGCCCTTCCGCCTGGTCGAATACAAACGCGGCGAACGTGTGGGCCTCGCGCGCAACGACCACTACTGGGGCGGCAAGCCGGCGTTCGCCACCGCGTCGCTGCGCATCCTGCCCAATGACGGGCCGCGACTGGCGGCACTGCTCGCCGGCGATGTCGACATGATCGAGAACATCCCGACCGCCGACGCCGCGCGCTTAAAGCGCGATGGCAAGCTGCACCTGGCGCAGAAGGTTTCCTGGCGCACGATCTTTTTCCACATGGACCAGGCGCGCGCCAACCCGCCGGGCATCACCGCCAAGGACGGCAAACCGCTGGCGAAAAACCCGTTTACCGATGTCCGTGTGCGCCAGGCGATCTCGAAGGCGATCAACCGGGCAGCGATCGCCGACCGGGTGATGGACGGCCTTGCCTTGCCGGCTGCAAACCTTGTCGCGCCCACCGTATTCGGACACGTCGCGGCGATGAAACCGGACGCGCCCGATATCGAAGGCGCGAAAAAGCTGCTGGCCGAGGCCGGCTTCGCCGATGGCTTCGCGCTGGTCCTGGCGGCGCCCAACAATCGCTATGTCAACGACGATCAGATCGCCCAGGCGGTGGCGCAGATGCTCACCCGCATCGGCCTGCAGGTGAAGGTCGAAACCCACCCTGCCGCCACCTACTTCACCAAGGCGCGCAACGGTGAGTTCGCCTTCGCGATGCTTGGCTGGGGCTCGTTTTCCGGCGACCTCGCGCTGCGCGCCCTGCTCGCCACCCCGAACGTCGAAAAAGGCTTCGGCACCTGGAACTGGGGCAAGTTTTCGCTGCCACGCGTCGATGAACTGCTGGAAGCGGGATTTCGCAACACCGATGACAAGGCGCGCGAGGCCGGCGCCCAGGAAGCCGCGACCTTGGCGCTGCGTACCTATGGCGCGATTCCCGTGCATCACCAGATCGCCACCTGGGCGATGAAAAACAATCTCGGCTATGACGGCCGCACCGACGAGTACACCTTCGCCCATCACGTCAAGGGCAAATAAGTCTTCGCCGGAACCAAAGGCGCGGGCCACAACCAACAACGGAGTGGGACATCATGAATATTGACCGTGCACGCATGTTCGCCTGCGGCGTCGTCGCCACCATTGTTCTGGGTGGCTGTGCCCAGTTGCCGGAGCGCATCGAAGGCGCCGCCGGCGGCCCGCGCTATGCGGTTGACGCCAGTTGGCCGCAGCCGCTGCCCAACAACTGGATTCTCGGCCAGGTCGCCGGCATCGCCACCGACGGCGACGACAATATCTGGCTGATCCATCGACCGCTGAGCCTGACCGAGGACGAGCGTGGCAGCACCCTGACGCCGCCGCGCTCGAAGTGTTGCGCCGCCGCGCCACCGGTGCTGCAGTTCGACCGGTCCGGCAAGCTGCTGCGTTCATGGGGCGGCAAGGGTCAGGGCTACGACTGGCCGGCCAACGAGCACGGCATCTATGTCGACCCCAAGGGCGACGTATGGATCGGCGGCAATGCCAACACCGACCACATGCTGCTCAAGTTCACCGCCGAGGGCAAATTCCTGATGCAGATCGGCAAGCCTGGCGCCAGCCTGGGCAGCAACGCGCCGAACCAGCTTGGCCGGCCCGCCCACATGGAGCTTGATGCTGCCGCCAACGAACTCTATGTCGCCGACGGCTACGGCAATCGCCGGGTGATCGTGTTCGACGCCAGCAGCGGCGCCTACAAGCGCCACTGGGGGGCTTATGGCAATCGCCCCGACGACGGCAAGATCGCCGATTACAACCCGCAATCGCCGCAGTTCGCCAACCCGGTGCACTGCGTGCGCCTGGCCCGCGATGGCCTGGTGTACGTGTGCGACCGGATGAACAACCGCGTCCAAGTGTTCCGCAAGAACGGCGAGTTCGTGCGCCAGTTCGTGTTCGAGCCGGCGACCCGCGGCTCCGGCTCGGCCTGGGATCTGGTGCTTTCCGAAGATGCGGCGCAGCGCTACATGCTGGTGGCCGACGGCACCAACAACGAGGTGCGCATCACATTGCGCGAAAGCGGTGAGGTGGTCGGCAGCTTCGGGCGCCCTGGACGACAGGCCGGCGATTTTCACTGGGTGCACAACATCGCCGTCGATTCCCAGGGCAGTGTCTACACCTCGGAAGTCGATACCGGCAAGCGCGCGCAGCGCTTTCGGCGGGTGCAGTGAGACTGGCGGCAACCGTGCCGTAGCGTCATGGGACTGGTGCTGCACGGCATCGCCGGATCGCGCGCGATCCGCTGCCTGTGGATGCTCGAAGAACTCGGCCTGCCGTATCAACATGTCGCGGTTGATTTCCGCCACCAGACCCGCAGCCCCGAATTTCTTGCACTCAATCCGAATGGGCGCATTCCGGTCCTCGAAGACGATGGGCTGGTGGTGTGCGAGTCGCTGGCCATCAACCTCCATCTGGCACGTCGCGCACGCGGCCCGCTTTCCACCCATGATGGCGCCGAGGATGCACAGAGCCTGATGTGGAGTTTCTGGGCGGTGAACGAAATCGAGCGCGATTGCGTGGCCATCCTGCTGCATCGTCAGGCGCTGCCACCCGAACGGCGCAAAGCAGAATCCGCGCGCCAGGCCGAGGGACGCTTGCGCGCGCCGCTGGCAGTGCTTGAACGGCATCTTCAGGCGCAGGAATTTCTGGCCGCGCCGCGTTTCACGGTCGCCGATCTGAATGTCGCGGCGATTCTCGCCTGGTCCCGCCCGGCGCCCGACTTGCTGACTCCTTTTCCTGCCACCACTGGATGGTTGAACGCCGCCCTGCAACGACTGGCTTATGCACGGGCGCTGATGCGTTAGGTCGGCGTCGGCCCCCTGGCGCCGGCCACTATGGCGTATTCAACGGGCGGCGCTGGGCCAACGAGATTTATCCGGTCCAGCGCGACTTCATTTACATCAGCATGTAGCCGGCGCGGCGCGGGCCTGGCAACGACGCGCCGTAATCGCGGCCCGGACCACCACTACATCCGGTTCGGCAACCACAGCACGATCTCCGGGAAGACCGTCAACAGCACGATGATCCCAAGCGCCAGTGCGACGAAAGGCAGTGCGCCAATGAACATCTCCTGCATCGGCACGTCTGGCACGATGCGCGACAAAATATAGACATTGATGCCGACCGGTGGCGTGACCAGTGCGATTTCAGTCAACAGCGTCAGAATCACGCCGAACCAGACAGGATCGAAGCCCAGGTTGACGATGATCGGAAAGACGAACGGCAGGGTCAGGAGAATCATCCCGAACGCGTCAAGAATGCAGCCCAGCACAAGGTACAACAGCACGATCAACGTGAAGATGATGTAACGGTTGTAGCCGGTGGCGGCGATCCATTCGATCACCCCGGTGGTGACCTGGGTCGAGACCAGGAAGCGCGACAGCACGCTGGCCGATACCAGAATGGCAAAGATCATCACCGAGAGTTTCGCTGTTTCCTCGATCGCGATGACCACCGCGCGCCACGACAGCCGGCGCATCGCCACCCCGACCACCACCACCGCACCGGCACCGACACCGGCGGCCTCGCCTGGCGTGAAGGCGCCGCTGTACATGCCGCCGATCACCACGCTGAAAATGACCCCGATCGGCGTCAGTTTCAAAAGCGAGCGGAAGCGCTCCGGCCACGGATAGCGCTGTCCGAGCGGCCCGAGCGCCGGATTGATGGTGCAGCGGATGGCGATATAGATGCTGAACACCAGGGCGGTGAGAATCCCCGGCACCAGACCGCCGATGAACAGTTTGCCGATCGAGGTTTCGGTCCACAGGCCGTAGAGCACCATCAGCAGCGACGGCGGGATCATGATCGCGATGGTGGCGGCGGTGGCGAGGCTGCCGCAGGCCAGGCGCATGTCGTAGCCGAACCGCTTCATTTCCGGAATCACCATCTTGCCCATGGTGCCGATGGCCGCCGAACTGACACCGGTGACCGCGCCGAACGCCGCGCAGGATGCCACCGCGGTGATCGCCAGCCCGCCGGGCAGGCGGCCGAACCATTTGTGCAGGGCGTCGAACAGATCCTCGCCGATCCGTGCCTGATTGACGATCTGCCCCATGAAGATGAATAGCGGGATCGAGGCGAACAGGAACTCGGTGCCGGCACCGAAGGCGGTGGTATAGAACTGCGCCGTGGCCTGCCCCGGCCCCTGCAGATACGTCAGCCCGCCGGCAGCCACCAGGGTGATCGCCCAGGCAATCGGCACGCCGAGAAAAATCAGCGCGATCAGGATTACGAACGCCAGATAGCCCACCGTATTCGGATCCAACTCAGGGCTCCTTGCGGGCAAATGCCAGGTCGAGCAGCACGATCACGAACAGCAGCGCGCAGCAAAGGCCGAGCAGCAGCGCAAATGGCCAGTGCGGAATCGATACGGTCGACGAACCAACCTGCGCCTGCAGCATGTACGGAATGCCGTGCAACGCATGCCAGCCGATCAGCCCGGCGAACACCAGCGCACCGGCGGCCGACAACAGGTCGGCGCAGCGCCTGATCCGACGCGGCGCTTTGAGGTAGAAAATATCCATCCTCACATGGTCGTCATCGAGCCATGACGCCGGCAGCAGAACGACAAAAAAGCACAGCAGCATGAGGCCGACCGCGTCGAGGCTCCAGACCATGCCGCTTCCGACGATCGCGCGCAACGCCACATCGACGGCGATCAGCAGCACCAGCGCCACCAGCAAACCCAGCGCTGCGTAGCGCGTCAGACCACGGGCGACGCGCGCCAGGCCGCGACGGATCGGCGCCATCTCAGAAACCGCTGATCAAGCCCTTGGCGGGCGCGTTCAGCACCATGCGCATGCGGTCGTCCGGCGAAATCGCCTCGTACTTCTTGCGCAGCGCCACCATGTCGTCGAACATGCGGCGCCCGGGGCGACCGGCGGCCTCCTGCTCCTTGATCCAGGTGTCGATGACACCGCGATAGGCGGCCTGCACCCGCGCGTTGTCGGCCGCATTGAAGTCGATGAAGCGGATGCCCTTGGACTGCATGAAGGCGCGCGCGCGCAGGGCCTCGGCGTCGTAGTACAGCTGTGACTCGATCTGCGTCCATACCTGCAGCCAGTGGTAGAGATAGGGCTTGACCTCGACCGGCAGCTTGCCCCAGAAATCCTTGTTGAAGCAATGCTCGTTCGGGTTGGTCCACAGATTGACCACGGTGCGGTACTTGGCGATATCGGTCAGGCGGAACAGCGGCGCGCCGGCGTCGTGCATCGGCGCGATGGCGATCACGCCGGACTGAAAGCCGGGATACAGCTCGGAAAGCTTGAGCGAGGTCGGGATCATGCCGAGCGCGGCGACCGCCGCGTTGGCCACCTTGCCGACCGACCAGGCGCGCTTGCCCTTGATCGCATCGAAGGTCTCCAGCGGCTCCTTCGACAGCAACTGCTGCGGCGGCGTCAGGCCGACCCGGCCCATCAGCACGCCGCGCTTCTCGTAGGTCTCGCGCAGGTACTTGGCATAGACCTCGTTGAACACCAGGGTGCCGACGCTCGATTCGGTGAACAGGGTCGGCAGCTGCACCCCGAAGTGCAGGTCGAAGCCACCCGGGTTCAATTGCGTGTAACAGGCGCTCATGTCGGTCAGGCCGGCGGCCACCGCCTCGAAGGCGCCGGTCTGGGCGTCGGCCAGCGAATTCGACCAGTAGGGCTGGATGATGATCTTGCCGCCGCTGTCCTGC
>JANPGJ010000517.1:0-1964 GCA_031423955.1 Burkholderiales bacterium
CGCGCTGGTCTGGGCCAGCAAGCGCGTCGGCCGGCCGATCAAGTGGACCGCCGAGCGCAGCGAGTCGTTCTTGACCGATGCGCATGGTCGCGACCATGTGAGCGTGGCCGAAATGGCGATGGACGCCAACGGCAGGTTTCTTGCGCTCCGCGTGGCGACTACCGCCAACATGGGCGCCTACCTGTCGACCTTCGCCTCGGCGGTGCCGACCATCCTGTACGCCACGCTATTGGCCGGCCAGTATGCGATGCCGGCGATTTACTGCGAGGTGAAGGCGGTGTTCACCAACACCGCGCCGGTGGATGCCTACCGCGGCGCCGGCCGGCCGGAAGCCACTTATCTGGTCGAGCGGGTAGTCGAGCAGTGCGCGCGCGAAATGAAAATGGATCCGGCGGCGATTCGCCGGCTCAATTTCATCACCGCGTTCCCGTATGCGACCCCGGTCGGCTTGACCTATGACGTGGGCGACTACAACGCCACCCTGACCAAGGCGATCGCCCTGGCCGATGTGGCCGGATTCGCGGCGCGCAAGGCGGAATCAGTCGCCAAGGGCAAGCTGCGCGGTCTTGGCTACTCCTGCTACATTGAGGCCTGCGGCATCGCACCGTCGAACATCGCGGGTGCGCTCGGCGCGCGCGCGGGCCTGTTCGAAGCCGGTGAAGTGCGGGTCCATCCGACCGGCACCGTGACGGTGTTCACCGGCTCGCACAGCCATGGCCAGGGGCATGAAACCACCTTCTCGCAAGTCGTCGCCGCGCGCCTTGGAATCCCGGTTGAAAACGTCGAAATCGTGCACGGTGATACCGGGCGGGTGCTGTTCGGCATGGGCACCTACGGCAGCCGTTCGCTGGCCGTCGGCGGCACCGCGATTGTCAAGGCGGTCGACAAGATCATCGCCAAGGGCAAGAAGATCGCCGCCCACCTGCTGGAAGCGGCGGACACCGACATCGTGTTCGAGAACGGCGAGTTCAAGGTGGCCGGTACGGACAAGAAGGTGCCGTTCGCGCAGGTATCGCTCACCGCCTACGTGCCGCACAACTATCCGCTGGACAAGCTGGAACCGGGCCTGAACGAAAACGCGTTCTACGACCCGGCCAACTTCACCTTCCCGGCCGGCTCGTACATCTGTGAAGTGGAGGTCGACCCGACCTCGGGTGAAACCGAGATCTGCGCCTTCACCGCGGTCGATGACTTCGGCAACATCGTCAACCCGATGATCGTCGACGGTCAGGTGCATGGCGGCCTGGCGCAGGGTCTGGGCCAGGCAATGATGGAAGCTTGCGTCTACGACAAGGAAAGCGGGCAGTTGCTCACCGGCTCGTACATGGATTACGCCATGCCGCGCGCCGACAACTTCCCCAACTTCAAGATCGACACCTGCGTGACGCCGTGTTCGCACAACCCGCTGGGCGTCAAGGGTTGCGGCGAGGCCGGCGCGATCGGCTCGCCGCCGGCGCTGATCAACGCGATCACCGACGCGCTCGGCGTGCGCGACCTCGAAATGCCGGCCACGCGCGAGCGTGTGTGGCGCGCCGCGCAAGCACGCGCCTGACTGAGAAAAGGGAGACCATCAAATGTATGCATTCGAATATGTAAATCCGGGTTCCGCGGCGGCCGCGACTGCCGCGGCAAAGGGTGACGCGCGCTTTCTGGCCGGTGGCCAAAGCCTGGTGCAGGCCCTGAAGCTGCGCATTTCGCAAACCGGCACCCTGGTTGACTTGAACGGTGTGGCGGAGCTGAAAGGCATCAGCAGCGTGACCGGCAGTGTGGTGATCGGCGCCATGGCCCGTCATTCGGAGGTCGCCCGTTCCGCGGTTGTCATCAAGGCAATCCCGGCGCTGGCCGATCTGGCCGGCGGCATCGGCGACCAGATGGTGCGCAACCAGGGCACGCTTGGCGGATCGATCGCCAACGCCGATCCGGCGGCTTGCTACCCGGCAGCGCTGCTGGCCCTGGGCGCCACC
>JANPGJ010000518.1:0-6194 GCA_031423955.1 Burkholderiales bacterium
CGACCGTCAAGTCGTCAACCGCTTGCTGGAAGATGGTCAGATTCGGCTGCGCCTCCAGCCGCGAGCGGATGGCCTGTTTGTAGAGGACACGATCAGCCTGCGCGCGAGTAGCCCGAACGGCAGGACCCTTGCTTGAATTGAGAATGCGAAACTGGATTCCGGCCTCGTCGGTGGCGATCGCCATCGCACCTCCGAGTGCATCGACTTCCTTGACCAGATGACCTTTGCCGATCCCACCGATCGAGGGATTGCAACTCATTGCCCCAAGGGTTTCCATGTTGTGCGTGACCAACAAGGTGCGCACGCCCATGCGCGCAGCAGCCAAGGCGGCTTCGGTACCCGCATGCCCGCCGCCTACGACGATGACGTCATAGGTGTCGGGATGAGTATGGAGAATCGAGGGCACGTTCGGGTTTCCGCTACAAAGGCAAAAGGAGCGCGATTATAAGTTATTGCGCGGCGGAAGCGAGCGACTTGCCGGGCAATGCGAGCGGCGGATCCTGGCTGAGGATGATTCAAACGAACCATCCACGTTTTTGGGAGGATCGGATCACGGCGCATAACGCCAATTCACGGTTCCAGAAACGCGCTGTATCGGAGCATGTCGCACGGTTGGTGTTTCACGTGAAACACCTCAAACTGCAAAAGTGTTGGGGAATTTGTATCCCGGGCCATTTAGCGATCCCTGGCACAGCCGGAGATGCCCCGCCAATACCGGTTGGCTTATCACCGAATCCAGACATCAATCAAACCAACGCAAACCTTGCCGAATCAGGCCACCGCACGTACGTCCGAAATGTAGCCAAGTACCTTAAGCTCCATCTTCGGGACTATCTGGCACCGATCCCGGCCCCGCCGTTTTTCATCGCGATGCGCTGCCTCGTATCGACCACCCGATTGCCACGTATCATCAGTACCTGCAATTCTTTCTGTTCCTTGTTTTGTACCAGCAGAATCTTGCTATCCGCAGAAAACGCGATGCCCTGGGTCCATACGCCGGTCTCAACCTGCGAGTTGTAGACCAGCTTTTTCGCTCCTACCTTATAGAGCTTGAGCAATCCGAACGTGTTGTAGAACGGAGAGGCGAGCGGCTTGTTGCTGCCGTTCATTACTGTCACCGCAACCCATTTCCCGTCGGGGCTCATGGCGATGCCTTCCGGAGTTTGCCCGACGCTTACAGTCTCGACAACCCGCACCGGCTTGGCTGTCATGTCAATCAGGCTGATGGTATCGCTGTCGCCTTGTCCCGCGCCGATATTGGCGACCGCCGCCACGTCGCCCTTGCGGGAAATTTCGATGCCGTAGGGTCGCTGACCCGGAAACATGTCCCGCTTGGTGTACTCAACCCGGTCACGATCAATCGCCAGCACCGAGACCCGGCTGTCGCCATCCCGAGTAACAAGCGCGGTAAGTCCGTCCGGACTGATCGAAATTCCGCTTGGCCCGGATTTGGGATTCCCGAAATCCACTTTGCCAACGCTCGTCAGGGTCTTGCCGTCGATCGCAAATACCGACACCGTTCCCTCCTCGCGGTTGGCCACCAAAGCGATGTTGCCCTTTGGGCCAATTGCGACACCTGCCGGCCCGACGCCGGTTTCGACCGTCGCAATGACGGCCGGGGGATTGGATTTGAGATCAACAACAGACATGCGTTTGTCCGGTATCTGCTTGCTCGGGTCGGCGGGATCGAGTTTCATGTTGGAGGTCACCAATGCGAAGCTGCGATCAGGCGCCACCGCAACCGAACTTGGCGGCCCGACGATCGAGGCAGGCACTTCAATCTCGTGGAGCAACTTCGGGGGGCGCGCGCCCAAGTCAATGATCGCAACCGTATCCGGATTGTTCAAAACGGTCTTGACAATGCCGTTGTCAAGACGAACCTTGCCATCATTGGCTGAGATCGCCAGTTGAGCAGATGCGGGAGGTGCGACCAGGCACCCAATGATCAAACCAAGCGCTGTCTTTCGCAATTTCGTACCCTCTTGTTGATCGAACGTTTCACGTGAAACACCGCAGGCCCGATAGCCTGCGCCATTTCAGCAAGTATGCGCGTTGTTTTCGGCCAGCGATAGCGCGCCAGTCGCGCCGGCCCGATGATGGCTGTCTTTCGGGCACCGCGAACCCCGTCAAGCTTGAGCACAAACATGGCTACCTGTGCTGTATCCCGCGTGTTCGTCCAACGCGACGCTCACCAAAAAAGGAAAGGCCGCTATCAGCGGCCTTTCCTGAACTCTTTCCTGCATTCGATCTCAAGCCGCCAGCCGTTCTCCCAAGCCCTTCCGGTTCTCGAGTAGCTCTTGCGGCACGAAACCTTCGAGTTTCTTGAACAACTCGTCATGCATGCCTAGCTCGGCCTGCCATTGCCCGTTGTCAATCGCCGTCACTGTCGTGTAAGCCTCACTGCCGAACGCCAGACCCTCCCAATGCAGATCAGCATAATCCGGCGTAAAGCCCAATGCGGTCTGTCTGGCATGTGCTGTCCCGGAGCAGCGCTCGACGACCCATTTCAGCACCCGCATATTGTCGCCAAACCCCGGCCAGACAAACTTGCCGTTTGCATTCTTGCGAAACCAGTTCACCTGGAAAATTTTCGGCGGGCTCGCGACCACGCGGCCCATCTTGAGCCAATGCTGGAAATAATCCCCCATGTTGTAACCAACGAACGCAATCATCGCCATCGGATCGCGACGCACAACGCCCTGCTTGCCGGCAATCGCCGCGGTGGTTTCCGAACCCATGGTCGCAGCCTTGTATACGCCATCTTCCCAGTCGAGCGCCTCGGTTACCAACGGCGTGGTGTCGGAGCGGCGGCCGCCAAACAAGAACGCCGATATCGGCACCCCACTCGGATCATCCCAGCGGGGGTCGAGCGAAGGGCAACGTGTCGCCGGTACGGTAAAACGCGAATTGGCATGCGCGGCCTGACGCCCACATCCCGGCTTCCATTCCATGCCCTGCCAATCAATCAACGATGCCGGCGCCTCGTCGCTCATCCCTTCCCACCAAACGTCCCCGTCGGGCGTTTCCGCCACATTGGTGAAAATCGTGTCACGTTCGATCGCGATCATGCAATTCGGGTTGGTGTGATAGTTGGTGCCAGGTGCCACACCAAAGTAACCCGCTTCCGGGTTGATCGCGTAAAACTTGCCGTCAGCGTTTGGCTTGAGCCAGGCTATGTCCTCACCAATAGTAGTGACTTTCCATCCGGCAAATCCGGCTTTCGGCGGCACCAGCATTGCGAAATTGGTCTTGCCGCAGGCCGACGGAAATGCGCCCGTCACATAGGTTTTCTCGCCTTGGGGATTAGTCACCCCAAGGATGAGCATGTGTTCGGCAAGCCAACCTTCGTCGCGCGCCATCACTGACGCAATGCGCAGCGCCAGACATTTCTTGCCCAACAGTGCGTTGCCGCCGTAACCCGACCCATAGCTCCAGATTTCACGGGTTTCCGGGTAGTGCACGATCCATTTTTCGTCGTTGTTGCATGGCCAGCGTACATCGGACTGTCCGGGCTTGACCGGCATGCCGACCGAGTGCATGCATGGCACGAAATAGCCATCTTCCCCCAGCACGTCATATACCGCGCGCCCCATGCGCGTCATGATGCGCATGCTCACCACCACATAGGGCGAATCCGACAACTCGACGCCAATTTGCGAAATGTGCGAGCCCAGCGGTCCCATCGAGAACGGCACTACATACATGGTGCGGCCACGCATGCAACCATCGAACAAGCGATTCATGGTGGCGCGCATTTCCGCCGGCGCAACCCAGTTGTTCATCGGACCCGCCGCTTCGCGCGTCTCCGAACACACAAATGTGCGCTCCTCGACCCGCGCCACATCATTCGGGTCGGACAGTGCAAGGTAGGAATTCGGCCGCTTGACCGGATTGAGTTTCTTGAGCATGCCGGATGCGCACATCTGCGCCAGCAAACGCTCATTTTCCTCGGCGCTGCCATCGCACCAGACCACATGGTCAGGCTTGGCCAGGGCCACCATCTGGTTGACCCAGTCGACCAGTTTGGTGTTTTTGACAAACGACGGCGCAACAGACTTCAGAACTGCGTTCATGAGCGAAATTTCCCTGGAAAAATGGCGCTCGTTTCAGGCTGGCGCGGGTGGCGCTGCATGCCGGGCGAAGCAACCAGGGAAGAGTGATTCCAAAGGCTGCCTGAGACTTAAAGTGGCGCGCAAGATAACATACATCGCATGGCGTCCGCCATTGGTGCGAAACAATGTCTCACATTATGAAACGTCGAAATTTACTGCGTGTGATATCTGTCACATAAAGCAGCGTTGTTCGCTCTGCCACGACACTATTTGACCAACGAATCGAACCAACGTTACGCGAGCGGCGCGTTGCGCAGCGCCGGACTGGCGAGGCGTTCAGATGCAAGGTGAAATGGCGTTGGCACGCCGGCCGGTCAATCACCACCCGCCGGGTGAAACACCGCGCATTCGATCCCTTGGGTCAAGTCGCCACAACTGCAACGCATGACGGAGGGTGATCCGGAATCCGCATGCGACCTATGCCGCCGCCAGTGCATAGGTGGTCGTGACATGCGCGGCTACCCGCTCATCGCCAACCGCACGCAAAGTAACCTCGCCGAACACCAGCGTGCGCCCCGGCTTGAGCACGCGCGCGACGATCTCGACATCGGCCCCGGAAATCCCGCGCATGAAACTGGTGTTCTGCGACACCGTTGCCATTGGCCGGAAGCCGCCCCGCTGCGCACTGATGGCGATCACCATCGCGGTATCGGCGGCACTCATCAGGGCCTGCCCGCAGATGGTTCCGCCAATCCGCACCAGTGCGTCGGAAAACGGCATCCGCAAACGCACTTGCTGCGCGTCACAGGCCTCCACCCTGAGCCCGAGCGCCTGCACCCAGGGAGCGAAATTATCGAGAAGGATTTGCTGTGCATCTGCCGGCGTCACTCAGACCTCCTGCGGTTCGACATCATTGGCGACGCTCGGCCACCAGGAAGAATCGGCGAAATGGAAACAGGGTTGTGCCGTCACCGCGCTGCGGATAAGCCAGGTTCATGCGCCCGCAGTAATCCTTCCAGAAACCATCGCGGCGCTCTGCAGGAAGTGCCGCGAGCACCGGATTCAACGACGTCGCGCGCGTCCATTCCGCGACCGCATTGGTGTCCTCCGATACCGGCGCGAGCACGTGCGTATACACCGTTTCCCATTGGTCGACCGTGCTGGCAGCCGCAACCACCCAGTCGTAGTAGTCCTGCGCGGCCGCCAGCGGCGCGACCCGTCTCGCGTTGAGCGCATCCTTTTGCGCCTGGTCAATCGGTGCGGCATCGATACTTTCCCCGATGCCGCGATGTGACGCTGCGCCGGTCTGGTTAGGCATCTGCAGCGCCAGCACGCCGCCCGGCTTGAGACATGACATCAAATGCGGAAACAGGGTCGCATGATCCGGCAGCCAGTGCAGCGCCGCATTGGAAAAGATCAGGTCTACCGGCTGCGGCGGGCGCCAACCGGCGATATCGGCTTCGACCCAATCCGCAGACGGCTCCGCGATACGCGCCTGCGCCAGCATTTCCGGCGACGAGTCGACCCCCATGATCCGGGTCGCCGCGCCCGGCCACCGCGCCCGCAACGCCTGGGTGACATTGCCGGCGCCACAACCAAGATCAACCACCTCCAGCGGTTGCCCAAGCGGCACCCGCGCCAGCAGATCAAGCGCCGGCCGCAGGCGCTGGTTGCCAAATTTCAGGTACTGCGTCGGATCCCAGGCCATCAGCCACTCCATCAAATACTCAAGCAAAGCGCCTGCAATGTCGGGCGCCATCCCGCGCTCGCCGGGTTCACCCGCGCGGGCCGCCATGCGGGCGAACCACGGCATGGTCCGCTACCAAATCCGTCGCCTCATTCCGGACGGATCTTCGCTTCGCGCACCACCTTGCCCCACTTCTCCGATTCGCTGCCGATCAGGGTTGCGAATTCCTGGGCGCTGCCACCAGCCACTTCATTGCCCTGGGAGGTGATCTTCTCGCGCATGTCCGGTTCCTTGAGTGCGCGATTGAGCGCCTCATTGAGTCGCGCGACGATCGCCGCCGGCGTTCCCTTGGGCACGATCAGTCCTTGCCAGTTCAGCACTTCAACCGCTGGATAGCCGGCTTCGGCAAACGTCGGCACCGCGGGAAACTGCGCCAGTCGGATTTTCGAGGTGAC
>JANPGJ010000519.1:0-13332 GCA_031423955.1 Burkholderiales bacterium
GGCGCATCCGCCGCCACCGCTGGTGCCGCGAAGGCCAGGGCAAGCATCATGGCAAGCACTAAGGAGATGCCGCACCTGATGCGGACCATGGTGGCGCCGCCAGCGAATCGCAACATCGGTCTTGCGCTTACTTGACGGCCGCTTTCCAGTCGGCGATGCTGCGCGCCGGGCCGGTGAGCTCCAGGATGTGCATGCCGGTGTTGGCGCGGTCGACGATGTAGATGTAGCCACGGTCATCGACCTCGACATTGTTGGTCTGGATCGCGCGCTTCTTCGACGCCTCGGTGAACGGCAGTTTGGCGCCCTGCCCGCCGGGCGGCGTTTCGAGCACCACGGTGTTCTTGTTCATGCCCGGAATGTAATAGGCGATTTCCTTCGGTTTGAACGGGTCGCGGATGTCGAGCGCGCGCACGCCGGCATTGAAGTGCGCGAAAAACATGATGCGCTTGTAGTAGATCGGCGTGAAATTCTCGTTCGACGAGTGGGTGCCGAAGCGCCCGCCGCGCGAGCAGAAATTGCCGCTCTTCTCGGGCACGGTCCAACTCGCCACGCCAAACGGTTTGGTCTCGGTGGTGGCATCGACAAACCACACCATCTGGCGCCCTTCGAGGCATTCCTTCTGGATCGCCTCGTCGGTGATGACCAGGAAGTCACGCGTCTTGCCGAGCAGATTCTTCGAGAACTCCGGCACCTCCATGCCGAACACCGGAAACACCGTGTGGGCGCCGTGCATCGGCGGCATGTCGAGCCGCGCGACCTGCGGCGCGAGCAGATTCTCCGGCGTCGGGTCCTTCGCGCCGCCGAGCAACTTGGCGCGGTCGACGATCTGCATCACGCCTTCGGTGTTGGTGCCGTAGCCGAAGTACACGCGGTTGCCCTTCACCCCGGTCGAGATCGCACCGTGCAGCGAGATCGGGACCGAACCACCGGCGCCCGGCTGTTGCCCCACCAGCCCGAAATCACGGATGAACACCGGCTTGGCCGGATCGGACAAATCATAGATTTGCGTCATGCGGTTGGTGCGCCACTGCGGATGGCCCGACACCAGGTACGCGATGCCGGTATCGCATTCCCAGAAATTCTTGTGCGTGCCCTTGAGGCCCTTGACCACCGTGGTGAGCAGCGCGGGCTGGGCGGGGTCGGTGACGTCCCACACTTCATGCGCCTGGTTGCCGAACACGCGCAACATGTAGAACTTCGCTTTGTCGGCCTTTGGCAGCTCCGCCCCGCTGCAGATGCGCACCATTTGCGCACCGCCCTGCTCGGCCTTGCCTTCCTCGCCGGGGAGGTGGGTCAGGTATTTCGGATTTTTCGGATCGGTCACATCGATGATCGAGGTGCCGTTGTCTTCGACCTTGCCGTTGAGCGGATTGAGTTTCTTGTCGCCATGATGGCCGATATAGGCGATCCAGCGACCGCCCTGCTTCTGGATCACCGGCTGGTAGGCGGTGCGCGCCTGCAGATCGCTGTAACCGACCAGGCGCATGTCGCGCGCTTCCGGTTTGGTAGCCTCTTGCGCCGGAACCTGCAGCGATACCGCTAGGGCTGCGGCAAGAAGCGATACATGGCAATGGCGGATGCGAATCATGGCAAGTCATCTCCTTGGGGATCGTCTTGTCGAGCGTCAGGCGCAATTATCGTCGTTTGCCCGGGCGAGACTCTTCCAACGAAGTATGAGCGCATGTCACCAGATTTGAGGCCGCGACCGGCTCCGTTACTGGCATCGAGGTTGGGATGAATGGGCAACAGAATCTCCTGTCAACACCTGGTCGATCCACCTTTCTCACCGTACGATGTTCGAGTTGCCGCCGGGCCGCCTCTCAAGGCTGTTCTCGCAGGTCCGCCGGATCAACCTGAGGCGAGCCCGCCAATGACGCGGCTGAGAAGGGTCGATTGACAGAGGCCCGGCTAAAACAGCTGCCCCTGGCCTTCAGGCGCAGGACGACTGCGGCGCGTCTTCGGCGCCAGAGGCAACAAGCCGCTTTTGCGTGAACCGTGCTTTTGCTGGATTTGCTCCGCTTCGGCGCGGAAGGCGCGCGTCTTGCGCAGGCCATGGAGTTTCTCCTTGGCTTGCGCCAAGGCCGTGCGCTCATCCACGATCGGGGCTGGGTAGGCAGCGCTTCCCAGCTCCGGAACCCATTGCCGTATATACAAACCCTGCGGATCCTGATCACGCGCCTGCTGCGCCGGCGAATAAATGCGCAAGGTGTTGATGCCGGTCGTGCCCGACTGCATCTGCATCTGGCTCCAGTGAATGCCAGGCTCGAAGTCGAGGAACTGGCGCGGTCCAGTTCACGCCCTGGCTGCGGCACCAGTCGCCCACCGCGAGGTCGCGCGCATAGCTCCAGCCCGGACCGGTCTCCTCGGAACTGAAGAGGTGGGTGAATGGAAACTCGCCCCGCAGTGATTGCAGAACCTGTGGCATGGAGCCGGTGCGAACGACAAGCGTCAGGCCGCGCGCGGCCAGATCGCGCTGCAGCCCGGCCACGCAGTCCAGCAGAAAGCCGACATGGCGCGGATCACACTCCGGGCTTGCCAGCCATTCCGGCTCCATCACCACCAACCCAAGCGCATTCTCGAAATGCATCGCTTCGGCCAGTGGCGCATGGTCGCGTATGCGCAGATCGCGCTTGAACCAGATCAGCGCGGCTGTGGTCATGTTTTCTCGGCGCACTTCAGACCGCAGAAGGGTTGCGAGTGCGATCGACTGCATGGTCGTCTTCGGGGAGCGAAAATGGCTGGCATCAGCCGCGCGCGTCGGGCCGGTCCAACCGTGACGCCCAGCGCTGCAAGGTCGGCCGCAGGCGCAGAAAGAAGCGATACATGCGCTCCATCGCCCAAGTGGCCCCTGGCAAACGGCCGATCAGGGCCAGCCAGCGCCAGCCCGGCAGCGCAGCCCACAGCGCCAGGAAGGCGCGCGCACCGCTGAGCAAACTGCCGTCGCTGCCACGCACGTGAAAGCGCGCCAGCAGTTGGGCGCGGGTGGTACCGCGGGGCAGCGGCAACGCTGGATCGCTGACGTCGGCAAAGCACACCGGCGTATGCGGCTTGAGGCCGCGATAGACCGCGATCTCGCGTCGGCATAGTGGGCAGGCGCCATCGTAGAGAACGGTCAGCGTTGGCGATTCATGGATGGGGTCGGTCACGATGCAGGCACCTCGCCCACGGCAAGCAGATCGGCCGCGGTTTGCAGGCCACGCGAGGTGCAGACCCACCATTGCGAGAATGAATCGCAGCGTCGCTCGACCTGCGGAAACAGCGCCGGGGCCGCCTCGCAGGTAGCCAGGCGCGGCAGCCATGCGGCCAGATGCGGTTCAGCCAGGCTGCGCACACTGCGGGCGCCCGCCAGCGCGGCGCCGACGGCGGCGAAGTCGCCGTGCCAGCGCCGGGCGGTGAGTTCTGCCATGCGACTGGCAACGAAACGCCAGCGTTGCTCGCTCCACGGCCATTCCCGGTGAAACTCTGCCACGAAGATCCCGATCACCACGGTATCGGCCGGCAATCCAGCCGGCAACCGACCCAGGCTCCACGGGTGAACCAGCCAGACGTCGCGGCCTGCGACTGCAATAGCGTCGGGCGAGGTCAAGCCGAGTTCGGCCAATGGCTCTTTGCACAGGCGCGGTTCTACAGACGACAGGCTGCCGATTGGCGCGTCGAACCCGCGCCCTGGTTGCCGCGCCAGGCGGTCCAGCGCTTCGTAGGTGGCGTCGATCACACTCCCCGGGCTGTGCCACGATGCCGGTGCGTAGCGGGCCACGTTCTCGGCTTTGAAAAGGTAGGGCTTGCGGCTGCCGGTGCCGGCCACCCATTGCCAGCTCAAGTGGTTGCTGGCCAGGTCGCCATCGAGCAGGTGGCCGACCATCCAGTCGGCGCCGGCGCGCCAATGCACGCCGCGCAAATGCACCACATAGCTTGCCAGCCACATGCGCGCGTGGTTGTGCAGCATGCCGGTGGCGTAGAGCGTGCGCACCGCCTGGTCCACCACCGGCACGCCGGTGCAGCCCTGGCGGATGTCGGCCGGCAGTGCGCCCGCGTATGCGGCGTCGGGCAGCGGACCTTCATGCAGCGAGCGCAGGATGCCGTCACCGCGGTGCTGCCACACCTGGCGGAAGTAGGCGCGCCAGCCTAGTTCGAAGACGAACTTGTGCTGCATCTCCAGCGCGTGGCGCGCAGCAACGCCGGCCAGCACATCGGTCAACGAAACCAGGCCATGGGTGATGTAGGGCGACAGTCCCGTCACCGCGCCGTCGAGCGCGTTGCGCGTGCGGGCATAGGCTGCCGGCCGCACGGCGGCGATGCGGGCCTCGGCGGCAGCCAGCGTGGGCTCGAAGATCTCAGGCATGCGTTGCCGGTTCAACGCCGGCTGCATCGCAAGCCCCGATCTCGCCGCGGCGAACCGCCGCCGCCCTGGCGCTTACGGCCTGCTTTTGCGCGTCGCTCAGGCGGGCCAGGTTCTTCACTTGCAGCGCCATGCGCGGGTTGCGTGCCAGCAGGGCCTCATGGCGCATCAGGAAATCCCAGTACAGGGTGGTGAACGGGCAGGCCTTGTCGCCGCTGCGTTGCGCCGGATCGTAGCGGCAGCCCTTGCAGTGCGGGCTCATGCGGTCGATGTACTTGCCGGTGGCGATATACGGCTTGCTGCCCATCACGCCGCCGTCGGCGTACTGGCTCATTCCCAGGGTGTTGGGCAACTCGACCCACTCCACCGCGTCGACATAGACGGCCAGGTACCAGGCGTGCACCTGCTTCGGCTCCACGCCCAGCATCAGTGCGAAGAGGCCGGTGACCATCAGGCGCTGGATGTGGTTGGCATAACCGTGTGCCAGCGTCTGCGCCAGCGCGTCGTGCAGGCAGGCCATGTCGGTGGCGCCGGTCCAGTACCACGCGGGCAGATCCTCGTGTGCGCCCTGCGCGTTGCGCTCCAGGTACGCGGGCATCTGGGTCCAGTAGATGCCACGCACGTATTCGCGCCAGCCGAGAATCTGGCGAATGAAGCCTTCGGCGCCCGACAGGGGCACCTTGCCATCGTGGTACGCCGCCTCGGCCGCAGCCACCACCTCGCGCGGGTTCAGCAGCTTCAGGTTGAGTGCGGCCGACAGGTGCGAGTGGTACAGCCAGGCATCGCCCGGCCACATCGCGTCCTGGTATCGGCCGAACAGGGGCAGGCGCTCCGCTATAAACGCGCGCAAGGCTTGCAAGGCCTGCGCGCGGGTCACCGGCCAGGCGAAGCTGTCCAGGCGCCCGGGATGCGCCGCGAAACGGGCGTTGACCAGCTTGATCACCGCGCGCGTGACGGCGTCCGGTTTGAAAGTCGTGCGCGGCGGCACATCTACCGGGCCGGCGGCGTCGAAGGCCGCGCGGTTGTCGGCATCGAAGTTCCACTGGTCACCGACTGGCTTGTCGCCCTTCCCTTGGCCCTGCATCAGCACGCCATGCCGCTTGCGCTGCTCGCGATAGAAGTACTCCATGCGCAGGGATTTGCGGCCCTTGGCATGGGCTGCAAATTCGCGCACGCTGCAAAAAAAGTGGCGATCCTCACGAATGTCCAATGGCAGCTCATTCGCCTCGGCCACCGCCTTGATCGCCTGCAGCACGCGCCAATCCCCCGGTGCGGTCATCACCAGCCGGGCTGGCCGCAGGCGCGCGATGTCGGCCTGCAAGCGGCCGTGCAGGCTGTCGGCATTGCCGGCAGCGTCCAGTCGGGTGTAGTGCAGCGGCCGCCCGGCAGCTTTGAGCGCCAGCGCGAAGTGGCGCATCGCCGCCAGGAACATCACCGTGCGCGGCTTGCCCGACCATACATGGGTCGATTCTTCGGCCACCTCGGCCATCCAGACAGCGTCCAAGCCGGCATCGAAACCGTCAAACGCGGCGGCCTCGAGATCGAGCTGGTCGCCCAGTACAACGATCAGATCGCGCAGATCAGCCATGCTGGACCTTGCGCCGCCGGCAGGCCTCGGAGCAATACTTCACCTCGGCCCAGTTCCTGGCCCAACTGCGGCGCCAGCTCATGGGCCGGCCGCAGGCGACGCAGGGCTTGCTCGGCAGGGCGGCCTTGTTGCCGCGAAAGGTGACGCTGGAAAGCATCCTCATCCTTGGTGACTGGAAGCCGAAGTGACCAACCCCGCTCTGGCACCGATCGGTCGGCAGGCCACAGGCGGGATTGCGATTCCTGAACCTGATGATTGCGATTCCTGAACCTGATCATAGCCCCTCATTTCATGCTGCGAAATTCGAGGACTGTGAGGACCAAACCGATAAGCAGCATGACGAACACCACGACACCGCCGAAAAGAAGGTCACTGAACATCATCGCGTTCTCCCCAGCAATGTGGCCAGCTTGAAATAGATTCCAAAGCAGAAGATCGATGGAATCCAAATCGCCGTGAAAATTGCCTGCTCGCGGTCCTGCACCGCGAACCACAGGTAGGCGGAAATGAAGAACGAAATCATCACCGCCAACAAAATAAAGTAATCCGATTTTCTGAACATGTGACCTCTCCCCATATTTCGCTATTCAAGGTACTCCAGCACCCCATAGCCGATCGCACTCAACAGGCAACCTGCTATCGCGATCGACCCAATGACCCGCACGCCCGATGAAATACCGATCGCAAAGGACTCCGCCTGGATCAAGCCGCTGAAGGCGAATACCAAGCCGACACAACCAATCACCGTGAGCGAATTGCCGACGCAGATCAGCGGGCTGCCGATGTACTTCTTCGCTGTTGTCAATTTGAATTCCGGCCAATGCAGATTGAAAATGTTCCGCCAAATCCCGCTACGTTCGGACTCGATTGCATGCCGAAGCGAACGTGAGGTCCGACAACTTCTGTTTGATGGCAGCGTCCGCCGAAGCGGACACTGTCACGTTGTCAGCCGCTTGATCTGCCGCGATTGAACCGGGTTGGCGGAGTGGTAACTATTTGGGCAGGACGACGGAGTCGATGACGTGGATCACACCGTTGTCGGCAATGATGTCGACTGCGGTTACGTTGGCATTGTCGACCTTGACCCCGCCCGTCGTGCTCACGGTCAGCGCAGAGCCCTGGACCGTCTTCACCATGCCGGCCTTGACGTCCTTGGACAGCACCGCGCCCGAAACGACGTGGTAGGTGAGGACCGCGGTCAGCTTGGCCTTGTCGGCAAGCAATGCATCCAACTGGGCCTTGGGAATCTTGGCGAAGGCTGCATCGGTCGGAGCGAAGACCGTGAATGGGCCCTTGCCCTTCAAGGTTTCGATCAGGCCGGCAGCCTGCAAGGCGGTGGCAAGAGTTTTGAAACTACCGGCGGAAACCGCGGTATCGACGATGTCCTTGGCGTTGGCGGCGGACATCAGGCAGAACGAAACAACGGCGGCGGATACGAGCTTTTTCATGACTTTTCCTATTTGATAAGTGAATGGATTAACAGTACAACGGGACACACGACATCAACTTCCTCCTCAAACAAACCACATTTTGAACTTATATTGAATATCTAATGAACCGATATTGTATATGAATAATTCTTAATTGAACAGGTATTTTTTGCAATCTTCTTAAAAGTTATCCAGATAACTGCAGGAATGCGGCTATTTTTCCGCTATTATCGGGTCAACTAGAGTTCAAACAGGGATCGCCATGCCAAGTCGTGAACAGGAAACGCTGGAGGAACCCGTGTATCGCAGTGGCGCGGTGGCCCGACTTACCGGCATTCCGGTGCAAACGCTGCGCGTCTGGGAACGGCGCTACAAAATCGTAGGCCCGCGCCTGACTGCAACGGGACAGCGGCTGTACGCGCCATCCGAAGTGGCGCGCCTGGCGGTGATCAAGCAACTCGTGGACTCCGGGCACGCCATCGGCTCGATTGCCGCGCTCGCACTCGATCAGTTGCGCGCCATGTTCGACAAGGTATCGACCGCGGCGCCGCCCGCGGTGCGGCCCGCAGGCCAGACCGCCCGCAATGCGCGCCCCGCTGTACGCGTGGCGATCGTTGGTGAAACGCTGGCCTTGCGGGTGGCGCAACATCGACTCTCAGAGTTGCAGGTCGTCGCGACAAGCCCGAATGCGGCGCTTGCCGGCGCAGCACTGGCTGGCGTGACAGCCGATGCGTTGATCATCGAACTGCCAACCCTGCAGCGCGAAACCGCGCAAATGATTGGTTCGTTGGCCGAGCACCTGGGCGCGCGGCAGATCGTCGTCGAGTACGGTTTCGGCACGCAACGCGTCCTGAAGGAATTGCGTGCACTCGGCTGCAGCCTGGTGCACGCACCCATGGATATCGACCGCCTGGAATCGCTTTGCGGCGCGCAAGTCGCCGGTTTCCACGCCGGCAAACCTCCCGTCTTGCCGCCGCTCGATCCTGCGGCGGCGCGACGTTTTGACAACAAAGCGCTGGCTCAAATCGCGACGACCGCGGTGAAGTTGGAGTGCGAATGTCCGCACCATCTGTGCGAATTGCTGGTGCGCTTGGGAAATTTCGAGACCTATAGCGCCGAATGCGAAAACAGCAGCCCGGCGGATACCGTGCTGCATCACTATCTGAAAGAGGTGGCGGGCAATGCGCGCGCCATGCTGGAAGTGGCGCTGGCATTGGTCTGCGAGGCTGAGGGTTTGACCGTGCCGCCATGATCAGCGTGGGCATCCAGTGGCCCGCCTGCGGCGCGCCTTTCACGGTGCCGACAATTTCATGGGCCGCCAAACTGCCGAAGACAAGCAAGCGGTTGGGAACTTGCCGCTCACCGACGGCGGGTCATTGAATCGCCATCAGAGAGCACGCAGGCGCAGCGGCGCTCATGGCAAAGCGCACCAGAAGTTTTTCATGGCCGCGCCGCAACGCGCGCCGCGACCCGCCTCGGGCGAGCTTCCGGTACTCGCTCAATCACATCCATTTGCCCAACGGGTTGCCCCCTCCAGTCCAGTAGCGTGGCAGAACTGATAGGCCTGGGCATGGGCGTCGGCCGGCTGCCCTTGGCAGTGCTACCTAGGGCGCCTCAGCAGCCAACCGACTGGTGCCGCACCCGGTACGGCCGCTAACCTTGACACATCGCCTCAAGCACCCAGGCCAGCCGCATGAACCTGCCAACCGCCACACCCAGCCGACCGCAGCATACGGATCTTCACCAATTGGCCGTGAAGACGCTCTGGTCGGTGGACGCAGCGGTGTCGATCGTCGACCTGCAGGCGCCCGACCAGCCCCTGGTGTTTGTCAACGAGGCCTTCTGCCGGCTCACCGGCTACACCGCCAGCGAAGTACTGGGGCGCAACTGCCGCTTCCTGCAGCACCCCGACGTCGACCCGGTGGCGCTGGGTGTGCTGCGCGAGGCGATCGCGCAGCGCGCGGCGGTGCGCACCGTGCTGCGCAACCGGCGTCGCGACGGCAGCGACTTCTGGAATGCGCTGCAACTGGTGCCCCTGGCCCAGGATGGCGAGCAGGTCACGCACTTCGTCGGCTTCCAGCAGGACCTCTCGGAGTGGAGCCTGTCGGCCCATGCCGTGTTGTCGACCGACGAACAAGGCCCGGGCGCCGCCTGGGCGCGTTTCGAACAGGCTGTGGCCAACGCCTTGCGCGAGCAGGTCTCGACGCAGCAGCGGCATATCCTGCTCGCGCTGCGCGGTGCGGGCGCGGCCAGCGGATCACCCACCGCCTTGTCGCTGCCGCAGCGCGTCAGCACCAGTGCCCGCCTGCGCCCGCTTTTGGCCAGCGGCGCGGCACTGCACTTCACCGCCAGCGGCGGCATGGCCTTGCTGGCCCCGCTGCACGACGGGCAGACTGCGGGCATGCTTGCCTTGCGCGTGCTGGCGCTTCTGCAGCCGACCTGGCCTTGCGTGGCCGGCGTCGCCGAACTGGAGACCGATGGCAACGACGCCAGGACCCTGACCGCGTCGGCCGAGGCCGCCAGCCTGCGCGCCGCGGTCGAACCGGCCGACGGCCCGTGCTTCGTCGACGCCGTTCGCGACGCCCGTGACCGCCGCACGCGCCAACTGTTGCAGGACCTGGCCGGCGCGCTCGCAGCGCAGCAGTTCCGGCTCGTCTTCCAGCCCATCGTCGAATTGGCCAGCGGCGCTCTGGCGGGCTTCGAAGCCCTGCTGCGCTGGCGCCACCCGACCCTGGGCGAGGTGATGCCCGGTGAATTCATAGCGCAGCTGGAACGCCGGCCGGAAATCGGCGCGGTCACGCGCTGGATCCTGCAGGTCGCGCTCGGGCACCTGGCGCGCTGGGAAGGACAGCTCGACCGGCCGCTGCGCCTGGCCATCAACTTGCCGACGGAGGTACTGCTCGACGATCAATTCGTCGACTTCACGCTGGCCGAACTGGAGCGTCATCACTTGAGCCCGCGCCAGCTCGAGGTCGAGCTGACCGAACGCTCGCTGACCAGCGCTGACGGGCCTGCCGTGGCGCGGCTGCATGAGCTGCGCCGCCACGGCGTGCTGGTGGCGATCGACGATTTCGGGACCGGCTGGAGCAGCCTGGCCTATCTGGCGCGCCTGCCGGTCGACACGCTCAAGGTCGACATGCAGTTCACCCGCGGCGTCACCCACAGCCAGGCCGACGCGGCGATCGCGCGCATGACCGTTGAACTGGCGCGCGGCCTGGGCCTGCGCTGCGTCGCCGAAGGCATCGAACACCCCGGCCAGCACCGCTTCTTCAGCGATCTGGGCTGTCCGGAAGGCCAGGGCTACCTGTTTTCACGTCCGCTCGAAGTGGCAGCCGTCGATTCGCTGTTGAACGCACCGGTCACGTTTGGCGCGGTCGCGGCGGCCGCTGAAGCCACCATTCCGCGGCAGCGCCACCTGCTGATCCTTGACGACGAGGAAAACGTGCTGCGCGCACTGCGCCGCACGCTGCGCCCGACCGGCTTCCGGATCCACATCGCCAGCACGCCGGAAGAAGCCTTCGAGGTGTTGGCGCTGCACCCGGTGGGTGTGGTGATGTCCGACCAGCGCATGCCGCTGATGACCGGCAGCGAATTCCTGCGCCGCGTCAAGGACCGCTATCCGCAGACCAAGCGCATCGTGCTGTCCGGCTATACCGACTTGCAGTCGATCACGGAATCCATCAACCAGGGCGCAATCTACAAGTTCCTGACCAAACCGTGGAACGATGCCGAGTTGCTGGCGCTGCTGGAACTGGCATTCGCGGAGTACGAACTCGGCGCCGAGAACCAGCGGCTGCACCAGGAATTGCAGCACGCCAACCGGCGCCTCGCCGAAGCCTTCGCGGCCCAGGGCGAGCGCATGAGCCACGGCGAAACGGCGCTCGACGTGATGCACGCCGCCATCGGCTCGGTGGCGGTGCCGGTGCTGGGTCTCGACCCGGCGGGCGACCTGGTGATGATCAACGCCGTCGCCGAGCGGCTGTTTGCAGCCGATCCGCCGATGCTCGGCGAGCCGATCGGTACCCTGCTGGGCTTCGAACCCGGTCTCGACCCGGCTGCGCCGCCGCGCCAGGTGCAACTGGGCGATCGCGCCTACACCGTGCACTGCACGCCCATGCAGATCGGCACCCGCGCCCAGGGGCTGGTGCTGACCTTGATTGCGACCCCGCCATGAACACTGCCGGAGCCACCACACCGGTGCGCCGCCGCCTGCCGCCACTTTCGACTGTCGCCAATCGCATCGTGCGGCAGGCCACCGAGGATGACCCCGACCTGACCGTGCTGGCGCGCCTGATCGAGCTCGACCCGGCGCTCACTGTGGCCGTGCTGCGCCTGGTCAACTCGCCCTTCTACGGCCTGTCGCGCCAGGTCGGCACGGTCAGCGCCGCCATCCTGGTGCTGGGGATGGACACGGTGCGCCGCGTCGCCATTGCGTCTGCGATCGCGCAGCCGCTGCAACAGTTGAACCTCAAGCGCAGCCTGGTCCACGCCATGTGGCGCAAGGCGATCGCCGGCGCGGTACTGGCGTCACGCCTGCTCGACGGCCACGCCGCCAGCCAGTTGGCCTTTACCGCCGGCGTGCTGCAGGACATGGGGCGAATCGACCTGCACCTGCGCTCGGCCGAGGCTTACGCCGCATTGGAAGGCCTGGCCGGCCAGGAGTTGTGCGCCGCCGAAGAGGCCGCCTTCGGCCAGCATCACGCAGCGACCGGTGCGCAACTGGCCGAGGCATGGTCGTTGCCGGCGGCCATCGTCGAGGCGATCGCGCTGCATCACCGGCCCTGCGAGCAAGCGCCCGAGTCGCCCGCCGCGCAGGCCGTCTGGCTGGCCAGCCTGGTCGGCGACGGTGACCTTGGCGTGGCGATGATGCCGCCGCTGCCGCATATCCAGGTCGACCGGGCGCAGGCCCAGGCCGCCTCGCAGCGCGAGATCGAAGCGCTGTGCAAGGTCATCGGTGTCTGAGGCCAAAACACATGGAAACCCACCACGACACCGCGCTCCTGATCGCCGAGCTGCACCACTTGAGTCTGCACGGCGGCGACGACGCCAGCGCACTCGAGCGCATGCTCCTGCATGTGGTGCAGGGCTTCGGCGCTGTCAGCGGCTGCATGGCGGTGCTTGACGAAGCCCGGCCCGAGCAACTCATCATCACCGCCGGCGTCGACTTGCCTGCCGGCGCCCTGGGCTCGCGCATCACCCTCGGCAGCGGTGTGCTCGGTTCGGTGGCCGCCGACGGCCGCCCGCGGCTATTGGCCGGGGCGCGGCCCGGTGCCGTGCAGCGCGACCTGGGCGTGCCGGCCTCATCGATCTGCTGGCCGCTGATGATCAAGTCGCGCCTGATCGGTGCGCTGTCGATCAACCGCACCGCCGGCTCGCCGGCCTTCACGCAGGATGACGTCGAGCGTGGCGCCACCTTCGTCACCGTGCTGGCGCTCCTGGTCGACAACGCCGGCATGCGCAGCCAGCAGCAGCAGCGCATCGACCATTTGTCGACACTCAACGCCGAGATGCTGGCGATCAATGGCGAGCTCAAGGCGACCCAGGCGCAACTGCTGCAGTCGGAGAAGATGGCCTCGATCGGCCAGCTCGCGGCCGGCGTGGCGCACGAGATCAACAACCCGATCGGCTACGTGTACGCCAACTTCAACACCCTGTCGGGCTACGTCACCGAACTGCTCGCCGCGGCCAAGGGCGGCGCTGATGCCCCTGCCAGGCCGCTCGACCTCGAGTTCCTGTCCGACGACCTGCCCGACCTGCTGCGCGAAACCCGTGACGGTCTGGATCGGGTGACCAAGATCGTGCGCGACTTGAAGGACTTCTCGCGCATCGACACCAGCGACGCCTGGGAGTCGGCCGACCTGATGGCGGGCCTCGAAAGCACGCTCAACATCGTGCAGAACGAGGTCAAGTACAAGGCCACCATCACGCGCGAGCTGGTCCCGCTGCCGGACGTCTGCTGCCGGCCGTCGGAGATC
>JANPGJ010000520.1:0-30422 GCA_031423955.1 Burkholderiales bacterium
CCTGCAGCAGTTCCTCAAGCTCGAGGCGGCGGACGGCAACAAGAAGCGCCTGATGGCCAATGGCGGGGTCGGCTCGCCCGGGCACCTGGCCGCGGCCTATCTTGAGTCATTGGCCGGGGTCAAGTTCACCCATGTGCCGTATCGCGGCGCCGGCCCGGGCATCATCGACGTGGTCGGCGGCCAGGTGCCCTACATCCTGTCGACCTCGGCCGGCTTGCTGCCGCATATCCGCAGCGGCAAGTTGAAGGCGATCGCCGTGACCTCGCCCGAGCGCTCGCCCCTGATGCCGAATGTGCCGACGATCGCCGAGAGCGGTTTTCCCGGCTACGACATGGATACCTGGATCGCCATGTTCGTGCCGCGGGCCACGCCGACCGCGGTGGTCAAGCTGCTGCATGAGGCGACACTGGAGGCACTGAAGTCGCCGCAGGTCAGGGAGCGCGTCGAATCGCAGGCCGGGCGCATCATTGGCGGCTCGCCCGAGCAACTCGATGCGCTGGTGGCCGAAGACATCAAGCGCTACACCAAGATCGTGCGCGATTTCGGCATCAAGGCCGAATAGCGAAAGCCGTAGCGCCTTGCTGCCAGCTGGTGCGTGCGGAGTGTCGCTGTACATCGCAACAGGCGGGAGATCCGGATGCTGAAAATTCTTGGACGCGCCAATTCATTCAATGTGCGCAAGGTGCTCTGGTTGTGCGACGAAATCGGCCTGCCGTTCGAGCGTGAAGACTACGGCCGCGGGTTCCGGCCGACCAATACGCCGGAGTTTCTCAAGCTCAACCCGACCGGACAGGTGCCCTGTGTGATCGACGACGGCTTCGTGATGCGCGAGTCGCATGCGATCCTGCGCTACCTGGCGGCGAAGCACAACGCAATCGCCTTGTATCCGTCCGAGTTGCAGCGGCGTCAGAGCATCGAAGCCTGGATGGACTGGGTTGCCTACGACGTCACGCATTCGATGCGCGGCGCCTTTCTTGGCGGGCAACTCAAAGAGCCGCCGTGGAATAACCCGTGGTTCGTTGAGCAGGGCCGACTGGACCTGACTGCGCAGATGAAGCTGCTTGATGAAGCGCTCGCCGCCAATGGTCCCTACGTGCTCGGCACCGAATTCAGCCTGGCCGACATACCGGTCGGGCTGGTGGTCAACCGCTGGTTTTCGCTCAAGGATGTCACGCGACCCGCATATCCGGCGCTGACCGCCTATTACGAACTGCTGACCGGGCGACCGGCGTACCGCGCCCACGGCCGCAACGGATTGCCCTGACCAGGGCACGCGCCGTGGTGCAACGCTGCGCCACCCGAGTGCCGGCAGCAACGACAGGTCGGACCATCCCGTGCAATTGCAGTGTTGCGCAAAGCTCGCGAGGCGAGTAACTTTCCACAGGTGGCTGGGAATCGATCCGGCAGCGCTCCGAATGCCAAGGCGGCAGGGGCATCACAAACAGAGGAGTCAGCATGAAACGATTCGCGGCATGTGCTGCCATCGCACTGGGCCTGGCCGGCTTGGTCGCCGCCGGCGTGGCGCAGGCGCAACAAAAGCAACAATGGAAATTCGTCTCGATCATTCCGGCCGGCCAGGATGCGTTCATCGACCGCTTCAAGGAGTTGGCCGCCGAGATCACCAAGCGCACCAACGGTCAGGTCGAGGTGAGCTTCTATGCTGCCGGCGAATTGCCCTACAAGGCACCCGAGCACCTGCGCGTCACCGGCAAGGGGCTGGTTGAAATGTCGGAGGTGGTCGGCAGCATGGCCTTCGGCGATGCACCGGCGCTGCTGTTGGGCGACCTGCCTTTTCTGGCCTTGAACGATGCCGAGCGCAAGGTGGTGCGTGACATCACCTGGCCCGAGATCGCCGCCGCATTCCGCAAGCAGGGGGTCGAGCCGATCGGCGTCGGTGCCTATCCGCCGCGCAACATCGTGATGCGCAACCCCATCAAGACGCTGGCCGATGTCAAGGGCATGAAGGTGCGCACCGCCGGCGGGCTTGAGGCGGAATACCTCAAGGTGTGGGGTGCCGCGCCCTCGTTCGTGGTGTGGGCGGAGACCTACCCGGCCGCGCAGCGCGGCATCGTCGATGGCGTGCTGACCGCCGCGGTGGCGATCGAGACCTCGAAAATGTACGAGGTGGCGCCGTATTTCCTGAAGATCGACGGCCCGGTGGCGGCCTTCTACATCACCGTGAACCAGGCTGCCTGGAGCAAGCTCTCGCCGGATCAGCAGAAGACGGTGAAGGCGGTCGGCGACTGGTGGTCGGAGCGCTGGCAGAAGATGGTGGTTGAAGAGGCTGACAACGGCGCCATCAAGCGCATGCTCGACAAAGGGCAGATCAAGAGCGTGGTGCAGGTGCCGGCCGGCACCCATATCGAAACCCGCAAGAGCCTGATCCCGATCTATCGCAGCTATGTCAAGGACAAGGTCGGGCCGGAAGGCAGCCAGGCGCTGGAACGCGCGCTCACCGCGCTGAAGCTGCAGTAAGCGCGTGCGGTTTAGTGCTCTCGCAGCGCGCCTGAGCAGGCTCGGCGCGGCGGTCGGCGCGGCCGCGCTGACGGCGATGATCGTGCTGATCACCGTGCAGGTGATTTCGCGCCGCTTCATGGCCGCGCCGATGGTGGTGGCCGACGAGTTGTCGGGCTACCTGCTGGTGATCTGCACCTTTTCCGCGCTCGGATACGCGCTGTTGCACGGTGACCATATCCAGGTGACCCTGCTGACCGACCGTCTTTCCGCGGGCCTGCGCCGCTGGCTGGCGGTGCTGTGGTGCGTGATCGGCCTGCCTTTCGTGGCACTCCTGGTGTGGCGCACCACCGATCTTGCGCTCGACAGTTTTCGCACCGGTTCATTCTCGGTGTCGGCGACCAACTTCGTGTTGTGGCCTTTCCAGGCCTTCATTCCACTCGGTTTCGCCGTGCTGTTCGTGCAAATGCTGGCGCAATTGCTGGAAGCGCTGCAACTGGCGTGGCGGGCGCCGCGATGAGCTGGGAATCGCTTGCCGCGATTTACCTGGGCATCATGCTGGCGCTGTTGTTCGGCGGCGTGTGGATCGCGGTCAGCCTCGGGCTGGCCGGGGTGCTGGGCATCTGGCTGGTCAAGCCCGCGCTTCTGGGCGGCCTCGAATCGGTGGTCTGGAACACGGTCGACAATTTCGTCCTGACCGCGGTGCCGTTGTTCCTCTTCATGGGCACGGTGATCCTGCACGGCGGCATCAGTACGCGCTTTTACCGCAGCCTGGCGCTCTGGCTGAACCGCGTTCCCGGCGGCCTGGCGCAGACCAATATTCTCTCGTGCAGCGTGTTCTCGGCGCTGTGCGGTTCGAGCGTCGCCACGGCGGCGGCGGTCGGTGCGATCGCGATTCCTGAAATGCAGAAGCGCGGCTACGGCGTGCGCCCGATGACTGGCACGCTGGCGGCCGGCGGCACGCTTGGCATCCTGATCCCGCCGTCGATTCCATTCATCATCTATGGCTCGACGGTCGGCGAATCGGTCGGCAAGCTGTTTGTCGCGGGCATCATTCCGGGCCTGATGATGGCGGCGATCTTCATGCTGTTTCTCGGTGTCCAGGCCAAGATCGCGCCGCGCGATTTCCCGCCGCTGGACGAGGCGGTGGCCTGGAGCGCACGCCTGGCCGGCCTGCGCGACCTGGTGCCGGTGGTGCTCCTGATCGGCCTGGTGATGGGCGGCATCTACGCCGGCATCATGACGCCCACCGAGGCAGCCGGCGTCGGCGCCGCCGGGGCGGTGGTGGTGGTCGGCATGTATGGCGGCTTGACTGTGGAGGTGCTGCGGCGCAGCCTGCTCGACGCCTTGCGCACCAACGCGATGATCCTGTTGATCGTGATCGGCGCGCAGATCATGTCGTTCGCCCTGGTGTCGGCCGGCATCCCGCGCGCGCTGGTCGGCGCGATCCAGGCCGCGCAACTGGCGCCCTATGTGGTGCTGGCGGTGGTGGTGCTGATGTACCTGGTGCTCGGTTGCCTGGTCGACGCCTTGTCACTGATGCTGCTCACCCTGCCGGTGGTGTTTCCGGTGATCAAGGCGGCCGGTTTCGATCCGATCTGGTTCGGCGTGGTGCTGGTGATTTTGCTGGAGATCGGCCTGGTCACCCCGCCGGTCGGCATGAACCTGTTTGTCATCCAGGGCATGGCCAAAACGAGTTTGGGCGAGGTGGCCTGGGGTTCATTTCCCTATGTGATATTGATGCTCGGCGGCGTGCTGGCGCTGACCTTGTTTCCGGATATCGCGCTGTGGCTGCCGCGCAACATGTTCTAGCAGCCTGTCTGCAAAGCGCGATCGCGCCACGCACTTCAAACCGCCAGGCCGAGCCGGTACACCTTGTTGGCCGTGCCGCTGAATAGCGCCGATTTCTCGCTCGCCGAGCAGCCGGCGGCGATGCGCTTGAAGGCATTCCACAAGACCTGATAGCTGCAGGTGCCCTTGTCGACCGGAAAATTGCTTTCGAACATCGAGCGTTCGGCGCCAAACGCGGCGATGCAGGTTTCGATATAGGGCCGCCAGGCATCCGCCAGTTGTTCCGAGTTCGGCGGTTGCGCGCGCGCATGAAAGTCGAAACCGATGGTGTGCATGCCCAGGCCACCGAGCTTCACATGCACGTTGCGGCAGCGCGCGAGTTCGCGAATCGCTGCGCTCCACTCTGCGAACACAGCGTCGCGCTGGCCCACATAAGGCCCGATGCCCAGCGGCCCGCCGACGTGATCGAGAATGATGGTGGTGTCAGGAAATGCCCGCGCAAGGTCGATGACCTCGTCGATTTGCGTGTGTACCAGCCAGGCGTCGAAGCTCAGGCCCAGCCGCGCCAGGCAGGCGAAACCTTCCCGAAATTTGCCGTCGAGCAGCAACTCCGGCGGCGGATTGGCGCTGGTCGCCTTGATGCCGGATGCATGCCAGGCGGAGCCCCTGCGGATGCCGCGAAAGCGGCCGCCCGCTACCGCCATGTGGGCTTCGAGCAGGGCACCGGCATGTGCTCCATATCGCAGGTCCACGTTGCCGACGATGCCGGCGCATGCGCGCGTCGCACCATAGGCACCGCTGGCACTCATCGCCGCGATGCCATTGACGAACTCGGTTTCGCCCAGCGACTTCATTTCCTCCGGCCCGTCGGCGCGGTACATGGCGCGGCATTCAAGAAACACGGTGGCGACGATGTTGTGGTCGCAGTCGAGGTCTTTCTGCAGGTCCGGAAACAGGTAGGGATTGCCCGCGTGGTCCCACAGGTGATGGTGCGGGTCGATGATGGGCAGGCCCGGTTCCAGCGGCTCTTCGCGGTGCAGGGCAAGCCAATCGGGCTTGAGCGCGATGAAATCGTTCGATATGCGGGATGGATCGATCGCGGCAGTAGTCATCGGATTGGCTCCTGCGGGTGGGTTCGGCCTGTCGGTCATGCGTAGCCCACACCCTGCGTGTTGACGTACAGCGAATACACCGAGGTGCTGGCCGCCATGAACAGGCGGTTGCGATGCACGCCGCCAAAGCACAGGTTGGCGCAGCGTTCCGGCAGGTCGATGCGGCCGATCAGCTTGCCCGCCGGGTTGAACACATGCACGCCATCGAGGCCCGCCTGGCCCATGCCCCAGCCGCACCACAGGTTGCCGTAGACGTCGCAGCGAAAGCCGTCGGGCGTGCCGGGGCCGGCATCGATCAACACGCGCCGGTTGGCGAGCTTGCGACCGCCGATCACGTCATAGGCCAGGATCTTGCGCGGCACCGCGCGTGACTCGACCACATAGAGTAGCGTCTCGTCGGGCGAGAACGCCAGGCCGTTGGGCTGGTTGATGCCTTTGGCCGCGACCGTGATCGAACCTTTCGGGTCGATGCGATAGACGTTGAACGGCAGTTGCGGCGTGTCTTTTTCGCCTTCGTAGTAGCCGCCGATGCCGAATACCGGGTCGGTGAACCAGATCGAGCCGTCGGATTTCACCACCACGTCGTTCGGCGAATTGAAGCGCTTGCCCTGGTAGGCGTCGGCCAGCACGGTGATGCGCCCGTCATGCTCGGTGCGCGTCACCCGTCGCGTCAGGTGCTCGCAGGTGACGATGCGTCCCTGGCGGTCGCGGGTATTGCCATTGGCATTGCTGGACGGCTTGCGGAACACGCCGACGGCGCCGCTTTCCTCGTCCCAGCGATACATGCAGTTGCCCGGCACGTCGCTCCACACCAGGGTGCGCGAGTCGCCCAGCCACACCGGTCCTTCGGCCCAGCGCATGCCGGTGGCGATGCGCTCGACCTTGGCCAGCGCCAGGCGATAACGCTCGAACGCGGGGTCGAGCACGACGACCGAGGGGTCGGGGTAGCGCTGAGAGGGTTGCCAGTCGGACATGGATAGGGATCTCGTGAAAGTTGTCGGGCCTGCGGATCGCATTGCGATTATGCAGGCTTCGCGCGAATCCGGCCGGCCGGGCAACGCCTCAATGCATCACGAAGCCGCCGTTGACCGCCAGCAGCTGGCCGGTGACAAAGCGTGCCATGGCACTGAGCGCGAACACCACCGCGCCGCCGACATCCTCCGGCGTCTGGTCGCGCTGCAGCGCGCGTTGATCGCGATACAGCCGGTGCCGATTTTCCGGAACATACTGGGTCGCCTCCACCAGGGTGAGCCCGGGGGCGATCGAATTGACGGTGATGCCGTCGCTGCCCAGTTCGCGCGCCAGCGAGCGTGTCATGGCCACGATCGCGCCCTTGCTCGCCACATAGGCGAGCAGATTGGGCGCGCCCCACAGTGCCGTGTCCGACGCCAGGTTGATCACCGCGCCGCGGCCGCTGGCGGCGAGCGCCGGCGCGCAGGCGCGGGTCATCAGCCAGGTGCCGCGCACGTTCACCCGCATCACCCGGTCCCACACCTCCGGATCGAGCTCGAACGCGCTCTGCCCGCCGGAATTGGTGATCGCGCCGTTGTTCACCAGTCCGTCGAGCCCGCCCAGTGCCTGCCCGGCGGCGGCGGCGCAGGCGGTGATCGAGTCTGCGTCGTCAAGATCCAACGGCACTGCCTGCACGTCCAGCCCGCTGCTGCGCAGGTCGGCCGCCGATTGTTGGGCTGCGTCGGCCAGGATGTCGGCGATCACCACGCGGCCACCGTGCTGCGCGATGGTGCGGGCGAATTCGAGGCCCAGGCCGCGTGCGCCCCCGGTGACCAGAACCCGATGCCCCTCGAGCAGGGCGGTTGCGGAAGGAGTTTTCATGACATCTGCCGGTGAAGTGAGTTGTTCAATATATTAAACGCAAGTTTGCTAAAAAACTATTTATCGCCTGACCATGCGGCCTGCCGATGCGTTGAAATAGATTTGGAATGCCATCGGAATGGAAATATATCTCAAAAATAGTGCTTGACAAGTGTTTTTGGAGTTTTTAAGATAACCCATATATGGTTTATTGGTTTATTAGTAAAACAATTAATCCGAAGCGTCGAAGGTGAGCATGATTCGAATTGCGATCGAGTGCTGCAAGTTGCCAGCCGCAGAGGCGGATGGTCGGCGCTGCAGTGCGTCGCGCCGGGCGCTGCATTGGCGTCGACCCCGCGACCGGCGCGTGCCCAGGCTTCGATCCGGCAACCTGCTGGCAGGCCTTCGGTGCTGATGGCCGAAGCCGGGGCGCGCGACCCCGATCCCGACCGCTACACCGTGCCCGGCCTGGAACGTGGGCTGCGCATCCTCGGCGAATTCAGTCGCGCCGAGCCGGTTCTGACCGCGCCGGAACTGGCGCGCCGGCTTGGCGTGCCGCGCTCCACGGTGTTCCGCCTGCTGGTCACGCTGGAGGGCTTGCACTTCGTCGAACGGACGCCCGACGGGCGCGCGTACCGTCTCGGGCTGGCGATCCTGCGCCTGGGCTTCGAGTATCTGGCGTCGCAGGACATCGTCGAACTGGGCCGGCCCCTGCTCGACAGCCTGCGCGACGAGACCGGCTACGCCGCCAGTCTGGTGGTGCGCGATGGCCGCGACGTGGTCTACCTGCACCGTTCGGCTTCGCGCGCGCCGTTCGCCACCGCGGTCTCGGTGGGTACCCGCCTGCCGGTGCATGCGACGGTGTTCGGTCATGTCTTGCTGGGCGACCTGTCGCTCGGTGCGCTGCGCGCCCTGTATCCGGAGCCGCTCCTGGAAAGCCGCAGCCGCGATACCCCGCGCGACGCGGCGGCGCTGTTCGAGCAGGTGCAACAGGTGCGCCAGCGCGGCTGGGTGCTTGCAGCGGGGTTCTTCGAACCGCATATCTGCACCGTGGCCGCGCCGGTGCGCGGTCAGGACGGGCACATCGTCGCGGCGATCGGGCTCACCGTTCCCGGCGCCGAGATCGCCGCCGACAAGCGAGCGCCGCTGGTGGCGCAAATCTGCGGCAAGGCCGCGCAACTGTCGGCGCTGCTGGACTATCGTCGGCAAGCCGAGGATCAGCCGGCACCGGCAAAGTTGCGGGCAGTCGGGTCCGCGCCGTGATGCTCGTGCGCCAGGCCGGCCCGCGACCCCTGACACCCACCCGAAAGCTCCCATGAAAGTTACCGTCGGATACGTGATTGCCGCCTTCCTCGAACGCTGCGGGGTCAAGGCCGCCTACGGCGTGATTTCGATTCACAACATGCCGATCCTGGACGCCATGGCCACGCGCGGCGCCATCCGCTTCGTCTCGGCGCGTGGCGAGGCCGGGGCGACCAGCATGGCCGACGCCTGTGCGCGCACCACCGGCATTCTCGGGGTATGCATCACCAGCACTGGCACCGCCGCCGGCAACGCCGCCGGCGGCATGGTCGAGGCGCTCACCGCCGGCACGCCGCTGTTGCACATCACCGGCCAGATCGAAGCCGCGTATCTCGACCGCGACATGGCCTATATCCACGAGGCGCCCGACCAGCTTTCCATGCTCAAGGCTGTGTCCAAGCAGGCTTGGCGGGTGCGCAGCGCCGACACCGCACTGGCCACGTTCAAGCAGGCGGTGCGCTGCGCGACGACCGCACCCGGCGGGCCGGTCAGCGTTGAAGTGCCAATCGATATCCAGGCGGCGCTGATCGATCTGCCCGACGACCTGGAGCCGCTGGCGCCGCTTACGGCCGCGCCGGTTGCGCGTGAGGTGGCCAGGCTGGCCGATGCCCTCGCGCAGGCGCGCCGCCCGCTGTTGTGGGTCGGCGGCGGCGCGCGCGGCGCAGGGAGCGCGGTGGCGCGCCTGCTGGCGCTGGGCTTCGGCGTGGTCAGCAGCACCCAGGGGCGCGGCATCGTGGCCGAAACCCATCCACAGTCGCTCGGCGCCTACAACGTCGCGCCGCCGGTCGAGGCGTTCTATGGCACCTGCGATGCGCTGCTGGTGGTCGGTTCGCGTCTGCGCGGCAACGAGACCTTGAAGTACCAGCTCAAGTTGCCGCAGCCGCTGTACCGCATCGATGCCGATCCCGGCGCCAATGGCCGCTGCTACCCGAATGCGCAGTTCGTCTGCGGCGATGCCGCCCTGACCCTGACCGCGCTGGCAGACAAACTGGAAGGCCGCATGAAGGTCGATGGCAACTTCGCCGCCGACCTGCGCCGCGCGCACGACAAGGCCGTCGCAAGCCTGCGCGACGGTCTCGGTCCGTATGCCATGCTGGTCGACGCCGTGCAGGCCGCGGCCGGCACCCGATTCAATTGGGTGCGCGACGTGACTGTATCCAACAGCACCTGGGGCAACCGTGAATTGCGCTTGGCCGGACCCCGTGCCGGGGTGCATGCACTGGGCGGCGGCATCGGCTTGGGCCTGGCGATGGCGATTGGCGCGGCCACCGGCGCGGCGGCTTACGCCAGTGGCAACAAGACCTTGCTGTTGGCCGGTGACGGCGGCTTCGTGCTCAACCTGGGGGAACTGGCCTGCGCGGTGCAGGAGGCGGCCGACTTCACTGTGATCCTGATGAACGACCAGAGTTACGGTGTGATCAAGAACATCCAGGATGCGCAATATGGCGGGCGCCGCGTCTATGCCGAACTGCACACGCCCGACTATGCATTACTGGCGCAATCGCTCAAATTCGAACACCGGCGCGTGGGGAGCCTGGCCGACGCACCGGCGATGCTGGCGGAGCTCGCGCGCTTTCCGGGCCCCAAGATGCTCGAAGTCGACATGCTTGCCGTGGGCGCGTTCAAGACCGCGTTCGCCGGCCCGCCGGTCAAGGTCTAATCGTGAAAGATCCCCTGCAGCAACAACTGCCGCAGGCCGACCTGCCGATCTGCGTCGCCGGCGAATGGCGGCGCGGACGCGGCCATGCCTACACCAGCATCTATCCGGCCGATGGCAGCGTCAGCGCCGAGTTGCATGCCGCCAGCGCTGCCGACGCCACCGAGGCGGTCGAACGGGCCGATGAAGCCTTCCGCCGCACCGATTGGGCCAGCCGCAAGCCGCATGAGCGGGCACGCGTGCTCTACCGCGTGGCCGACGGCATCCGCGCGCGGCGCGAAGAGCTGGCGCAGTGGCAACGGCGCGACAACGGCAAGCCGATCAACGAGACCCGCGCTTTAGTCGACAGCGCCGCTGCTACCTTCCAGTTTTTCGGCGCCGCCTGCGAGACCCTCGAAGACCAGTTGACACCGATGCGCGGCGACCAGCTCACCATGAGCGTCCATCAACCCATGGGCGTGGTGGCCGCCATCACGCCGTGGAATTCGCCGATCGCCAGCGAAGCGCAGAAGATGGCGCCGGCGCTGGCCGCCGGCAACGCGGTGGTGGTCAAGCCCGCCGAGATTACACCCTTGATGGCGCTCGAACTGGCGCGCATCTGTGAGGCCGCCGGCGTGCCGGCGGGCATTATCAGCGTGCTGCCGGGCAAGGGCTCGGTGGTGGGCGACGTGCTGGTCAAGCATCCGCTGGTGCGGCGCGTATCGTTTACCGGCGGCACCGCCACCGGGCGCGGCATCGCCCATGTGGCGGCCGACAAGATGATGCCGGTGTCACTCGAACTGGGCGGCAAGTCGCCGACCATGGTGTTCGACGATTGCGACCTCGACCATGCCGTCGCCGGCGTGCTGTTCGGCATCTTCAGTTCGTCAGGCGAATCGTGCATCGCCGGCTCGCGCCTGTTCGTGCAGCGCGGCTTGTATGCCGAATTCATGCAGCGTCTGGTGCGCGGCGCGGCCGCGCTGCGGGTCGGCGACCCGGTCTCGGAGCGTACGCAAATGGGGCCGCTGGTGAGCGTTGCGCACCGCGACAGCGTTGAGCGCTACGTGGCGCGCGGCCTGGCCGATGGCGGGCGCCTCGCCACCGGCGGCGCGCGGCCGCAGGGTGACGGGCGCGAGGCCGGCTGCTACTACCAGCCGACCATCATCGAGGGCCTGGCCAACGACAGCCCGATCTGCCGCGAAGAGATTTTCGGCCCGGTGCTGGTGGCCCTGCCGTTCGACGATGAAGACGACTTGCTGGCGCAGGCCAACGATAGCGTCTATGCCCTGGCCGCCGGCATCTGGAGCCGCGACTACAAGCGCGCCTGGCGCATCGGCCGCGCGGTACAGGCCGGCACCGTATGGATCAATACCTACAAGCAATTCTCGATCGCCACGCCGTTTGGCGGCTGGCGCGACAGCGGCATCGGCCGCGAAAAGGGCCGCCTGGGCATTCTGGAATACATGGAGCAAAAAAGTCTTTACTGGGGCATGAATGTTGCACCCTTGCCCTGGGCCGCCTGAAACCCACCACGCAACGTCTCAGACCTTCGACCCCGCATCCATTCACAGGAGCCATATCGCATGAAGCCTACCCTCAGTCACGCGCTAACCCTTTCCGCCGCTGCGCTTGCCGTGCTGGCGGCAGGCCCGGTTGCCGCGCAGGCCTGGCCCAGCGCCAAACCGGTCACCATCGTGGTGTCGTACCCGGCCGGTGGCGACACTGACGCCATCGGGCGCGCCTACGCCGAGAAACTCGCCGCGCGCATCGGACAACAGGTGATCATTGACAACCGGCCCGGCGCCAGCGGCATGATCGGCAACGCCTCGGTGGCCAAGGCGCCGGCCGACGGCTATACGCTGCTGTTCACGCCCAGCACCTTTCCGATCGCCCAGCATGTGCTCAAGGCCGGGCCCGGCGTCGCCCATGATGTGGTCAAGGATTTCACGCCGATCATCAAGACCGGCAACATCCCGCTCCTGATCGTTGCTTCGCCCAGTGTCGGCGTCAAGGATGCGAGGCAATTGATCGCCGACGCCAAGGCCGGCAAGACCTACTCCTACGGCAGCCCCGGTTCCGGCTCGCCCATGCACATCGCCGGCGAGATGCTCAACAAAGCCGCCGGCATCAAGATCAACCACGTGCCTTACAAGGGTGTGGCGCCGGTGGTGACCGATACTCTTGGCGGGCACGTCACCGTGGGCTGGATCACCCCGGGCGCGGTCGGCCAGTATGTGACATCCGGCAAGCTGATACCGCTGGCGGTGGCCGAATTGCAGCGCACCAAGCTGATGCCGAACGTGCCGACCCTGATCGAGCTCGGTTACAAGGACCTGGACATCAGCGCCTGGATGGGGCTGCTCGGGCCCCGCGGCATGCCGCCTGAAATCGTGCGCTCGATCAACGTGCACATGAATGAGGTGCTGAAAATGCCCGACGTGATGGCGCGCATGGCCACGCTTGGTATCGAGCCGATTGGCGGAGAACCTGCGGTACTGGTCAAGCAGATCGCGGCCGACGACGAACGCTTCGGCCGGCTGGTCAAGGAATTCGGCATCAAGGCCGAATAGAACGCGGGGCGGAGCGCATGAGCATTCTCGGTATCGACGAAATCACCTACGGCGCGGCCGACCTCGACACCTGCCGGCGTTTTTTCGCTGACTGGGGTTTGAAGCTGGTACAGGACGCCGACAACCGCCTGGTGTTCGAATCGCTCAACGGCTGCCGCGTGCTGGTGGCCGATCCGGCGCATGCCTCGTTGCCGGCAGCAATCGAAGACGGGCCGACCCTGCGCGAAGTCGTTTGGGGCGTCAGCGACGCGGCCAGCTTTTCCGCAATGCGTGAACGGCTGCGCAACACGCCCGGATTCGTCGATAGCGGTACGCGCGTCGGCTGCACCGATCCCAACGGCTTCGCGGTGCGCTTCCAGGTCAGCGTGAAGCGTGCCGTGCAGGTGCGCGGCACACCCGCCAACACCTGGGACCAGCGAGCGCGGGTGGATGAGCGTGGCGCCATCTATGAGCGCGCCACCCCGATCGAGGTCGGCCATGTGGTGTTCTTCGTGCCCGATCTGGCGGCCACCGAAGCGTTTTACGCCGAGTTGGGTTTTGTAGCCTCCGATCGTTACCCCGGGCGCGGTGCCTTCATGCGCTGCGCGCCGCGCGGCGGGCACCACGACCTGTTTCTGCTCTCGACCCCTGACGGCAAGCGCGGTTTGAATCACGTGGCGTTCACGGTGCGCGATATCCACGAGGTATTCGGCGGCGGGCTGCAGTTCAGTCGCTGCGGCTGGGACACCCAGCTGGGCCCCGGCAGGCACCCGATTTCGTCCGCCTACTTCTGGTACTTTCGCAATCCGGCCGGCGGGCTCATCGAGTACTACGCGGATGAAGACGAGTTGACAGAAGCATGGCTGCCGCGTGACTTCGAACCCGGCCCGACCATGTTCGCCGAATGGGCGGTCGATGGCGGCATCGACGGCCACACGCGGCGCCAGAAGGGCCGTCAGAACGACGGCAAGTTCCTGACCGACAAACCGCACTAAGCCTGCATATTGGACACAAGCGCATGACCACCCGCCGCCCGACCTCATTGCGCAGCGCCCTCTTTGGTGCGCTGGCCATCGCCGCTTGCATGCTCCCGCATGGCGCCGCACATGCACAACCTGCGGGCAAGCAGCTGACCATCGTAGTCCCATTCCCCGCCGGCGCCGGCCCCGATCTGGCCGCGCGCGTGCTGGGCGAAAAATTGGCGGTGCGCTTAGCGCGCGCGGTGGTGGTCGAGAATCGTCCTGGCGTCGGCGGACTGCTGGGGGCTGGCGCGGTGGCCAAGGCGGCACCCGACGGCAGCACCCTGCTGCTGGCGCCGAACACGTTGGCAATCTCACCGCATGTGCTGCCCAAAGGCGCCGGTGGCGGCATCGATGTGCAAAAGGACCTGGCGCCGATCGTCGCGGTGGCCACCACGCCGATGCTGATCGTCGCCAACCCGACCCTGGGCGCCACCACGATCGAACAACTGGTTGCACTTGCCAAAGCCAAACCCGAGCTTGCCTTCGGCAGCGCCGGCAACGGCTCGCCGATGCACTTCGCCGGTGAAATGTTCGCCAGCGCCGCCGGCCTCAAGATGACGCATGTGCCGTATCGCGGCGTGGCACCTTCGGTGACCGCCGCCATCGGCGGCGAGGTCAAGCTCTTGTTCGTGGCCTTGGGCGGTGCCGCACAACACCTCGAATCCGGCCGCTTGCTGGCGTTGGCGGTGGCCGAGCGCGCGCGCACGCCGCTCGTGCCCAATGTGCCCACGCTCACCGAGCGTGGCATCAAGGGGGTGGAAGTCAACGCCTGGTACGGCGTGTTCTCAGCCGCGGCCACGCCGGCGGCGGCCATCGCCGCCTTGAATGAGGCTTTCAACGAAGCGGTGCGCCAGAGCGATGCGCGCAAGCGCCTGTCCGATTCCGGGATTGAACTGCGTGGCGGCACGCCGCAGGAACTGGCCGCGCTGATGCGTGAGGATGACCAGCGCTACGGCCGCATCGCGCGCGAACTCAAGATCACCGCCGACTGAAGTTTCGCCCGCCACCGAGCAAGGAAACTTAACCGCCCATGTCCGAGTCCCGCTGCTTTGTGATCGTTGGCGCCGGCCAGGCCGGCCGCTGGCTCGCGCTGACCTTGCGCGAACACGGCTTCGCCGGGCGCATCGTCTGGTTCGGCGACGAGGCGCATGCGCCGTATGAGCGCCCGCCCTTGTCCAAGGCGGTGCTCAAGGAAGACCAGGGTTTTGAGCGACTGGTGCTGTTGCCGGAGCCGAAGTGGAGCGAGCTTGCGATCGATTGGCGGCCCGGTGAGCGCGTGGTGGCAGTCGATCGCGCGGCGCGCACGGTGCAGTCGGCCGGCGGCGAGTCCGTTGCCTATGACGCCCTCTTTCTTGCCAATGGCGGCAGGGCGCGCACCTTGCCTGGGCTGGCTCCGCACCCGCGCGTGCTGACCTTGCGCACCTATGAAGACGCGCTTCTACTGAAGCGGGCGATCGGCGCGGCGCGTCATGTGCTGGTGCTGGGCGGCGGCTGGATCGGGCTTGAGGTGGCCGCCTCCGCACGCATGCTGGAACGCGAGGTGACGGTGATCGAAGCCGCGCCACGTCTGTGCATGCGCACCGTGCCGGCCTGCGTTTCCGCCCATTTGCTGGAGACGCACACCGCGCGCGGCGTCAGGGTATTGCTTGGCGACGCGGTGCGTGAAGTGGTGCCGGGTGACGACGGCGTCGCACTCCATCTTGCCAGTGGTGCCCGGCTCACGGGCGACCTGCTGGTGGTCGGCATCGGCCTCGTCGCAGCCGACGAACTGGCGGCGGCGGCCGGCCTCGCGGTCGGCAACGGTGTCTTGACCGATGCCTGTGGTCGCACTGCCGACCCGGCGATTTTCGCCGTTGGCGATGTTGCCAATGCGGCGCGCGCCAATGGCACGCGCCTGCGCATCGAGTCATGGGAAAACGCGCAGCGCGGCGCGGTGGCCGCGGCCAAGGCCGCACTGGGCATTTCCCACGACACAGAAGCCGACGGCCCGCCGTGGTTCTGGTCCGATCAGTACGACGACAACCTGCAACTGCTGGGCTTGCCCGATGATTCGATGCAGGTGATCGAACGGCAAGTCCCGGCCAAGCGCTCGCGCCTGTTCTTTTTCTGCGAGGGGCCAAGGGTGCGCGCGGTGGCCGCGGTCAACGCCGGGCGTGATATGCGGGTGGTGCGCCGGTGGATCGCGCAAGACAGCTATCCGGCACTGGATGCGCTGATCGACCCCGCCGCCGATCTCAACAAGCTGCCGGTATCAAGCGCCGGCTGATCATCGAAAGGAAGAATTCATGAGTGACTGGACCACCGTCGGGCAGCGCGATCAAGTCGAACCCGAAGCGCCGCTGGGCGTGACCGTGGGCACGCAGAAAATCGGCATTTACGATGTCGATGGCAGCCTGCATGCCGCCGAGGATATCTGCCCGCATGCCGCGGCGCTACTCACCCAGGGCTTTGCTGAAGGCTGCGAAGTCGAATGCCCACTGCACAACGCGGTGTTCGATGTGACGACCGGCAAACACCTGCGCGGCGAACCCTGCCGCGACTTGAAAACCTTTCCGGTGCGCGTGGTCGGCCAGGAAATCCAGGTCCAGATTGCCGCAGCGTAGACAGGAGAAGAAACCATGAACTACAACCCCCACCTCAAACCCTGGCTGGCCGCGCAGCCGAACAACGTTGCCGGCAAGGGGCAGATCGAAGTTCCCGGCCAGCTGCCCAACATCATCTGGCAAAACCGCGCGGCCGAGCCCAGTGCTTATGAAAACGCGCTGGGCGATGTGCTCGAACGCGTATTTGCTGACGGCGCCATCACCATTGACGAGGTGGTCGCCGGCCTCAACGCGCAGGCCTTTCGCACTGCCGAAGGCGGGCAGTGGACAGCAGCCTCTTTCGAGGCCGAGATGGCGCGCCTGGGCGCCTGACACCTAGCGGAGAAATAACATGCAGACCACCCTACAGCAAGACCCCGTAGCAACGGCCGCGGAGCACATCCTTTCCACCGGTATTCGCGACCTGTGGTACCCGGTCGCCCCGTCCTGGCAGGTGCGCAATGCGCCGGTCGGCATCACCCGCCTGGGCGAATCGATCGTGCTGTGGCGCGACGGCGCGGGCAAGGTACACGCACTCGAAGATCGCTGCCCGCACCGCGGCGCGCGCCTGTCCCTGGGCTGGAACCTGGGCGAGCGCGTGGCCTGCTGGTACCACGGCATCCAGATCGATGGCAGCGGCACGGTCAAGGAAGTGCCGGCCTCGGCCAATTGCCCGCTGGAGGGCAAGAGCTGCGTCAAGAGTTATCCGGTGGAAGAACGCGCCGGCGCGGTGTTCCTGTGGTTCGGCATCGATCCGGCCGCGGCGGCGCCGCCGCTCGACCTGCCCGAGGAACTGGTGTCGGAGGATTATTCGCATTTCCTGTGCATGTCTAACTGGAACACCAGCTACCGCTATGCGATCGACAACGTGATGGACCCGATGCACGGCGCCTACCTGCACGCGGCCTCGCACTCGATGGCCGATGGCGACAAGCGTTCCGAGTTGAAGGTGCGCAAGACGCCGGTCGGCATCGTGTTTGAAAAAGTCGGCCAGCGCGACGTCAATTTCGACTGGGTCGAACTGGGCGAAACCGGCTGCATGTGGCTGCGCCTGACTATCCCGTACCAGAAGAAGTACGGCCCGGGCGGCAGCTTCGGCATCATCGGCTTCGCCACCCCGGTCGACGCGGATCACTGCCAGGTGTATTTCTGGCGTACCCGCAAGGTGCGCGGCTGGCAGTGCAACGTGTGGCGCTTCCTCTACCGCAACCGCCTGGAAGGCCTGCATTGGGATGTGCTGGAGCAAGACCGCCTGGTGCTGGAAAGCATGCCGCCCAATGCGCGTGACCAGGAGTTTCTCTATGAGCACGACATGGGGTTGGCACGCGTGCGACGCATGCTGGAAAAGCGCGCCGCCGATCAGGCCCGTGCGAAAGTCGCGCTGACACCCGCGTAAACGCGCTCGCCACCGGTCCCGGCGCACCTGCGGGTCGAACGGGCGATGCGGACACTGGTGCGGCGACAAGGAGAGCATGCATGGAATTGGTTTCTGCCGCCGGACTGGTGGCGACTTCGGCGCGTAGCCTGGCGCCCTTCAGGCTGTACCAGCCACGCGCCGTGGCCGAGGCGCTTGCCGCGCTTGCCAGTGCTGACCATCCCGTAGCGCTGGCGGGCGGCACCGACCTGGTGGCATGTTTCAACGAGGGGCTGAATCCGCGCGCGATCGTGGATCTGGCGCGGGTCGAAGAATTGCGCGGCATTGACGCGGATTCGCATACGCTCGACATCGGCGCCGGCGTCACCCACGGTGCCGGCTGTGTGCATGCGGCGGTGCGCTCGCGCGTCCCCGGGTTTGCCAAGGCCTGGGAGCGCATCGCCAATCCGCGCATCCGCTTCACCGCCACCCTGGGCGGCAATCTGATGGCGCGGCGCGCCCGTTATGAGGGGCCGGTACTGCTGGCCGCGCTCAAGGCCAGCCTTGAGTTCGTCAGTGCCGCTGGTACGGATAGCCTCACGGTGCAGGACCTATGGGCCGGGCGCGTGCCGGCGCAGTCGCTCCTCATCAGGATTCGCATCGACACCGCCGGTCTGCTTTGGTACAGCTATGAACGCTCGATGCGCCCGCTGATCACGCTGGCCGCAAGCCTGACTCGCAGTGCCGACGGCATGCGCCTGCGCTGCGCGGTGGCCACCGAGTACCTGCAACCGACAGTGCTGGAACTGGCGCTGACGGCCACCGACCTGGCGCAGGTGGCGCTGGCAGCGCGCACCATCGCGCGTGATGCATTTGCGCAGTTGCCGGCGTCCTTCGCCGACCCGGTGGTCACCCATTCGTATGCGGTGGCCGCGGGCACGGCCCTGTTGTCGCGCCAACTTGCAGGAGCCCCCCATGGCTGATGCCCCCAACGCCGTCACGGAAGTGGCGTTGCGGTTCTCCCTGAACGGTCGCGCCACCGAATGCACCGTACCGGTGGCACGCACCCTGGCCGACCTGCTGCATGACGATCTGGGGCTCACCGGCACCAAGCTGGGCTGCTCGCGCGGCGTGTGCGGCGCCTGCGTCACCCTGATCGACGGCGAGCCGGTGGCCAGTTGCTCGACCTTCGCCTTCCAGGTGCAGGGGCGCGAGGTGCTCTCCATCGAAGGGCTTGCGAGCGACGGTCGCCTGCATGCGATCCAGCAGGCCTTCGTTGCGCGCAGTGCGTTCCAGTGCGGCTATTGCACGGCCGGCATGGTGCTGTTGACCAAGGCGCTGCTGGATCGACATCCCGCACCGGACCGTGAAACGATTGTCGAATGGATCAGTTCCAACGTCTGCCGCTGCACCGGCTATGCGTTGATCATCGAGGCGGTCGAACAGGCGGCGCAAACATTGCGCGGCGAGGCCAAGGCATGAACGCGCCTCTGCGCCAGGTCGGGCAGGTGCTGCCGCGCCGTGACGCGCATGACAAGGTCAGCGGCCGCGCGCTCTACGGCCCCGACGTCGTGCTGCCCGGCATGCTGCATGCGAAGCTGTTGCGCAGCCCGCGCGCCCATGCGCGTGTGGTATCGATCGACGCCGCCGCCGCGCGCATGCTGCCCGGGGTGCGTGCGGTGCTCACGCGTGACGACATCGCCGCCGGAACCATGCCGGTGTACGGCTACTTCATCAAGGACCAGCCGCTGGTGGCGCAGGAAACGGTGCGCTACATCGGCGACATCGTCTGCGCGGTGGCCGCCGACAGCGAGGCGCAGGCGGTGTCCGCTTTGCAGGCGATCAAGGTGGTGTATGAGGATCTGCCGGTGGCAGCCTCGATCGAGCGCGCGCTGGCCGACGACATGCCGGCCCTGTTTCCCGAGGCGCCGCTCGGCATCGTGCCGCCGTATGGCGCCGGCGCCAGCGCAAGCCTGCGGCCACGCAAGAACGTCTGCTACGAGTTCGCCTACAACATGGGCAGCGCCGACCGCTTCGCCGTCTGCGACCATGTGTTCGAGGATGAATTCCGCTTTTCGCGCATGACCCACTACCACCTCGAACCCTTCGTCAGCGTGGCCGACGCGCGCGACGGGCGCATCGAGGTATGGGCCAGTTGCCAGAATCCGTTTCCCCTGCGCAAGGAGATCGCGCGCATGTTCAAGCGGCCGGAAAACCGCATCACTGTCCATGTGCCCTACATTGGCGGCGGTTTCGGTTCGAAGAACAATGTCAAGACCGAGGCGGTCTCGGTGATGCTGTCCCTGATGACGGGCAAGCCGGTGCGCCTGTGCCTGACCATGGAAGAGGGATTTCTCACCAACACCCAGCACGCCGCGATCCTGCGCTTGAAAACCGGGGTGATGGCCGACGGCACGCTGGTCGCGCGGCAAAGCGAGATCCTGCTCGACGCCGGCGCCTATTCGGATGCCAGCCCGCTGGTGGCCGAGAAGGCCGGCTACCGCATACCCGGCCCCTATCGCTGGCAGCATGTCGACACGCGCTGCGCCTGCGTGATGACCAATACCGCGCCGGCCGGGCCGTTCCGCGGCTTCGGCGGAACCCAGGCAAGCTGGGCCTCGGAGTCCCAAGTGGACATGATCGCGCGCCGCCTCGGGCTCGACCCCTACCAGATGCGCATGCGCAACCTGCTGGAACTGCACGAGCCTTTCATGCCTGGCGAAAGCGGGGTCGACAGCGACATGAAACTGGGGCTCGATGTGGTGTGCGAAGCGATCGGCTATCACCAGCGCCAAAAGAGCGGCGCCGGCCCGAAACAGCGCGGCATGGGCATTGCGGTCGGTTTCAAGGATGGCGGCGGGGTCAACAAGCCGGCGCAGGCGCGGGTCAAGATGTCGACCAACGGCGACATCTTCCTGCAGTGCGGTACTGTGGAGATCGGGCAGGGCGCGCACACCGCGTTGTCGCAGGTGGTGGCCGAGGTGCTGGGCACGCGCGTCGAGCGCGTCAGTTTCGCGCCGATCAATACCGATTTCACGCCCTTTGACCAGGGCACCAACGCCAGTTCCGGGGTGGCGGTGATGGGGCGTGCGGTGCTGCGTGCGGCCGAGGCCTTGAAGCGCCAGATACTGGAATTCGCCGCGCAGGAATTGCAGGCGCCGGTCGCCGAACTCGTGCTTGAAGACGGGGTGATCGTGCGTGGCGAAAAGCGTGCGCCGCTGGGGCCCCTGGTGATGCGCCACTTCGGCGGCACCGGCTACGAATTCTCGGCTGATGGTTTTTTCAAGCCGGCTCTCGATCACCATGCGCCACTGGAGGCGCAGTGCGTGTTCTGGGAAATCGGCTGGGCTGCGGTCGAGGTCGAAGTCGACACCGAAACCGGCAAACTCGAGGTTCTGCAACTGGTGGCCAGCGGCGACACCGGTCGATCGATCAATCCGCTGGTATGCCGCGGCCAGGAAGATGGCGCGGCGCTGATGGGCCTGGGCCAGGTGCTGTTCGAACGGATGATCCACGACGATGGCGGCCGCTTGTTGAACGGCGACCCGCTGACCTATCGGGTGCCATTGGCCGAAGACCTGCCGCGCGGATTCGCCACCATCACCCAGGAGCAAGGGCACGGCCCGGGGCCGTTCGGTTCCAAAGGCGCGGGCGAGGCGACCATCCTGCCGATCGCCAGCGCTGTGGCCAACGCGGTGCACGATGCGGTTGGCGTGCGCATCACCGAACTGCCGATTTCGCCGGTGAAAATACTGCAGGCGCTGGGGCGGGCCTGAGCTTGTTTCGCGGCGCGCTTCGCGACTTTCTCCGAGATGGAATCGAGCATGCGTTCAGGTGAGAACGGGATTTGCGTGCGCGGATCAGATGGCATGGTTATTGAATCACTTGCTACCCGAGCGGCAAGTAAAGCGTCATCGGGGTATCCGTGCAAGGTGTAAAGCCATAGTGTTCATAGAACGCCTTGGCAGGAGCATCTTTGGCGTCGACGATCAGCGCGAAGGAGGCGACTTGCTTTCGTGCCTCCAGGCAGCGCGTTACGGCGAGGCCGACGAGTGTTCGCCCCAATCCTGATCCATGGCGATCAGATCGCGACGCCAAGCGTCCCTAGTAACCGGGAATCGTGCCCGGTAGCTCTGTATCAATCGGCACGTAGACGGTGTTGACGCCTTTTCGGCGGTGCTGTGCCGCGAAGCGCCGCAGATATTCGTCGAGCGCGGCAAGAAAAGCCTGCTCGATCGTGAACTGCCGGGTCGAGCGGGTGCTCCTCAAGCACGGCGTACTTTTTCCGCCTGACGCAACGCGCCCTTGAGCGCCTTGTTCGGCGTGAAGGCGCCTTCAAGCGCTTTGGTTATCGCCGCGAAGTCACGCTGCGACAGCGTGTTTCGCGATTCCCGGTCGAGAAGGACCAGGGCTTTCTCCTTGGCGGCGGCGCGTACGAATCCGGCCATGGTCGTTCCCATGAGATCCGCAGCGCGAGCCACCAGATCTTTTTAAGCGGCATCCATTTTCAGGTCGAAGCGTGTGACTTTGGACATAGGGCACTCCGTGGAAGGCGCGATATCGATACGGCGTTATACCGGATCGTTTTAACGACGACAATTGTCGCCTGCGGTCGACCTATTCCCAGAAGATCAGGCGCTCGCCTCAACCGCCGTCGTATGCCGCGTCTTCCAGCGCGCAATCAAATCAGTTTCGAGATCAGTTGCATCGGCAGCGAAGCCTTTGCGCCATTGGTGCGGCGCGAGCTCGACAACTGGGCCAGGGTGGTCAAGGAGACCGGTACCCGGGTGGAGTGATTTTTGAAATTGCACGTATGCTTCCGGTCGCGACCGATTGCATGGATCGCGGATCTGTGCATTGGCGTTGTGCCCACTGGCGCGTGAGTTCGAATCGTCCCGTTTTTTTGAACAGGAAAAATCACCATGACGCAACAAACCCCAGGATTGCAGGACCAGCATGCGAAGTTGCCGCCGCTGTCTTCCCGCTACATCGACGTGCCGGCACTGCCCTGGCAGCCCACACGCTTTCCCGGCGTCGAGATCAAGGTGCTGATGGAAGATCCCGACACCGGGCTGCAGACGGTGTTGACGAAGATGGCGCCGGGGTCGGTGTTGACCGACCACCAGCACAACAAGATCGAGCAAAGCTGGATTCTCGAAGGCAGCCTGGTCGACCATGAAGGCGAGGCCACGGTCGGCAATTTCGTGTGGCGCCCGGCCGGCAGCCGGCATGTGGCCAGCGCGCCCAATGGCGCGCTGATCCTCGGCTTCTTCCTTGAGCCCAACACGTTCTTTTGATCCGCCGGTAGCCTGCGGCGGATTTCGCTGTGGTCTTTGCCGGCCGCGCCGGGATTGACTTCGCACGCGTAAATGTGAATAATTAACCGGATGGTTACTTTAATCCGGTCGCAGTGCTGTTGCGGGTTCCGACCCGGTTGCGGTACAGGCGAATCAGGCTTTATTTCAGGGAGTTGAGCGCGTGAAATTCGGCGACTTTGCCAAGATCAAATCGCTGCAGACCGCAGCCGGCTTCAAGGAAAACCTGCAGCGCCTGGGGCTGGCGATGCCGTGCGACGAGACCGTCGAGTCCGGCCCGGCGTCGCCGCTTGGCACCAGTTTCCAGGTGGGCCCGTTTACCATCGGCAACCGCTTTGCGATCCAGCCGATGGAAGGCTGGGATGGTCAGGAAGACGGCAGGCCGTCAGACAATACGATCCGTCGCTGGCGCAATTTCGGCTTGTCCGGCGCCAAGATGATCTGGGGCGGCGAGGCGGTGGCGGTGCGCCCTGACGGCCGCGCCAATCCCAATCAGCTCACCATGACCGCCGCCAGCCAGGCCAGCATCGCCGCGTTGCGCGAAACGCTGGTGAGCGCCCATCGCGAGGTCATGGGCGACGATCGCGGGCTGGTCATCGGCCTGCAGTTGACCCACTCCGGGCGCTTTTGCAAGCCCAACGACAAGGCGCGGATGGAGCCGCGCATACTCTACCGCCACCCGATTCTTGATCGCAAGTTTCATCTGGCGCCCGACCACCCGCTGATCACCGATGGCGAGATTCGCGCGTTGATCGATGACTACGTGATCGCCGCCAGGCGCGCCTGGGACTGCGGCTACCAGTTCGTCGATTTGAAGCATTGCCATGGCTACCTCGGCCACGAGTTTCTGTCCGCCCGCTCGCGCCCGGGCGAGTTCGGTGGGTCGCTCGGCAATCGCACCCGCTTCCTGCGCGAACTGGTGGCCGGCATTCGCGCCGCGGTGCCCGAGCTGCAGGTCGGCGTGCGCCTGTCGGCGCTCGATTTCGTGCCCTTCAAGCCCGACCCCGACAACCCCGACCCCGAGGTGCTCGGGCCCGGTGTGCCGGATGATTATTCAACTCTGCTGCCTTACCAGTTCGGGTTCGGCTGCGATGCTGCCGATCCGGTCAAGCCCGATCTGGCCGAGACGCGCGGCTTTCTCGAGGTGGTCAGGAGCCTCGGCATCCGCCTGGTCAACATCACGCTCGGCAGCCCGTACTACAACCCGCACCTGACGCGGCCGGCGCTGTATCCGCCGTCCGACGGCTACCAGCCGCCGGAAGACCCGCTGACCGGCGTCATGCGGCACCTTGAAACGGTGCGCGATCTGAAAGCGGCCTTCCCCGATCTCGCGTTCATGGGCAGCGGCTACACCTATTTGCAGGAATTCCTGCCCAATGTGGCGCAGGCGGTGGTGCGCGCCGGCTGGGTCGACATGGTTGGCCTGGGCCGCATGGTGCTGGCCTACCCGGAACTGCCGGCCGACGTGCTGGCCGGGCGGCCGATGCAACGAAAGCGCCTGTGCCGCACCTTCAGCGACTGCACCACCGCGCCGCGCAACGGCATGGTGTCGGGCTGCTATCCGCTCGATACGCACTACAAGAAGTCGCCCGAGATGGTGCGCCTGACGCAGATCAAGAAGGCGGCCAAGCTGGCTTGAGCATGGCACGGGCGCGGCGCCTGCCGCGCTGCGCTACCCGCACCGCGAAGGCGTGGCGCCGGATTCGCGATTGACTTCCGGATTGCGCGCTTGTAGGCTGATTCGCTCACGCAGAGGCGGGCGCACCCAGTGTCACACGCCACGGCGTACCCGTCGATCATGCGGGTATGCGCAGCAACGCCTCGCAAACCGGTCCGCGATTCGCTGACCTTCCTGTGACCAAGTTTCGGCATCGCCAACGCTTCGAGGAGAACTCAACATGTACCGATCCAGATCGCAATCCCGTGTGCCCGGCAAGTCGCGTCGCCGTGCGTTTGCAGCAGTCGCCGCCGCGTTCGCGCTGGCCACAGCCGGCATCGGCGTGGCGCATGAAAACGATGGTGCGGAAAAGTCGCACGAATTGCTCAAGCAGGTGAAGCATGCGCGCGTGATCGATCTTTCGCACGTTTGGGAGATCACCTCGCCGATCGCCTCGGTCAACCCGCCGTATTCGTTTGCCTTGAGCGCCACCCATGCCAACACACGCGGCGCATTTGGCGACGGCGGGCAACTGTCGTTCACCTCCGAGGTGATGGATTTCAGCGGCCAGCACGGCGCGCCCAGCATCGATGCGATCGGGCATATCGGCCGCGATGGCAAATTGTTCGGTGGGGTCGATGCGGCAGCGGCGACCAGCAACCAGGATGGCGTCGGCGCCGGCGGCGTCGGTGCGCATCTGGCGATCGACGCCTACCCGACCGACCTGATGGTCAACCGCGGCATCCTGCTCGATGTGGCGAGGATGGTCCAGGGCGACTTCAGCCCGCTGCCACCAACCTTCGAGATCACCGCGGCGCATCTGGAGCAGGCGGCCAAACGCCAGGGCGTGCGCATCAAACGTGGCGACACGGTATTCATCCGCACCGGCTGGGGCCCCTACTTCAAGAGCAGCCCCGGGCTGTATGCCGGCGCATCCTCGCCCGGGCCGGGCGTGGATGCAGCGAATTACCTGATCAAGCAAGGTGTTCGGGTGGTCGGCAACGACACTCTGACCTTCGAGCAGCGCCCGCCGATCGTCACGCAGCCGAAGTTCCAGGTGTTCCCGGTGCACATGCGCCTGATCGCCGACTCGGGCATCTACATCATCGAAAACCTGAATCTCGAGGAGCTGGCCAAGGCACGCGCCTACGAGTTCGTCGCGGTGGTGCCGCCACTGAAGGTCAAGGGCGGCACCGGATCAGCGCTGCGGGCGTTCGCGCTGGTTGGAAAAGACGATTAGCGAGAACTCCGACCTCGCGCCAGTGCGGCCGATGTCAGGGCCGCACTTGGTGGAGAGCGATTTGTTCGAGTGATTGGCGATGCGGCGTCGCCTGAAATGCCTGAAGGTATTGGATTGCGCAACGCTGTCATGTTGGCATCGCACAGTCGGTACCTGTGCTCGGTGGGTGCGTGGTGCGCGACGATCCCTTGGCGAATTCCGGCCATTGATTTCGACAACACATTCGCATTCGAATCCAGGTGCGAGGCCGGCTCAATCCGCGCGAGCAATCTCCCGTCCCGACCGGGAAGGTTGAGGTGATGTTGCCCGCTTATGGCATTGCGGCAACCATTATGCTGTATGCATTATTTGTCGAAAAATTTTACATTCCCCGACCACGGATCTTTGTTCTTCTCCCAAGTTTTTGATTCTTATTGAAAAATTGAATGGGCATGAAAATCGCATAGCGAGCTATGTGATGTTCTTTGAGTCCTTTTTTGAAGGAGCCGAAATGATCAAGAACTGGGCAATTGCATGCACCGCAGCGGCAGTGCTGGCTGGATTGGCGCCGACCGTAGGCGCGACCATGCTCTATAACGCCACCAATGAGGAATTCGCAGTTGGCTCGACACCACCGACTACCGGCCCTTTGGGTGCTCCGACCAGTATTGACGGCAACCTCGGACTCACCGTCGCCAACGGCGGCGGCTTGGCGACCGGCAACTATTTGCGCCTGACCGAATCACCCGGCGAGGCCCCCGACTTCCGCTATGACATCGGCGCCAATCGCACGTCGGGCAAAGTCAGTGTCTCGATGAATCTGCTGTTCGAGAACCTTGAAAACTACCATGTGTATTTCCGTGAGACTTCATTTTCGGCGACCAGCGTGGCAAATATCCAGTTTCGCTCGAACGGTGCGATAGATGTTGAAAGTGTCGGCGGATCAGTTTCCGGCGGTACCTATGCGGCAGGGACGGCTTACCTTCTTGAAGCGAACCTTGACCTCGATGCGGACGTGATGGATGTATTCCTCAATGGCACCCTGATCGCAGGTGGCCGGACCATTGATGATGTCTTCGGCTCTGCAATTATCGGATTCGAATTCTCCAGCTTCGGTCCGAGTCCTGGTGATTTCGATGGCGTCCTGCAGGTCGATAATTTCCGCGTCTCGGTGGTGCCCGAACCCGGAACCATGGCATTGCTGGGGCTTGGACTGGTTGCTGTTGCGACCGGGCGGCGCAAGCGCGTTTGAGCTTGGTTGGCGTCCGATCAAGGCCCGCGAACAGCGGGCTTTTTTGTATGGCAGCCTTAAGCTCATGACTGTCATTTGGTCATGGAACCAGCGCTTGCACGCCGGTCGCGTCGTCTGCAGCAATGCTGCGCAGGCGCAGAACTGACGGCGACGGCGCAAATGGCTGGAGAGGTGTGTGCACTGGGTCCGTGCACCCCACATCGATCTGACAGCCAACTGGCGCAGTTCCCCATGGTGCCGCTTGCGCGCCCTGGACGATTGCATGAGACTGTTCGCGGCGCGTTAGTCGGCCTTGATGTTTGCGTCCTTGACCACCTTACCCCAGCGCGCCAGGTCGGCACGCAGCGTGGCGGCCAGTTCGTCCGGTGTGCCCGGCGCGGTTTGCATGCCGATTCTGGCGAATTTTTCCCTGACCTCGGGGTTGGCAAGCACGCGGTTCAAGTCGGCGTTGAGCTTGTCGGCCACCGGCTTGGGAGTGGCCGCCGGCAGGAAGAACGCGATCCACTGATGGAACTCGCCGCCGCTGACGCCTTGCTCGGCCAGCGTCGGCACCTCCGGCAGGTCGGCACTGCGCCGGCTGCTCGCGATGCCCAGCGCCTTGACCTTGCCGGCCTTGATGTTCGGCGCGGCCGAATTGAGGGCGTCGATCATCATCTGGATATGCCCGGCCAGCAGGTCCTGGGCGGCCGGTCCGGCACCCTTGTACGGCACATGGGTCAGCTGGGTGCCGGTTTGCGCGGCGAACAGTTCGGCGCCCAGGTGGTAGGTGCTGCCGATGCCGGAGCTGCCATAGGCAATCTTGCGCGGGTTGGCGCGGGCGAAGGCGATGAATTCGCGCAGGTTGCCGGCCGCCACCGAAGGGTGCACCACCAGCACATTGTCGATGGTCGCCACCACGCCGACCGGCTGGAAATCGCGCACCACGTTGTAGGGCAGGTTGGGCGAGATCACCGGGCTTGAACCCATCGAACTGCTGGTGCCGAACAGGATCGTCGCGCCGTTGGCCGGCGCGCGCGCCACCAGTTCGGTGGCGATCGCGCCGGTGGCGCCCGGCTTGTTGTCCACCAGCACGGTGCGTTTGGTGAGGTCGGCGAGAAACGGCGCGATGACGCGCGCGCCGATATCGGTTGGCCCGCCGGTCGCGAATGGCACGATGATGCGTAGTGGTTGCGCGACTTGCGCGGTTGCGGTTGTGGCAATGAATACGGCGGACAGGCTCAGACAGATGGCGCCGGCGCGGCGCGCCAAATGAAGTCGCGGTCGCAAGCGGCCCGGTGGGACTGTTCGAACAAGTGCTGAAGGCATGGTGTCTAGGTCTGATGAATTGGAGCGCCGAACAATACACCAGCGCGCAAGCGCCAACCCGGGCCCGCAACCGATCATTGCGAAGCCACTACGATGTGTTCCTTGATTCAGGCGAATCGAATCTCAGGCGGGCGGGCGCTCGAGATGCTGCGGCAAGTCGTCATGGATCTGGTCCCACGTCGCCTTGGAGCCGACGAAGATGTGGGCGCCGGGGCCGGACACAACCGGCGTATCGAGGGTGCCCATGCGCACCCGCACGATGTCGGGTTGACTCTCTCGAAGGCTGGTGAGCGGTGAGCCGCACTGGCCGCAGAAGGTGCGTTTGAGACCGGTGGTCGCGGTGAAGCTTTTCAGCGAATCGGCGCCCGCAGTGATGACGAAGTCGCCGGCGGCGACGATCGCGTTGGCGCCGAACGCCGATCCGCTCGCCTTGCGGCAACGCTGGCAATGGCAATAGAAGGCCGGGCCGAGTTCGCCGCGAACCTCGTACTGGATGGCGCCGCAGAGGCAGCTTCCCTTGTACATGTGTGCTCCTGGCTTCAGCGATGGTGGTGCAGGATTGCGTGCACGGATGACACAGTTGCCACGCGAATGCAGGCTGCGCGTGGCGCGGGACAACCCGTTCCAGGCCGCGCTGCTTGCGCAGCGCCGGGCGACTACTTCTGCTTGGCGATGATGTTGTCTTTCACCTTGTCGTACACCGCCTGCGGCAGGATGTTCTTCTCGACCAGTTCATCCTTGGCCTTGTAGGGGCGGCCCTTGATGATCGCCTTGGCCCGCGCCTCGCCGATGCCGTCGAGTTTCATCAACTGGTCAGCCTTGGCGCGATTGATGTCGATCTTTTCGTCGGCCGCGGCCTGGGTGGTGGCAGCCTTGGCCGGGGCTTTGCTGTCCTTGTCGGCGGCGTGGAGTGATCCGCTTGCGCCCAACAGCAGGGCCAGCAGCAGGGTTGCAGCTTTGTTCATGTGGCTTTCCTCGTCATGTTGACAGGCATCGGGCGCCGCGATAGTGCGCGACGTGAAGCGGATTTTCGGTCACTTGAGTCGCAATTGCAATCAAGGTGGCGGTATGGCACCAGCGTTGAATGTGGCGCAGCGCCTGTGTGCGCAGATTGGCGGCCGCTTCCGGGTGTGATCGCCACCATGCCAGGAATGGCTGGGTGCGGCCCCCTGGCCGCGCCACCTTGAGGAGGGCCGGGTTCAATTGTCCGCCCGGATGCCCAGTTCATTGGCCATCGTTTTCCATCGCACAAGGTCCTCGCGGATGAAGCGCGCAAAGGCCTCCGGCCCGAGGGCGGTCGGCTCCAGACCCTGGCCACGCAGGTTGTCGGCGATTTCCGGCATTGCCAGCACAGCCGCGGTGTCGGCGGCGATCTTGTCGACGATCGCGCGCGGTGTGCCGGTTGGTGCCAGCATGCCGAACCAGCCGCTGGCATCAAGCCTTTGCACACCTGCTTCGCCGAAGGTCGGCAGGTCCGGCAGCACCTTCGAACGCACCGCGCCGACCAATGCCAGCGCACGGACGCGGCCGCTCTTCAAATGCGGCATCGCGGTGCCGATCGAGTTGAACGAACTGGTGACCTGGCCGCCGATCAGGTCGGTGATCGATGCTGACTCGCCCTTGTATGGCACATGGGTCAGGTCGATGCCGGCGCCGCGCTTGAGTGCTTCGCCGTAGATGTGAAACGACGAGGCATTGCCGAACGAGGCGTAGTTGAGCGGCGCGCCGGCGGCCTTGCCCGCTTTGGCCGCCGCGATGAAATCGGGCAGGGTCTTCCATGGCGAATCGCCCTTTACCAGCAACACCACCTCGGAGCGGATGAACTGAACCACCGGCACGAAGTCGCGTTCCGGGTCCCACGGCACCTTGGCCATCAGCGCCGGCGCCTGCACGAACGAGGTGAAGGTCGAGAGCAGCGTGTAGCCATCGGCCGGCTGGCGGGCGACGTATTCGGTACCGATCACGGTGGTGGCGCCGGGCCGGTTTTCCACCACCACGGCTTGGCCCCAGCGTTGCGACAGCTTGTCGGCGATCAGCCGGGTGACGCGATCGGGGCTGCC
>JANPGJ010000521.1:0-14378 GCA_031423955.1 Burkholderiales bacterium
CGCCTGGCCGGGGTCATCACGCTGGACCTGGTGCACGCTGGCCAGCGCCTGCTGGAGCAGGACATCAGCGCGGTCCTGAAGGTGAGCCGCGCGCCGGTGCGTGAAGCGCTGCGCATACTGGAGCGCGAGCGCCTGGTGGAATTCCAGCCACGCCGCGGCGCCATCGTCACCGCCCCCGACGCCGCCGAGCTGACCGACATTTTCACCGTGCGCGGCGCGCTCTACGCGATCATGCTGCGCCAGCTGATGACGGAGCGGCCAGCCGACCTGGAGCAGGTTCTGGCCGAGCACCTGGTGCTGCTGCGCAAGGGCGCCGGCGATTCGGCTGAAGCCTTCGCGGTCGCAAGCTTCCTGTTGAACCTGGCGGTCGCCGATCTTTGCAGCAACCGCTTGCTAGCCGAACTGCTCAAGTCGATCGCGTTGCGCACGCTGCGCTATGTCCGTCTGGGCCGCGTCGCCAACCCGCAGCGCATCCCGCGGTCGTTGCAGACTTGGCGCGCACTGCACCAGGCAGTGGCGCAGCGCGACAGCGAAGCGGTGCTGACCATCGCCGCCGCGCGCATCGACGAGATCCGCAAGGCGTCGGTGCTGGCGCTGCGGTCTGCCGATTACCAAGCGCGGAGTTCGCGGAACTGAACGCCGCCAAGACCGGCCTGCCCTGGCCACCCAAGGGCTTTACAACAATGGAGAGAAAATGACACGCACTGTTCAACAACTGTTCGACCTGCAAGGCCGTACCGCCCTGATCACCGGTGGCTCGCGCGGCCTTGGGTTGCAGATTGCCCAGGGTCTGGGCGAGGCTGGCGCCCGGGTGTTCATCAGCTCGCGCAAGGCCGAGGAACTCGAACACGCCAGTGCGCAACTGCGCGCCCAGGGCATCGACGCCCACTGGTTCGCCGCCGACTGCCAGAAGGAAGCCGAGATCCACCAACTGGCTGACGCGGCGATCGAACAACTGGGCCAGGTGGACATCCTGGTCAACAACGCCGGCGCCTCGTGGGGCGCCGCCGCCGAGGACCATCCGATCCCCGGATGGGACAAGGTGATGAACCTCAACGTGCGCAGCTACTTCATCCTGAGCCAGCACATCGCCAGGGCGAGCATGATCCCGCGCAAGCGCGGCCGCATCATCAACACCGCTTCGATCGCCGGCCTGGGCGGCAATCCGCCAGGCATGAAGACGCTCGCCTACAACACCTCCAAGGGTGCGGTCATCACCTTCACGCAGGCGCTGGCCTGCGAATGGGGCGGCTACGGCATCAACGTCAACGCCATCTGCCCGGGCGTGTTTCCGACCAAGATGTCGGCTGGCCTGCTCGACACGCTCGGCCCGACTTATCTCGACCATGTGCCATTGCACCGGGTCGGCGACGACGAGGATCTCAAGGGGCTGGCCGTGCTCTTGGCCAGCGACGCCGGCAAACACATCACCGGCCAATGGCTGGCGGTGGACGGCGGCGTCTCGGCTCTGGCCGGTGGCTGATCCTGAACCGGCAAAACCAGGCATGAGCCCATTGCCCCCTGCCACCCCGGTCTTCGACGGCCAGCGTTGTCGGCTGCAGCTTGGCGCCGAGATCGCCGTGCTTGAATTCTTCAACCCGGACAACGGCTGCTTCGACCCGATTTCGGAGACCGAACTGAAATCGGTACTGGACCTGCTCGACGGCGTCACATCGCTTCGTGTTCTGGTACTTACCGGCGGCCTGCCCGGCGTATTCATCCGCCACTATGATCTGAAGACCCTGCAAGTCATCGCCGACCAGTTGCACCGCAAAGGGGTCCGGTTTTCCAGTGATCGTCCGGTGCCCGAGGCAGCCTTTCCGCGACTGGTGCGCCGTCTCGCCGAAGCGAACTATGTCACCATCGCCGCCATCAACGGCGTGGCGATGGGCGGCGGCTTCGAACTGGCGTTGGCCTGCGACATCCGCATCGCGCAGGCCGGCGCCTATCCGATCGGGCTGCCGGAACTGAACGTCGGCATCCTGCCCGGTGCTGGCGGCACCCAGCGCATGCCGCAGATCCTCGGCGCCGGCCGCACGCTGTACAACCTGCTCACCGGCCGGATGTACTCGCCGGCCCAGGCGCAGCAGGTCGGTCTGGTCGACGAATGCGTAGCCGACGCGCTGCAGCGCGCGCTGGACATTGCGAAGCACGTGAGCACACTGCCGGCCAAGGCCTGCGCGCACGCCAAGCACCTGGTGCGCAACGTCGGCAATGTGCCGCACGCACAGGGCATGGCCGATGAGCGCACGCTGATGTGCGATTGCCTGGTGGACCCCGCTTCGATGGCGCGGGTCAAGGCGACGCTGGCCAACGGTGCAGGGATCGAGACCTTGTCACTCGACACGCAAATGCCGGCGACACGGGAGCCGCACATTTCGGGCGAGTCGAACCGACCGCCTGCCCTGCTGGCACGTGCGGACCGGCGAGACTGACCTTTGGCCCGGTAGCCAAGGCGTGGCAGTCCTCAGCGAATCTCATGTGCTCCAGCCCGCGTTCCACGGGCGCGATAACACCGAACTTGCCGGCGAGAGCCACAAAACTACAGGAGCACAACGGGCGAGACGACGTGGGGTGCGCAGTATGCTGCCGAGGCACAGAGCTCTTCGAAGGCATCGAAGGCCTCAAGGCACCGACGGCATCAAGGCGCCGCTGGCCGCAAAGCGCCGCCTGACTCAATTCACGCCGCGTTCCCGCCCCTGCCAGTAACGCTCGCGCAACACTTTCTTGTCGGGCTTGCCCAGCCCGGTGACGGGCAGGCTATCGACAAAATCGATGCTCTTGGGTGCATACACCGCGCCCTTGGCCTCACGCACGCAGGCGGTCAGTTCTTCGGCAGTTGCCGCCATGCCGGCGCGCAACACCACAATGGCCTTGACCGCCTCGCCCCATTTCGGGTCGGGCACGCCGATCACGCCGGCGGCGGCCACCGCCGGGTGCGCGGTCAGTACGTCCTCGATCTCGGCGGGGTAGACGTTGAAGCCGCCGCTGATGATCATGTCCTTGCTGCGGCCCACGATGTACAGGTAACCGTCGGCGTCGCGGCGCGCCAGATCGCCGGTGTAGAGCCAGCCGTGGCGCAGTGCGCGCGCAGTCTCCTCCGGCTTGTTCCAGTAGCCCTGCATCACCAGCGGTCCGCGCACGCAGATTTCGCCGACTTCACCGGTGGCCACCTCGAGCCCGGCATCATCCAGCAGGCGCACCTGGCTGTTGTAGATCGGCAGGCCGCAGGAGGCCAGGCGCTGCGGATGGTGCACCGGATCATGGTCGCGCTTGCGCAGGGCCGTCACGGCATTGGGCGCCTCGGACTGGCCGTAGAGCTGCATGAACACCGGCCCGAACACGCGCATGCCTTCGACCAGGCGCGCTGGCGCCATCGGTGCCGCGCCATAGATGATCAGTTCCAGCGAGGCCAGATCGGCATCGTTTACGCCCGGGTGGTCGAGCAGCACGTAGATCATGGTCGGCACCAGGAAGGTGGCGCTGATGCGATGGCGCGCGACCATGTCGAAAAAGCGTTGCGCCTCGAAGGCCTTGGCCATCACGTAGGTACCGGAGCGCATCAGCACGGCCATGATCATGGCACCCGCACCGTGGGTGATCGGCGTCATCGCCAGGAAGCGGATCTCGTGCGGCCAGTCCCAGTCGGACAGTTCGGCCATCACCATGCTCACATGGGTGCGGTGGGTGTGCACCACGCCCTTGGGCTTGCCGGTGGTGCCGCCGGTGTAGATCAGCACGCAGATGTCGTCGGCCGTGGTGCGGGTAGCCAGTGGCGCGGCGACATGGCCTTGCGCCAGCGCCAGGATGTCGTCGGCGATGGCGTTGGGGCCCAGGCCGTAGAGCTTGGCGATGCCGGGTACGCGCGCGGCCAGGTTGCGCGCCCGCTCTGCGAACATGGCGGGGTCGAAGAACAGCGTGCTTACGCCCGAATCCTCCAGCAGGTAGGCGTGGTCGTCCTCGGACGCCAGCGGATGCATCCAGGTGGTGCGCAGGCCCATCACATAGGCGGCCGCCGTGATGAGGAATGCCTCGATGCGGTTGGGGGACAAGGCCGCCACCGCATCACCGTGGCGCAAGCCGCGCGCGGACAATGCCTGCACCATGCGCGACAACAGCTCGCCCATCTGGCGGTAGGTCAGGGTCTGGTCTTCGCAGACGAAAGCAACGCGGTCGCCGCCGCGTTCGATGGCGCGCAGCAGCAGGTCGCCCATGCTGCATTCGGTGTGGAGGGCATTGTGGGTGGCGGGCAAGTTCAAGCTCCGTAATCGGTTTCTAAAAAGGGTTGGTGACGATGCCGCCATCCACCCGCAGCGCGGCGCCGTTGGTGGCGCTGGACGCCGGCGAGCAAACATAGCAGATCAGGTTGGCCACTTCCTCGGGCCTGGCATAGCGCTGCAGCAGCGAAGCAGGCCGGCGCTCGGTGAAGGTGCGCCGCGCCACCTCGTCGGGCGTGGTGCCCATGCTTCTGGCGCGCGCTTCCATGCGCGCCGGCATCGCCTCGACCCAGGTCGGGCCGGGCAGCACCGAATTGACCGTCACGTTGCTGCCTTTGGTCATTTCGGCGGCACCGCGCGCGATCACCAGCTGTGCCGCTTTCGAAAAGCCATAGTGCACCATTTCCTTGGGGATATAGATGCCCGATTCGCTGGAAACAAACACCACGCGGCCCCAGTCCCTGGTTTCCAGCATGGTCTTCAGGTAATGGCGGGTGAGGCGCACACCGCTCATCACATTGACTTCGAACATGCGCTCCCAGTCGGCGTCTTCGAGCTCGAAAAACGGCTTGGGTTCGTAAATGCCGAGATTGTTGACCAGGATATCGACCGCGGGAAACTGCCTGATCAGTTCGGCGCAGCCGGCGGCGCTGCCCAGGTCGAGCGGCGCAACATGCAGTCGCGCCACCGGTACCTCGCCGCGGATGCGCGCCAGCGCCTCGGTCACCACGCCGAGCTGCCGACCGTTGACGATCACCTCGGCGCCCATGCGCGCCAGGCCGATGGCGCTGGCCAGGCCGATGCCGCGCGTGGAGCCGGTCACCAAGGCGAGTTTGCCGCTGAGGTCGAGATTCATTGGGGGTACAACCTTTCAGTGTCGGTTGCCGCTGCCAGCCGCGGGTCGCGGCAGCTTGCGGCGAGTTTGAGCATACACCGCCCTTCTCCTGCTACGCTTCGGCGTATGTTCAAGTATCTGCAATCGCGCGTGCAAGGCACCGCCACCACCGGTCCTTCCGCACCGCCGGAAGGGCTGCTGGCCTTTTACTGGCATTTTGTGCGCCAAACCAAGGGCTGGTACGCGGCGATGTTCGTCACCAGCCTCGCGGTGGCGCTGATCGATACCCTGATCCCCTTGTTCATCGGCGCCCTGGTGTCGCTGATGCAGGCGACCGACCGCAAGGCGGCGCTTGCGGCGCAGGCGCCGCTCCTGGGCGGCATGCTGGTGGCGGTGCTGATCGTGCGGCCGCTGGTGCTGCTGATTGATGTGGCGATCCGCCAGAACGCGCTGATTCCAGGCGTCACCAGCCTGATCCGCTGGCAAAGCCACTGGCACGTGATCCGCCAGGGCCTGCCGTTTTTCCAGAACGATTTCGCCGGGCGCATCGCCAATCGCGTGATGCAGACGGCCATGGCGCTGCGCGAATCGGTGATGTCGGCGATTCGCGCGGTCTGGTATATCGCGGTGTACGGCATCAGCGCGCTGGTGCTGATGGGCATGGTCGACTGGCGACTGGCGGTGCCAACGGTGGTGTGGTTTGCCGGCTATGCGGCGTTTCTGCGCTACTTCGTGCCGCGCATGCGCGACTTGTCCAAGGCCAGCTCCGAGGTGCGCTCGCTGGTGATGGCGCGGGTGGTCGACAGCTATACCAACATCCTCACCGTCAAGCTGTTCGCCCGCCTCAAGGACGAAGACAGCTATGTGAGCGAAGTGATCGACCAGCACCAGGCGGCGGTCGGCGCACACATGAAGCTGATCTCGCAGTTCATGTTCTGCCTGTCGCTGATGAACGCGATTCTGCTGTCCGGTACGGCGGCGATCGGCATCTGGCTGTGGGCGCACGGCGTGGTCGAGGCCGGCATCGTCGCCACTGCGCTGCCGCTGGCCTGGCAGATCGCCAATGCCGCCGGCTGGGTCAGTTGGGAGGTGGCCGGCATTTTCGAGAACATCGGCGTGGTGCAGGAGGGCATGCAGACCATCGCCGTGCCGCAGACCGGTCTCGATCGTCCCGGTGTTGCGCAACTTCAAGTGTCACGCGGCGAAATCCGTTTCGACGACGTGAGCTTTTCCTACGGCCGGGCCGACGGCACCCAGGTGCTTGACCACCTGAGCTTCACCATCCGGCCGGGCGAACGGGTGGGCCTGGTCGGGCGCTCCGGCGCCGGAAAATCGACGCTGGTCAACCTGCTGCTGCGCTTTTACGAAGTCGAGCAAGGCCGCATCCTGATTGACGGCCAGGACATCGCGCGGGTGACCCAGGAAAGCCTGCGCGCGGCGATCGGCATGGTGACCCAGGACACGTCACTCCTGCATCGCTCGATCGCCGCCAACATCCGTTATGGCCGTCCGTCCGCGAGTGGTGCGCAGGTCGAAGCCGCGGCGCGCACCGCGCAGGCCCACGAATTCATTTTGGGATTGCAGGACTGGAAGGAACGCACCGGCTACGATGCACATGTCGGCGAGCGTGGGGTCAAGCTGTCCGGCGGGCAGCGGCAGCGGGTGGCGATTGCGCGGGTGGTGCTCAAGGATGCACCGATCCTGGTGCTCGACGAAGCCACCTCGGCGCTCGACAGCGAGGTCGAAGTCGCCATCCAGGAACAATTGCACGGCCTGATGGAAGGCAAGACCGTGATCGCGATCGCCCATCGCCTGTCGACGATCGCGCGGATGGACCGCCTGATCGTGCTCGATGCGGGGCGAATCGTCGAACAGGGCTCGCATGACGAGTTGCTGCGCCTCGACGGGCACTACGCGAAACTCTGGCGCCACCAATCGGGCGGATTTCTTGCACCCGACATCGCGGCGATCGATTCCGCGGACGATCCGGTGGATGAGGTGGAGCGCGATAATGTGCAGCTCCAACCGATGCTCGAAACGGCGACCGATGATGCGCCCTTGACGCCGCGGAAGTGAAGTCGTTTCAACGCTGACTCCGGTGCCATGACAATACACGATGCGCTGATCATCGGCGCCGGCCACAATGGCTTGACCACCGCCTGCTACCTCGCCCGCGCCGGCCTCAAGGTGCGGGTGCTCGAGGCCCGTCACATTGTCGGTGGCGCGGCTGTCACCGAAGAGTTCCATCCCGGCTTTCGCAACTCGGTCGCCAGCTATACCGTGAGCCTGCTCAACCCGCAGGTGATCGGCGACCTGCGCCTGGCCGAGCATGGTCTGAAAATCGTGTTGCGGCCGATGGCGAACCTGCTGCCGCTGGAAAACGGCGATGCCCTGCGTATCGGTCCGAACCTTGCGGACACGGTGGCGGAAGTCAGGCGTTTCTCGGCACCGGACGCCAGGCGCCTGCCTGACTACTACGCCATGCTTGAGCGCCTGGCAGACACCCTGCGCGGGCTCATTCTGGTGACGCCGCCCGACCCGAATCGCGGCATCGGCGGCCTCGTCGACAGCCTGAAGACGGCGCTGCGCCTGAAGGGCCTGCCGGTCGAGGCGCAACGCGACCTGATCGAGCTTTTTGGCCGCAGCGCCGGCGAGATACTGGATGACTGGTTCGCGTCCGCACCGATCAAGGCGGCGCTGGGCTTCGACTCGATCGTCGGCGCCTATGCCGGGCCGTATGCACCCGGCTCCGGCTATGTGCAACTGCACCACTGTTTCGGCGAGGTCAACGGCAGAAAAGGCGCCTGGGGTCACGCGCTCGGCGGGATGGGCGCGATCACCCAGGCGATGGCCAGGGAAGCGGCGCGACTCGGTGTGCAAATCAGCACCGACACGACGGTCGCCCAGGTCAAGGTGCGCGACGGCCGTGCCGGTGGCGTGGTACTGGCCAATGGCGATGAACTCGACGCCAGGCTGGTCGCCGCCAACGTCGGCCCCAAGCTGCTCTACCTCAAGCTGATCGAGTCACGCCACCTGGACCCAGAGGTGCGCGGCCGCATCGAACGATTCAAGACCGGCTCCGGGGTGCTGCGCATGAATGTCGCGCTCAGCGAACTGCCCGATCTTTGCGGCCTGGGCACGCACCAGCAGCCGCACCACGGTGCCGGCATCATCCTGGCGCCTTCGCTCGACTACATGGAACGTGGCCATGTCGAAGCCCGCGCCACCGGCATGTCGCGCTCACCGGTGGTTGAAGTCCTGATCCCGAGCACGCTCGACGATTCGCTGGCGCCGCCCGGCCAGCATGTCGCCAGCCTGTTCTGCCAGTACTTCGCGCCGCACTTGCCCGACGGCAGGTCGTGGGACGATGAGCGCGAAGCCGCCGCTGATCTGGCGGTCGCCACGGTAACCCGCTTCGCGCCGAATTTCGGGAAAAGCGTCATCGCCCGCCAGGTGTTGACGCCGCTCGATCTTGAGCGCAGGTTTGGCCTGACCGACGGCGACATCTTTCACGGCCGTCTGTCGCTGGAGCAGTTGTTCGCCAGCCGGCCGACGCTGGGATACGCCGACTACCGCACGCCGATCAAGGGGCTGTATCTGTGCGGTTCGGGCACGCATCCGGGCGGCGGCGTGACCGGGGCGCCGGGATTGAACGCGGCGCGCGAGATCGTCCGGGATTGCCGGCGGCGCATAGTTTGAGTCTGCCGCCGGGGTACTGAACGACATGAAGGCGCCGAATTCGCGGTGGGCGAGGTCGGGCTCCCTGACAGCGTTGCGATTCCGGTAGGCGGCACACGCGGGTTCGGGAACATCACGCAAGACGAAGTCGCGGCGGAACGCAAACTGCCTTTCGTGGTTGCCGGCCCGGTCCCGCGAAACGCATTTGCCGCCGTGTTCATGCGTCGCGCCGCGGAATGCGCTCCCGGCGACAAGTGGGATCGAAACTCCGGCCGCATCGCTGCGTTCGGCATTGTCGGCCGCAAGGCGCGCGGTGGCTTACCCTAGTTGGTCGTCGGCCGCAAAATTGTCTGGGGACGATGGCGCCGCACAGCGTCATGGTGCGTCGAGTCCTGCCCCTGGTAGACGCCGCGCTCCCACGTCCGCTTCAATGGGTCGGTCACATGCAACTGCATGCCGCCGATGCCATGGATCAGGATATCGACGGTCTCGCCATCCTGCAGGAAGCCCAGACCCTCATGATTGGTGCCGCAGGAAAGCACGTCGCCTGAATTGAGGGTCATCACGGTGGTGGCGAACTGGATGATTTCCGGCACTGGGTGTTCCATGTCGTCGGTGTTGTAGTTGTGGCGCAACTGGCCATCGTTCCAGAATTGCACATGCAGGTCATTCGGGTTGGCGATCTCGTCGGCGGTGACGATGCACGGGCCGAGCGGCGCGAAGGTGTCGAAGGACTTGCCAAGCCAACTCATCGGCGGATTCGACGGCCAGGTACGCCGGCCTTCGCCGCGCGCGGTGACGTCGATCATGCAGGTGTAGCCGAACACGGCATTTTTCCAGTCGGCCTGTTTGACCATTTTCGCCGGGCCCTTGATCACGATCGCCAGTTCGGCTTCATGCATGAAGGACCAGGGCTCGGTGAATTCGGGCAGGCGGATGGTGTCGCCCGGGCCTACGACCGCATCGGGATTCTTCATGAACATGTTAAGTGGCCGTGCTTCGCGCTGGGCGTGCTCCCAGTAGTTGGCGATGCAAGCGAGGATTTTCCCCGGGCGCGGCAGCGGTGGCCCGAGCCTGATGCTTTCCAGTGGATGGGCGGCCTCGTCGCGCGCGGCCTTTTCAAGTGTCGGCCGCAGGGTTTCAAAGTCGTCGATGATCTGCTGCATCGTCAACTGCGGGGAATGTCCCGGACACACCTGGCGGGCGATGTCGACCACACCATGGTCGGTCAGCACGCCTGGCGCGAGGGCACTTGCATTCGGCTGACGGTACATTACAAGTTTCATGGAATCTTTCGTGACAATGCAGGCTGCGGGCGCAATCCCACAACTCATAAAGTATTCCTCAGGAGAGGAATAAAGTCAACGATTGGCGGCGAACGATGATCATGCCGGCGTGGCGGCGCGCCGCCGCCCGCTCTCGGGCTGCTGCACGCGTGCATCTCGCCGCCGCCGCACGCGTGTTCGTGCTGTGGGGCAGACTTGCCGTTGACAATCGCCAAATCCGTTTACCGCTGGAAATTTTCGGATGCGGCGAACGCATGGCGGCGATTCCCCTGTTCCGGGAGTCCGAACGGGCAATTTCAATCCCCTGAACGGCGAATAGGAGGGGCCGGCGCTGTGCTAGCATTGATCGCGAAACGAAATGAAGAGGTGGCGCGTGCGACCGCCCGTTTGGCAGCAACCCCGACTATCCTGTTGTGAGGCACAAAAATGACGCGTCGCGATGAAGCTGAAGATCCACGCAGACGATTTCTCATTCAGGCGCTGTCCGCCGGTTTGTTTACTGCCGGTGCGGCCGACGCGCGCGCGCAGAGCGGATTTTTCGGCACGCGTCCAGTGCGGATGCCGCCGGAACGCTCGATTCACCGACTGTCAGGGTCGGTCGCAGTCAACGGCGCCCAGGCAACGCTGGATACCCGCATCAGCGCCAAAGATACCGTGGAGACCGGCAGCGACGGCGAAATCGTGTTCGTCGTCGGCGGCAATGCGATGATACTCAGGGGGGCGAGCAAACTCGACATGCGAGCCGAACGCGAGGAATCCAGCCTGATTTCCGGGCTGCGCCTGTTGACCGGGAAATTGCTGTCGGTATCGCGCAATCGCAATATGCAACTGACGACGGCCACCGCCACGGTGGGCATTCGCGGTACCGGCTTCTATATTGAGTCAGATCCAGGCGAGACCTATTTCTGCACCTGCTACGGCGTGACCGATGTGGCGGCCAATGAGGATCCGGACAGCAAGGAAACGATTGCAGCGTCGCATCATGATCGCCCGGTTTTCATCGTGGCCGGCGAGCAGCGCGGGCGCAATATTCGCGATGCCGGCTTTCGCAACCACACCGACCAGGAACTCATGCTCATCGAGACTCTGGTCGGCCGTACCGCGCCGTTCGTCTTTCCGGGCGGCGGCTACAACGCGCCGCGTCGCGAGTACTAGAACACGACCCCCCCGGCGAAGTCATGCGGCTCGCAGTCAGCCGCCAATGCGCCAAGCTGGCGCCCTATTGCGGGGCGCCGTTCAGAATCCAGTTGAGGAACAGGTCGTAATTGGCCCGTCCCGCGCTGCCAGGCGCAAGCGCAGTGTTGAAACCGCCCTGCAGACCGCCGCCGTGGTGTTGTCCCGAGGGTTTGCGCAGCAGTGGGCTGTGGTCGAGGGCGGTGAAGTTCACCAGACCCCGTACCTGGGCGTAAAACCATTGGTCGTCGGTTGCATCGGGCGCGCCGCCGCTGCCGTCACGGTCGAAATTGTTGAAGAAGATCGGCGGGCCGCCGCCCGCCACGTGGCACCCGGTGCAGCCGATCGTTTGCAGGGCATTCTTGATGTTGAAGGCCGGCGTGGGCGAACTTGAAAACCGTATCGCCGATGGCGCGGGTGCCAGTGCGCTGTTGACCACCAGTTGCAACTGCACCGGCGTGCTCTGGGTCGCGCCTTCAGATGCCACCAGTTGCAGCACATAGGTACCGTTGGCCGTCGCGTTGAATGTCGGCTGGACGGTGGTCGCGCCGGTCAACGTGACGTTGGTTGGCGGCACCGCGCCATTCGGCCCGGAGACGACCGACCACACGTAGCTGCTGGCGTACAGGCTGCCGCTGGCCGACAATGTCACGGCACCCTGCGGAACGGTGCGGTCCGGGCCCGGAATGGCGACCGGGCGACCCGGGCGCAGTACCGCGCCGCTGGTGTCACGTGCGTTGACCCCGAGGGTTTGCAGATAGGTCGCCAGGGTCTCGACCATGCTGGTGCTGTAGAAATTGTCGTAAACGATCTTTGACAGGGGCATGTTGCCGCGGTCGTAGACGTGATACTTGATGTCGGCGGCGTAGCTGTTGAACTTGGCGACGCTGTTGAAGTCGATGTCGGACTGGTTGTTGGTGCCGCGCGACAGATGGCAGGTGCGGCATGCGGGCACCACCACATTTTGGTACAGGGCGCTTTGCGTCGCCCAGCCTGCCGGGACCAGCGTGTCAACGAAAGTGGCATTCGGCATGCCGTTACCGCCGTATGCCGACTTGATCACTGCGGCGGCCGAACCGCGCCACTCGTTGTTGTTCGCCAGGCGCCGACAGGTATCCTCGGGGCTGACATCCGCGACCGTTTTGGGATAGGTGCACAGGACCATCTGGTTGATGGTCTTGATAGCGGATTCCTGGTCGACCCGGCGAAAGCCGCTGGAGCTCGAAAAATCGAAGGTGTCGACTTCTAGCGGCGCGAGGTGGGCCTGGGTATCGCCGCGGGTCGGCGAAGCGGAATTTCCGACCAGCGGAAACAGCGGTTGGCCGGCCCCATTGGGCGGAGTCAGCGGATCACCGCGACCACCATGGCAAGTAATGCAAATGGTCGGCATCGCCTTTTGACCGCGCCCGTCGAGGTCGGCCATCAGCTCGCGCCCGCCGCCCACAGCATTGAAATTGAAGAACTTTGCGAAACTCGCGCCGCCTGCCGGGCCGGGGCTGAACTCGATCGCGTTGATGCCGATCTTCCAGCGATCGTCCTGGACCACCGCGGCGTCAAGATTGAGGGTGGTGAAGCCATACTGCAGCACTGCTGTCACCTGGTAGTTCTCAACGTACGCGGCGACCGTTCCATCGACGTTCTGGCGCACCGTCATGCGCCTGCCGTAGCCGAGATCGCGCTTGTCGCCAAACACCACGCTGCGTTGCACGCCGGTGCCGCTGTCGAAGCCATTCGCGGCTTTCCATTTCGCGAATGAGTCTTTCGCGTTGGTCGGGTCGATCGCAGCGTAGTACGCCGACGCATAGGCGGCGGAATTGACCTGCGAACTGCCGTCGGATTGGATCTGCGGATTCGGGAAGACCAGGAATGTCAGCGGCGACAGCACGCTTGATGCCCCTTGCACGGCGCCATTGCTGTCACTGCCACCGCCGCCGCACGCCGTCAGCAACGCCGCCGATACGCAAGCAATGGCGCAACCGGCGCGGCGCATGGCGCGCCTGAACAGCCCGGAGTCAGAAACTGAACAGGTAGGCAAGGCTGAACTGGGTGACGGAATAACTGACATGCTCGGCGCCATTGTAGTTTGGCTGAATAAATGGCGTGGATTTGACGCGACGCATCGAGAAGTCAAGCGCATGTTTCTCGTCGATGGCGTAGTTCAGGCCGAAAGTCGCCAGGCCGGTTTCCGCATTGGTGCGATAGGCGAAGCGGGCGGTATCGGAAAATGCGTTGTCACGGGTGATTGCGGTGGCGACGTCGACATTCGCGAGCGTCGGCAAGCCGGTCGATACCACGTCACCGCGCCGGTATTCGCCGGTCAGGAAGAGCGTCACCTTGCTGCTCCAGGCATAGTCCAGGTTGGCGCGGATCGAGGTCTCGCGGGTCGAGAAGACCTGGCTTGCGGTGTGTCGCTGGTTGCGGGTCAGCGCGGCGAACAGTTCGATCCGGTCGGTCAGGGGCTTGCGGTACGTCAGGGCCAGTGAATACCGCGTGCCGTCGCGTTGCGCCGTCTCGTAGCCATCACCCGATACGCGCGCAAGCAATGCATAGATCGGGGAGTCGAAGTCAGCCGAAGGCCGGTACTGATACTGCCCCTGAACGCCAGCGAACACGCGGGACAGTCCGATGTATTTGCGATACCGCTCGGCGCCGACAAAACCGGTCACCACCATGCGGGTGTTGTCGCCAAGCGGCACGATCTGCGACTTGTTCCCGTTGAGTGTGAACACCGAATCCGAGAGCTTCTGGCCCGCGCCGAAGGAGCGGGTCACGTTGTCGTCGAACATGACACCGACATCGAAGTTGAGGCCGGCAGGTTTTTCAGGAGCCGTCGCGCCGTAGTCCTGTGCCGACACCGGCGCAGCCAACAGCAGGGCAAGCGTGACCGGACTCCGGCGGCATGCTTGCCGCAGGGCCTCCCCGATGGCCTCCGACCTGTTCAAATGCCCACCCCTTTTCGACTCCGGCAGATTCACTTCCGGCAAATCGACCGGTACGCGCCCGTGGTCCACCAGCCTCTGGACCGCAACGTGTGATTGATCGTCACTGCCGAAGTGTACCGAGAAAATCCTGGAATGACCACAGCGGCGGCAGCGCAGCATCCGCGACGACCGGGTGTGCGACCGGATTGACCCGTCGTTGCGCTATCGCACCAACTGGTTGATCTCGATGATCGGCAGCAGGATCGCA